>NZ_QKLN01000041.1:0-147306 GCF_003225665.1 Pseudomonas sp. TKO26
ACTTCAACCACTTGCGCTTTCGATCTCTCGTTAGCGGGAGGCGAATTCTACAGCGTTACACGCTGCTGTCAACACCTCTTTTCAACCGCTTTCGACCGAGAGGATCGAATCGTTAACAAGGCGAAAAACACTGCCTTGCCAACTGCTTCTGGCTTCGATGAACTGAAGCGTAACCGCTGTCGAAAACCGCGTAACTCGTTGAATCTCAAGGAATTTTCCGTTTCGACTGCGCCGGAAGTGGGGGCGAATTATAGACCTGTAGAATCTGCCGTCAACCTTTAATTACGTTTTTGTTGCGGACGGTTGTTTTTTAGCGGCCAGGCGGGGAATACGACGCACCACCGCCGGCACACGCAGCACCAACAGCAGCGCACCTACAGAAGCGTAAACCACCCATTCCTTCAGATCAGCCCGAACGATCCAGAGCATATGCAACAACCCAAGCCCCAGGATGAGATAAACCAGGCGATGCAGCTTTTTCCAACGCGCTCCCAGACGACGCTGACTGTAGCGATTGGACGTCAGCGCCAATACCAAAAGAAGCACGAACCCTAGGCTTCCGACAAAGATATAGGGCCGCTTGCGCAACTCCACGCCCAACTGGGACAAGTCCAACCCCAGAATGAATACCCCATAGGCACTCAAGTGCAGCACTACATAGGCAAAGCACCACAACCCCAGTTGTCGGCGCACAGCTATCCAGCCCGGCCAGCCAGTAAGCTTCTGCATGGGAGTCATGGCCAAGGTAATCAGCAGCAGCACCAACGTCCCCAATCCCAGGCGATCAACCAGCACCTTGCCAGGATCAGGCCCGAGAACCGAGCCCCAAGCCTCATACAGCCAATACAGTGGCCAGATAGCCGCAGCGATAAAGACGCCAATACGCCAGAACGAATAACGCATCAGTAGTTCTTCCGCAGATCCATGCCGCTATATAAGGAAGCGACCTCATCCGAGTAGCCATTGAACATCTGCGTTTCCCGCACATTTGGACTGAACAGGCTGCTGGGCAAACGCCGCTCACGCGCTTGAGTCCATCGAGGATGATCAACTGTCGGATTCACATTCGCGTAAAACCCATATTCATTGACAGCAATACTCTGCCAGGTAGTCTTTGGCTGCTCGTCCACCAAGCTGATACGCACAATAGACTTCACACTTTTGAAGCCATACTTCCAGGGAACCACCAGGCGCAATGGCGCACCATTCTGATTGGGCAACTCACGCCCATACATTCCTACCGCAAGAATCGCCAATGGATTCATCGCCTCATCAAGACGCAAACCCTCAACATAGGGCCAGTCGATCAAGGCAAAACCCGAACGCTGTCCCGGCATGCTCTTAGGATCCTGCAGCGTTTCAAAACGAATGAACTTGGCCTTGCTGGTTGGCTCCACTTGCTTGAGCAGCGCCGAGATAGGAAAGCCTATCCAGGGAATCACCATCGACCACGCCTCGACGCAGCGAAGTCGATAAATACGCTCCTCCAACGAGTAAGGCTTCATGAAATCTTCAAGGGCATAGCGCCCAGGCTTGGCGACCTCGCCGTCAACAACCACACTCCAAGGCTCGGTCTTGAGCGCACCCGCGTTAGCTGCCGGATCACCCTTGTCAGTACCGAACTCATAGAAGTTGTTGTAGTGGGTCGCGTCTTTGAACGGCGTGATCGCCTCATCCTTGACGGTTACGGCTTGCCAGTGAGTGCTCACCAATTTGTCGGAGAACCACGCCGGCGCACGGCCCGGCTCCACATCGGCATAACGCGTCGCATCTTGCGCAGCCGCCCAACGGGGCAAACCGGCGAATGCCAGGCCTGCTACCGCACCGCCCAGCAAACTGCGTCGAGAGAGATAAAGAGATTCTGGCGTGACATCCGACTCATGGCAGTCAGACGCTTTGGGGAATTTGAATAACATGGCAACTCCGCAGCATTGGAGGACAGATGTACCAATAGACTGCGGAGTATGGAGGAAATTACATCACTCGACGCTTTTGCGACGACGCAGGTGCAACAGGTACTGGATCGGACCCGAAGCCGCATAGGCGAGGAACACCAACAGCAGGATGCGGGGTGGATCGCTGAACACCACGGCAAACACCAGCACTACCGCCAGAATCGCCACAAAAGGCACCCGCCCCTTCAGGTCCAGGTCCTTGAAGCTGTTGTACTTGATGTTGCTGACCATCAGCATGCCCGCCGCCGCGACCATCAACGCCACCAGGAACGACATCTTCGATCCCTGAATGCCGTAATCGCTGAAAGCCCAGACAATACCCGCCACCACACCCGCCGCCGCAGGACTGGCCAGACCGATGAAGTATCGCTTGTCGGCGGTTCCCACCTGAGTATTGAAACGCGCCAGACGCAATGCCGCGCCCGCCACATAGATGAAGGCAACCATCCAGCCAACCTTGCCCATATCGCCCAAGGCCCAGCCAAAGGCCAGCAATGCCGGGGCAACGCCAAACGCCACCATATCCGACAGCGAATCGTACTCGGCGCCAAAGGCACTTTGTGTATTGGTCATACGGGCTACGCGCCCATCCAGGCCATCAAGGACCATGGCGACAAAGATCGCAATGGCGGCAAAGGCAAAGTACTTGCTTGCCCCCGCCGCGTCCCCGGCACTCAAGGCGCTCTGGGCACTCATGGAACTGATGATGGAATAGAACCCCGCGAACAGGTTCGCAGTGGTGAACAGATTCGGCAGAAGATAGATACCACGATGCCGGACTTTACGGCCTTCAGCGTCATGCCCTTCTTCGACATGCTCATCGATCGGTAGCAGGCTTTCGGCGTCAGAGGCCTGGTTTGGCTCTTCGGGACGTTCGCTCATGGACAATACCTTGCAACGGTGTGAAAAGTTTCGACAGATACCCAGGGCCGCGATTCGGCCACAAAGGATCCAGCTTTATACCAGAACCTACCCGTCCAAACGAAAAAACGCGGCCTAGGCCGCGTTTTCCCTGACAAGACTCGAACTTAGTTCTTGGCTTTGTCGACGATTTTGTTGGCACCGATCCACGGCATCATCGAACGCAGTTGCTCACCGATGATCTCGATACCGTGAGCGGCGTTGTTACGACGCTTGGCGGTCATCGATGGGTAGCCAGTAGCACCTTCGCTGATGAACATCTTGGCGTACTCGCCGTCCTGGATGCGCTTCAGAGCGTTGCGCATGGCCTGACGGGATTCGGCGTTGATGACTTCAGGGCCGGTCACGTACTCGCCGTACTCGGCGTTGTTGGAGATCGAGTAGTTCATGTTGGCGATACCGCCTTCGTACATGAGGTCAACGATCAGTTTCAGTTCGTGCAGGCACTCGAAATAGGCCATTTCCGGCGCGTAGCCAGCTTCAACCAGGGTTTCGAAACCGGCCTTGACCAGTTCAACGGTGCCGCCGCACAGAACAGCCTGCTCACCGAACAGGTCGGTTTCAGTCTCGTCCTTGAAGGTGGTTTCGATGATGCCGGTACGACCGCCACCCACGCCAGCCGCGTAGGACAGGGCTACGTTCTTGGCGTTGCCGGATGCGTCCTGGTAGATCGCGATCAGGTCAGGAATACCGCCGCCCTTGACGAACTCGGAACGCACGGTGTGACCTGGAGCCTTCGGCGCGATCATGATCACGTCGAGGTCGGCACGCGGAACAACCTGGTTGTAGTGGATAGCGAAGCCGTGGGAGAAGGCCAGGGTGGCGCCTTTCTTGATGTTCGGCTCGATCTCGTTCTTGTACAGCTGGGACTGGAATTCGTCCGGGGTGAGGATCATGACCAGGTCGGCGCCGGCAACGGCAGCAGCAACGTCGGTCACTTTCAGGCCATGGGCCTCAGCCTTGGCAACAGTGGCCGAGCCTTTGCGCAGGCCGACAGTCACGTCAACACCGGAGTCTTTCAGGTTGCAAGCTTGAGCGTGGCCCTGGGAACCGTAACCGATGATGGCAACTTTCTTGCCCTGGATGATCGACAGGTCGCAGTCTTTATCGTAGAAAACTTTCATGAATTTCCCCTATATCAGGCCGTTCCGGCCATTCGCTAATTTGAGTTAGATGCTCAGTACTTTGTCGCCACGGGCAATCCCGGTGACACCACTGCGTACGGTTTCCAGAATCGACGCGGTGCCGATCGATTGAATGAAGCTGTCGAGCTTGTCGCTGGTACCGGTCAGTTGAACGGTATACACGCTAGCGCTGACATCAACGATCTGCCCACGGTAAATATCGGTAGTGCGCTTGACCTCGGCGCGCTGGGCGCCGGTGGCCTTGATCTTGACCAACATCAGCTCGCGCTCGATGTGAGCACTTTCCGAAAGGTCCACCAGCTTCACCACCTCGATCAACTTGTTCAGGTTCTTGGTGATCTGCTCGATGATCTCATCATGACCAACCGTGGTGAGGGTCAGACGCGACAGGGTCGGGTCTTCGGTCGGTGCCACGGTCAAGCTTTCAATGTTGTAGTTACGCTGCGAGAACAGACCGACTACACGAGACAAAGCGCCCGGTTCGTTTTCCAGAAGCAAGGAAATGATGTGCCGCATGATTAAGTACGCTCCGTCTTGCTCAGCCACATATCGCGCATAGAGCCGTCTTTGATCTGCATCGGATAGACGTGCTCGCTGGTATCGACCTGGATATCGAGGAATACCAGGCGATCCTTCATGGCGAACGCTTCTTCCATCTTCGGCTTCAAATCCTTCAGGTCCGTGATACGCATGCCCACGTGACCGTAGGCCTCGACCAGCTTGACGAAGTCAGGCAGCGATTCCATGTAAGAGTGCGAGTGGCGGCTGCCGTAGCTCATGTCCTGCCATTGGCGCACCATACCCAGCACGCCGTTGTTCAGGTTGACGATCTTGACCGGCAGACCGTACTGCAGGCAGGTGGACAGTTCCTGGATATTCATCTGGATACTGCCTTCGCCGGTGACACAGGCGACATCATTATCAGGGAAGCTCAACTTGACCCCCATGGCCGCCGGAAAGCCGAAGCCCATGGTGCCCAGGCCGCCGGAGTTGATCCAGCGATTGGGCTTGTTGAACTTGTAATACTGCGCCGCGAACATCTGGTGCTGGCCCACGTCAGAGGTGACAAAGGCATCGCCCTTGGTCACTTCGCACAGAGTCTCGATCACCGTTTGCGGCTTGATGATGCTGCCGTCGCCCTTGTCGTAAGGGAACAGGCCACGATCACCGCGCCACTCGTCGATCTGCTTCCACCAGCTGGCGACCGTGTCTTTATTCGGGGTCTCGCCGATTTCCTTGAGTGCCGCGACCATTTCAGTCAGGACACTTTCCACAGGACCGACGATAGGCACATCGGCCTTGATGGTCTTGGAGATGGAAGCCGGGTCGATATCCACATGGATGATCTTGGCGTTCGGGCAGAACTTCGGAGCACCGTTGATAACCCGGTCGTCGAAGCGCGCACCAACGGCCAGGATCACGTCAGCGTGGTGCATGGTCAGGTTGGCGGTGTAGCTGCCGTGCATGCCAAGCATGCCGACGAACTGCCGATCGGTACCAGGGTATGCACCCAGCCCCATCAAGGTATTGGTCACTGGCAGATTGAGCATCTTGGCCAGTTCGGTCAGCGGTGCGGAACCGCCACCCAGGATCACACCGCCGCCTGCATAAAGAACAGGACGCTTGGCCGCCAGGAGCATTTCTGCCGCCTTGCGGATTTGCCCGGAGTGACCGCGAACAGCTGGGCTGTAGGAGCGCAGCTTGGCTTTCTTGGGAAAAACGTATTCGAACTTTTCAGCCGGGTTAGTCATGTCCTTGGGGATATCAACCACCACCGGACCTGGACGACCTGATTGCGCCAGGTAGAACGCCTTCTTCATGACTTCCGGGATTTCCGAAGCGTGCTTGATCATGAAGCTGTGCTTCACGATCGGCCGGGAGATACCGATCATGTCGGTTTCCTGGAACGCGTCGGTACCGACCATGGTGCTAGGCACCTGACCGGAAATGATCACCATTGGAATCGAGTCCATGTAGGCGGTGGCAATACCGGTAATGGCATTGGTCGCGCCCGGGCCAGAAGTCACCAGTACCACACCGGCTTTACCGGTGGCACGGGCATAACCGTCAGCCATATGGGTTGCCGCTTGTTCGTGACGAACCAGGATGTGGGTCACTTCCGGCTCTTTGAACAGGGCATCGTAAACATGAAGGAGAGCACCACCCGGGTACCCGTAGATATATTTGACGCCTTCGTCACGCAAAAAGCGGACGAGCATCTCACCGCCAGATAAAAGCTCCACGTTGTTCACCTCTAAAACGCCAGAATACCGCCCTCAAAAGGGAGCGGGTCTTAATAGGTTTACTTCTCAGCAGAGCATGAGCGACGGTGGTCGCCGACTACGTCAGCACTGACTGAGCAAGTATTGGGAGCGCCCCAAAGTGTTGCGGGGTTTTCCCACCCAGCGCGAGGTAACGCGTTGCGGGTGTAGCACTTCGGCGCGGATGTGCGCCTCATGATCTGCTGAGTGGGTCTGCTTCTGGCAGTCCCTCTACAGCGGACTTTGGATTCTTCTGTTTCGTCCTCTTCAAGTCAAGTCGTCTATGTAGTTAATTCGAACTAAGCGCATGAGAACGCAAGAAAAAACTCAAAACCGGCAACTCTCTGCGCTTCAATTGCGCAAACTTCAGCAAGCTTCTCAGAAATACGAAGCCGGACTTTCGCCTGTGCCCTATTGCCAGATTGCCACGCACCGTATTGAACGACATCGCGAGAGCAGCGCGCAGGAAAGAACACGCCTGTTGAAGGGGCGGCCTATGACGTCAGGAACGGGGGTGCAAGAGAGGAAAAGCAGCGACTGCCAGGCATACCTGGCAGTCGTGATTCAGCGGGTAGCGACGATGAGTTGATCAAACTCTTTGAGCAGAACTCGCAACTGCTGGTCGCGCCCCTGCATCGGGCGAGTGGAGAACACCATCTCAGCCATTTCCTGGATACCGGAGGCGTTGGGCAACGGCAAATCCTGCTCCAGGATCACCTTCATGCGCGGCAGGAAGATCCACTGCAGCCATTGCTCGAACTCCAGGGTGTCCACGGCAAAAGGCTGAGTGCTGGCCAGCGCTTCAGCGCTGGGCACAGCCTCGTCCCACAGGCCCTGAACACGCAATTCACGCTCAATCAGCAGCAACTGCTCGGCGATCTTCGGAAAGCGCTCATCCATCACAGCGAGACTCGGGCTTTCTGCCGCGCCTGGGCAGCACCGGCGGCATCACCTTGCTTCTCCCGCGCCTGGGCAATCAGCTCCCACAAGCTAGCCTGCAGATCGGGGCGGCCATTGGCGAAGCTCAGGCCACGGCGGGCGAACTGTTCAGCCTGGGGAGCATCGCCCTGGGCCATGCGCACCTGTGCCAGACGGTAGAGCACCTGGGGCTCGCGCGGCGCGACACGCTGTGCACGCTCCAGACTGGAGGAAGCACCATTCAGATCGCCACTGGATTGCTGTTGCTGAGCCGTGGTCAGCAGCGCCAGCACGGGCCCGTCCAATTGCTCATCAGCCGACAGACCACCAGCCCGGGCCGACGGAATCCCGCTCGGCGTCGAAGGCATGTTGTAGGTGCCCTGATTGATCGGTGCCGACTGATAACCGCCACCCTCCACCGGCCCCGGCGTAATAGGCCCGGAAGTCACAGGCCCCGGAGTGATCGGCGAGCTGCTGATCGGCGCCGACGCGGTTGCGCCGCCACCTGGGACCATCACCACCACCCCGGAATCTTCCGGAATGGCCCGAGCCTGAGCCTGCGCCGGACGCTTGATGGTCGTCTGGCGAAAGCCGCCGGTGGCGGAAATCCGCTCGCTGTTGGACACGGTAGTACCGGAGTCCACGACGGGAATGGAGCCGCGCTGCACACTGGCGCAACCGTTGAGCAACGCCAGAGCTGTAATAGCTGGAACCCACCACTTGTTCACGTCAAACCCTCATCGCTTAGTTCATCCAGCCCTTGACCCAATCCATCACCGAATCGCTACCTGCCGGGGTTTCACCACCGCAAGAAGCACCGGGAGGCGGTTCGCTGCCGCGAATATACGGCATCTGCACAGCACCCGGACAGTTGGCATCGGAGCCCTGCCCGGTACGCGAATCGACCCAGGCCTGCACCACGTTGTCCGGCTGCGGCATGTCCAGCGGCAGCGGATCGGCCTTGCGCATGAAACTGGTCCAGACCTGCAGGGCGCCCGTGGCACCGGTGAACGGTGTCTTGCCGTTATCGTCACGGCCCAGCCAGACCACCGCCAGCAGATCCTGGCTGAAACCAGCGAACCAACTGTCACGCGAGTCATTACTGGTACCGGTCTTGCCCGCCAGCGCCAGGGTCTTGGGCAACACGTTGTACACCGAGCTGCCCGTGCCTTCGCGCATCACGCGTTGCATCGCGCTCTGAATCAGATAGATCGAACCGGCATCGAAGCGCTGCTGGATCTGGAACGGATAACGCTTGAGCGGCTCGCCCTCGGCTGTCAGCACGCTGCGGATCCCGCGCATGGGCGTATTGAAGCCACCGTTGGCCAGGGTCTGGTACATGGTCGCCACTTCCATCGGACTCAGGCCACCGGCGCCGAGCAGCATCGACGGAAACGCCGGGAATTCACGGGTCACACCCAAGCGTCCAAGGGTCTTCAGAACGTTCGGCACACCGACTTCCAGCCCGAGTCGAGCGGTGGACAAGTTGTAGGAATGAGCCAGCCCCTGGTACAGGAAAATCGTGCCATGGGAGCGTCGATCATAGTTCTGCGGCTTCCATACCTGGCCATCAGCGCCCTTCACCGAAAACGCCTCATCGGAGAGCCAACTGGTCAGGGTGTACTGGCTGGGTTTCTCCAGGGCCGTCAGGTAAACCGCCGGCTTGATCAACGAGCCGATCGGTCGCACTGCGTCCAATGCCCGGTTGAAGCCGGCGAAACTGGCTTGTCGACTGCCGATCATGGCCTGGACCTCACCGGTTTCCGGATTGGTCACCACCATGGCGGCCTCGACATCCTCCGCCCCCTTGCGCCCGGCCAGACGCTTGAAGGTGTCGTTGACCGAGGCTTCGGCCTTCATCTGCAGGATCGGATCGAAACTGGTGAAGATTCGCAGGCCTTCCTCGGTCAAGTCTTCGTCGCGGTAGTCTTCACGCAACTGACGCTTGACCAGATCAAGGAAACCGGGGAACGAGCTGTCCGCCAGGCTGCCGCGCTTGGTCACGCCAAGCGGCATCTTCTTCGCTGCTTCCACCTGTTCGGGTGTAGCCACGCCCTGCTGCGCCAGCAAATCGAGCACCAGATTGCGTCGCTCCAAGGCACGTTCCGGGTAACGCCGCGGGTTGTAGTAGGAAGGCCCTTTGACCATCCCTACCAACAGCGCCACCTGATGCAACTTGAGCTCGGACAACGGCTGGCTGAAGAAGAACTGGCTGGCCAGACCGAAACCGTGCACCGCACGCTGACCGTCCTGACCGACAAACACCTCGTTGAGATAGGCCTCGAGAATCTCCCGCTTGTCGTAATGCAGCTCCAGCAACAGCGCCATCATCGCTTCGTTGAGCTTGCGCGACAGGCTGCGTTCGTTGGTCAGGAAGAAGTTCTTCACCAACTGCTGAGTCAGAGTACTACCGCCCTGACGCATCTGCCCCGACGAGGTGTTGACCCAGATCGCGCGGGCAATCGACTTCGGCGATACGCCAAAGTGCGAATAGAAATCACGGTCTTCCACCGCCACCAGGGTTTCCAGCAAATAGGGCGGGACCTGATCGATCTTGATCAGGATTCGATCTTCAAGGTTTTTCGGATACAGGCCACCGATCAGCAACGGCTCCAGACGGACCACCGCCAACTTGGCTCCCTTGCTGCCGGAAAGCTCCGCCACATAGTCGCCCGAGAAACGCACACGGACCGCTTGCGCCTGCTCCAGTCCCTCGTAGAACTGGAAGCCACGGGTGTTCAAGTCGACGGTATTGCCACTGACCGCCGCAGCGCCGGGACCGTTGGCCACACTCTCGCGACGGTAGCCCAAGGCATCGAGCTCCGTCAGGAAGTCTTCCTTGCTGAGCTTTTGTCCGACGAACAGCTCAAGCGGCCGGGCATAGACCTTGGCCGGAATGGTCCAGCGCTTGCCGGAGAACTTTTCCTGGACCACGGCATCGAGGTAAACCGCAAAGCCGGCGAGCACCACCAGACCAACCAGGCTGAGCTTGAGCGCCCAGCCCAGCCAGCGGCGCAGGCCACCAGAGGGAGTTTTTTTAGCGGAACGGGGGGATCGGGTACGAGTCATGGCGGCGGATTATACGCACTTTATTCATCCTCAACATGCGCCACCCGAGGTTTGCGTTACCCCTGCCAACCGCCATAATGACGCCCTCGATTTTCCCGACTCTGAAGGATCGCCTGTGAGCCAGTCACTGATCGCCGCCCTGCAAAACCCCGCTCTGTATCCTCATCCCGTTGAAGGGTTTCAGGTCATCGAAACCCACATCTCCTGGGTACTGCTCACCGGCCCCTTTGCCTACAAAGTGAAAAAGCCGGTCAATTTCGGTTTCCTCGACTTCACCAGCCTCGAGTCCCGCGAGCATTTCTGTGGCGAAGAGCTGCGCCTGAACCAGCGTCTGACCCAGGACCTGTACCTGGAAGTCCTGCCGATCACCGGCAGCGCCGAAACCCCTGAGCTGGGTGGCAGCGGCCCGGTCATCGAATACGCGCTGAAAATGCGCCAGTTTCCACAAAGCCAACTGCTCAGCACCTTGCAGGCCAATAGCGAACTGACCACCGCGCACATTGACGAGATGGCGCAACAGATCGCTCAATTCCATCTCAGCGCCCCGCAAGTCCCGGCAGCACACGAAGCCGGTACACCAGAAAGCGTGATGGCCCCCGTGCGCCAGAATTTCGAACAGATCCGTCCGTTTCTCAGCGACAAGGCCGACCTGCTGCAACTGGAAGCCCTGGAAGCCTGGGCAGAAACCAGCTTCGAACGCCTCAAGCCGCTGCTGGCGCAACGCAAGAGCGAAGGTTTCATCCGTGAGTGCCACGGTGATATCCACCTGGGCAACGCGACCCTGATCGACGGCAAGGTGGTGATCTTCGACTGCATCGAATTCAACGAGCCCTTCCGCTTCACCGATGTCTATGCCGACACCGCTTTCCTCGCCATGGACCTGGAAGACCGTGGCCTGAAAAGCCTGGCACGGCGCTTCATCAGCCAGTACCTGGAACTGACCGGCGACTACCAAGGCCTGGAACTGCTCAATTTCTACAAAGCCTATCGCGCCCTGGTACGCGCCAAGGTCAGCCTGTTCAGCCTGCCTGCCGAGGCCACTCCCGTGCAGCGCGCCACCACCCTGCGTCAATACCGCAACTACGCCAATCTGGCGGAAAGCTACAGCACCATCCCTTCGCGCTTCCTGGCCATCACCTCGGGCGTCTCGGCGGTGGGCAAAAGCCGTGTGGCCATGCGTCTGGTGGAAGCCCTGGGCGCCATCCGCCTGCGCTCCGACGTCGAGCGCAAGCGTCTGTTCGGCGAGCAGCAGGTACCCAACGATCCCCACGCCGGCATCTACAGCACTGAGGCCAGCAGCGCCACCTATGCGCGCCTGCATGAAATCGCCGAGACCATCCTGCGCGCCGGCTTCCCGGTCGTGATCGATGCAACCTACCTCAAGCGCGCCCAGCGGGATGCAGCGGCCAAGGTCGCCGAAGCCACCGGCACGCCGTGCCTGATCATCGACTGCAATGCGCCAGAAGCGGTGATTGCGAGCTGGCTGGCGCAACGCCAGGCCGATCAGAACGATCCGTCCGATGCGACCCTGGAAGTGATTGCGACCCAGCAAGCCACTCGCGAGGCCCTGACCGACGAAGAACTGCTGCGCAGCAAGCGCATTGAAACCAACGAAAGCGGCAGCCTGGATGCCCTGGTTGCCAACATCCGCCAGCGTCTGCCTGGCCTGTAAGCGCTAATTTCAGCCGTGAAGTGCAAAGACTTCACGGCTGAAAAACAGTGGCACTATACTGGCGTCATAAATCCAACACTGGTGACGTCGCCATGAGCCAACCGAAACTTCTGGATACTCCGCTTTACGCCCTGCTGCATAAGGACGATATCGTCGGCTTCAACCGCGAGCGTCCAAAGGATCGCCCCATCGACATGCGTGGTGGCGACTTTCGCGGCCTCGACCTGCGACAGTTGAACGCCCAGGGCATCGATTTCACTGACGCCTACTTCCGTTCCGCCGATCTGCGCGGCCTGGACCTGCGCAATGCCACCATGGAAGGCGCCAGCCTGGCCCATGCACAGATCTCCGGTGCCTACTTCCCGGTCGAACTGACGGCCGATGAAATCCTCATGTCGGTCAACTTCGGCACCCGACTGCGCTACAACACCCGCTAAAGTCCCCTGCAATCGTTCTGTCCGGCGCCTTGCTGTGCGCCGGACTGTGGACCATCCCCGCTCTTCCCCTCCCCCCGGCACAATGCCCGCATACACCCGCCCATCGCGCCTTGACCGCACTGCCTTAGAAGCATTTGCGCCAAACCCGACCAACGAACAGCGCATTTTCTACTGAGCGCTACACTCCTGAGAGGCTGCCCACTCACCATTCGGCCATCGCCAGGAGGCTTAATGAATGATGAACTGCAACACCTGAAGAACCTTGGCAAGACATCGGCACAGTGGCTGCATGCAGTGGGCATCCACAGCGCATCGGACCTGCGCCGCCTGGGCGCGGTGGACGCATACAGGGCTGTACGCACCCGGGGTTTTCGGGCCTCGAAAGTGCTGCTGTACGCCATCGAAGGCGCGTTGATGGACATGCACTGGAACGAGCTTCCCGCCGAACGCAAAGAGGCGCTGAACAAGCAATTGGACGCCATATCCTCTCGTCACAAGAACTGACTGGCAGAACCTTATGTATCTGATGGGGGAGCAACCGGCCTACGCCGATGCGTTGATCAACCGACTGCAAAGTATCCCGGCCCAGTTGCTGGAGGGCCTTTCGCCCTGCGGTGCCACGCTGGACGTTGAACCTGTGGCGGATCTGTCGGGCCTCTTGCCCGAGCATCAGTTGTTCCTGCTGGCCAGTGGCGTGATCCAGGCCAGCGTTGAAGAGCGTCCGCTGTTCTACCTGCATGAAGGCGATCTGGTAGGACTGCGGCGGGGTGTCGAACACCCTCAGTACCGACTGGGCTGCGATGTACCACTGAGCCTGACGCCCTATTTGCGGACCGAGGTGTTCCGCCATATCTACGCTGACGAACAGCGCTCGGAATGGCTGCTGCAGTACCTGATCGGCCAGACCGCCCTGCTCTGCGATGCGATAGCCCGCCTGAAGCCGCCCGAGTTGCGCAGCAACAACGGCTTCAAGCGGGTGGAGCCGGGAGAAGTACTGATTACCCAGGGGGATGAAGCCGATCACGTGTTCGTAATTCTCGAAGGCCATGCCGAGGCCTTTGTCGACGGGCACAAAGTGGGCGACGTGCCCAAGGATGAGATCTTTGGCGCCATGGCGGTCTTCACCGGAGAAAAGCGCAGTGCCAGCGTCATTGCCAATGAACCGAGCACAATCATGCTGATCCCCAAGGAGCACTTTCTCAGCCTGACGCAGAGCAATCCGCGCATCGCTCACAGCCTGATCGAAAGCATGGCCCGCCGCATTGACCTGCTGAACAAGGAAGTGACCCGCCTGATGGCCTTGAACAGCCATGCCCGGGAATAGACTCACCGAGAATCCAAACGGGCGTTTGACAAAAATGCGCAGGAACTGAAAAAGCCCGGTTGACTTCGAAATGAGAATCGTTATGATTATCACAACTGGTCGCGAGATCAGTCGATAAGCTGAAAGACCAGTGGTTCGGACTCTCAGATTATCTCCTCATCAGGCTAATCACGGTTATTTGACCCGGCTCTTGCCGGGTCTTTTTTCGCCCGTGAAACAGCACCGCCGATCAGGGTTTCAGTTGCGCGCAATAATCCTTGGCTGGCTGAGGCGGCGTGTACCAGACATAGTCCGCCGCGGCAGCGGGCACACTGCTCCCGCGCTCCGCCAGGAGCAACACCACGACTGGCCGGCGCAGGTCCAGATCAGCCATGTGCAGAGGCACCCCAAGGTCACGGCGCCCATGAAAGGCCCCCGCCAGCAACATGGCCGGTACCGGCGCCGCCAGCAATCGCTCGGCCATGCGCCGATCCCGTTGCTGCTGCACCGCCAACATCGCCGGCACCTGGGCCTCAGGCAGCAAGCCACAGTGGGATTCACGAATCTGCGCCGACAACGCCTGGGTCACGGACGAGGCATTGCTCTGCATGCCACCAAGAACCGGCACCTGGGTATAGATCCGGCGTATTTCCTGTCGATCCAGATTGGCTGCCAACAAGGGATAAGGCTGCTTCAGGGCATAGCTCACCACCGGCCCGTAGAGCCCCCAATCCCAACCCGGCTGCCAGGCCAACGCCTTGATCAGGTCATCAGGCAAGCGCTGCCCGGCCGCCTCACGCTTGACCTTGTCGACGCCGGGCTGCTGATCGGGATTGAGCATCTCCAGCAACAGGCTGCCCTGAGGGCGCTCCTGGGCCAGCGAGCGCAGTAGCCAAAGCTGCAAAACGTGATGATCGGCATTGTCGTGCTGCTCGCCGACGATCAGCCGGGGCGCTCGCGCCAGGCGCTCGACCAATTCCCCCGGACTCAGCGCCTGCCCCGTGCGCAGATCAAGAATGCTGCCCGGGTCCGGCACCACGGGCGGCGGCGCAGGCTCGCGGCTAACGTGACAAGCCGCGAGCAACAGGGCTGACAGCACAAGCGGCAGGGTACGCATCAAGGCTCTCCGTGTTACGGGTCAACGGGCAATGATCAGCGGGTGCCCACGCTCAGGGTGTTTCTGTACCAGGACCTCCAGGCCAAAGACCGCCTTCAGCGGCTCGGGTCGCAGCACTTCGGCCGGCACGCCCAGGGAATGGGGGTGCCCGCCCTCCAGCAGCAGCACCCGATCACAGTAACGCGCCGCCAGATTCAGGTCATGGAGAATGATCAGCACCGCGACACCCCGATCGGCGAATGCCCGGACGGCCTGCAAGGTCACGTGCTGGTGCAACGGATCGAGGGCCGAAGTCGGTTCGTCCAACAGCAAATGATGCCCGGCCTGGCCTGGCCACAATTGCGCCAGGACCCGCGCCAGATGCACCCGCTGACGCTCGCCCCCCGACAACGCCAGGTAGCTGCGCCCTCGCAGATGAGCCACATCGGCGGCCTCCAGGGCAGCGTCGACTATCTGTGCATCCCGCTCACGGCCGCTGTGATGAGGCAGGCGCCCCAGCGCCACCACTTCCTCGACCCTAAAAGCAAAATCCAGACTCGACGCCTGGGGCAATACCGCCAGACGTTGCGCCCGTGCCGCCCCCGGCCATTGCGCCATCTCCTGCTCATCCAGCAACACCCGTCCCTGATGCGCCGTCAGCTCGCCGCTCAGGGCCCCAAGCAGGCTGCTTTTACCGGCACCATTGGGGCCCAGCACCCCCAGCACTTGCCCGGGCAGAAGTTGCAGATCGATCCCCACCAGCACCTCTTTATCCCCGCGCCGCACATGCAGGTTCTCGACTCGCAACATCAGGCACGCCCTCGCAGCAAGAGGTAGAGAAAGAACGGAGCGCCGATAAAGGCGGTGACAATGCCAATGGGCAACTCGGCCGGCGCCAGCGCCAGGCGCGCCACCAGATCGGCCAGCAGCAACAGACTGGCCCCCGCCAGGATCGATGCCGGAAGCAGGGTTCGGTGATCCGGCCCTGACAACAGACGCACCAGATGGGGCACCACCAGGCCCACGAAACCGATCATGCCTGCCGCGGCTACCGCGGCGCCCACGCCCAGGGCGGTGCAGAACACCAGCTCCCGCTTGAGCCCTTCGACATCAATGCCCAGGTACCTGGCCTCTGATTCGCCCAGCAGCAGTGCATTCAACGCCTTGGCCCTGCGGGGCAGCCACAGGGCCACCAGCACCGTCACCAGCAACAACGGCCACAGGCGCTGATAACTGGCACCGTTAAGACTGCCCAGGTTCCAGAAGGTAAGGGTACGCAAGGTCGCGTCATCGGCCAGGTAGGTGAACAAGCCCACCGCCGAACTGGCCAGGGCGGTCAGGGCGATCCCCGCCAGCAGCATGGTCGCCACGTGAGTCTGGCCATTGCGCCGGCCCAGGCGATAGACCAATGCCGTGACCCCAAGCCCGCCGAGAAAGGCACAGAGCGAAAGCAGGTAAGGCGCGATAGATTCCGCCACGCCGCCGAACATCGAGCCGCCAACAATGGCGATTGCCGCCCCTAATGCCGCCCCACTGGATACGCCCACCAACCCGGGATCAGCCAAGGGGTTGCGAAACAGCCCCTGCATGGCCACGCCGGACAGCGCCAGCACCCCGCCCACCGCCAGACCGAGCAGGGTCCGTGGCAAGCGGATCTGTCCAAGGATCAACTCTGCCTGCTCCAGCCCCTGCCCATCGATGGGTAACCCGATCAGGCGCAAGGCGGCACGCAAGGTATCGATCAAGGGCAGGCTGACCGGCCCCAGCGCCAGGGACAGCCAGATAGCCAATACACACAGGGCGCCAAGCCCGAGAAACAGCGTTCGAGGTTTGACCAGGCGGCTCATGGGGCAGGCTTGGCCTGAGGATAGAAGGCCGCCGCCAGGCGTTTCAGACTATCTGGCAGACGCGGCCCCAAGCCGCCCACCAGCAAGGTCGGATCCAGCTCCACCACCCGCCCAGCCTTGGCCGCGGCAGTGGAGGCCAACACCGGACTTTCCTTGAACAGCGCAACGCGGGCCGCATCGCCACTCAGGCTGCGGTCGGAGAACACCAGCACCTGAGGATTCAGTCCCGCCAGGGATTCCGCCGAAAACGGCTTGTAACCGCTATGGGTCGCCAGGTTGCGCGCGCCGGCCTGTTGCAACAGCCAGTCGGCGGCCGTGTCCTTGCCGGCGATCAGCGGCTTGCCTCCCGCGTGCCCCAGTAGCAACAGCACTCCAGGCGCCGCCTGCTGTTCCTGCACTTGTGCAATCCAGGCCCGCTGTTGCTCAAGACGCTGTTGATAGGCGCTGAACAATTGCCCGGCCTGGTCCTCGCGCCCCAGGAGTCGCCCCAACTGGCGCAGGGTGCGTTGCAGGGTCGGCAGGTCGGCTTGAGCAGAAAACAGCTCGACCTTGACCCCGGCACTGCGAATCTGCGCAAGCACCGGCGGCGGGCCCATTTCTTCAGTCCCCAGCAGAATATCCGGGCGCAGACTGAGAATGCCTTCCGCCGACAGCTGCCTTTGATAGCCGATGCTCGGCAAGGCCTTGAGCGACTCCGGGTGCTGACTGGTGGTATCGACCCCCACCAGCTTGGGCTCCGCCCCCAGGGCCACCACCCACTCGGACAAGGCGCCCCCGGCACTGACCCAACGCTGCGGCAACTCCTCGGCGGCGGCCCACGGGCTCACCAGCAGTGCGACCCAGAACGCGAGGGCGCTGGCACTCAGGCGCATAAGTAGATTTCCTTTGATAGCAGTGAGGCCCGCGAAGCGACTGTCCGTGTGACATGCCAGACTGAGCTGGCATCGAAAGGAGCAAGCACGCCGTGCCGGGCGAGGCGGCCATTTGATAATTGTTTTCATTTAGCCGTCAAGCGCCGACATGTTTCATCCTGCCGTCAGCCAAGAGCTGTGACAGCCAGGACCCAGAGCCTTAGGACCAAGAGGATAGCCATGAAATTTCTTTGCGCCGGGAGTGAACTGGCCGAGGCCGGCAGCCGCGGTTTCCAGTTGGAAGGCTTAAAGCTGTTTGCCGTGCGTCGAGCAGGCCAGGCTTACGTTTATGCCAACCGCTGCCCGCACCGTGGCGTTCCCCTGGAGTGGCAGCCCGAGCAGTTTCTCGACCCCAGCGCCAGCCTGATCCAGTGCGCCACCCACGGCGCACTGTTTCTGATTGAAAGCGGCGAGTGCGTGGCCGGCCCTTGCGCCGGCCAGTTTCTGCAGGTCATCGACTGCCGGGAAGACAGCCGGGGGATCTGGATCGATATCTAGCCCTGCAACCGCACGTCGAGGCGCCGGTCGATACAGACTTCCTGCGCGGTCAGGCGCACGCCGTATGCCAGTACCTCAACCCCGGCGGCCACCGCTTCGCGCAATGCGGCGGCATAACCCGGATCAATCTCCTCGGCCGGACGCACGGCTTCGATGCCCGACAGATTGACGCAGTACAGCAACACGGCCCGTACCCCCTCCCGGGCCAGGCTCGCCAGCTCACGCAAGTGCTTGGCACCGCGCTGGGTCACCGCATCGGGAAACGCCGCCACTGGCGAACCATCGAATCCCAGGGTGACACTCTTGACCTCGACATAGGCCGGGCCATGAGGGTAATCCAGGCGAAAGTCGATGCGGCTGTTCTCCTGCCCATAGGGCACCTCGCGCTTGAGGCCGGTAAAGCCTTCCAACTCGCTGATCAGCCCGGCGCGCAGCGCCTCCTCGACCAGCCCATTGGCCCGTCCGGTGTTGACGCAGGCCAGTCGCCCCTGCGGGGTTTCACTGATTTCCCAGGTGCCCGGCAGCTTGCGCTTGGGATCATTGGAGCGGCTGAACCACACCTGCCCGCCCTCGACCATGCAATTGAACATCGAGCCGGTATTGGGACAGTGGATGGTCAGCAACTCGCCCGTAGCGGTTTCGATGTCCGCCAGAAAACGCTTGTAACGCCGCAGCAGACGCCCTTGCTCCAGGGCTGGATCGAAGCGCATCAGCCTTGCCAGCTCTGCAGGCCACGGGCAATGCGCGCCACGGCCTCTTGCAGGCGCGCCAGGTTCTGGGTGTAGGCAAAGCGCACATGATGACCGGCCTGATGACGTCCAAAATCCAGACCCGGAGTGAAGGCCAGGTGCTCGGTTTCCAGGAAGTGTCGACAGAAGGCAAAGGCATCCCCGCCAAAGGCGCTGATGTCGGCATACAGGTAGAACGCCCCTTCCGGCTCCACGGCGATACCGAAGCCCAGTTCGCGCAAGGCCGGAAGCAGAAAGTCCCGGCGGCGTCCGAACTCGGCGCGACGCTCCTCCAGCAAGCTGATGGTTTGCGGCTCGAAACAGGCCAGGGCCGCGTACTGGGCCATGCTGGGCGCACTGATGTAGAGGTTCTGCGCCAGCTTCTCCAGCTCGCCCACAGCCGCCGGCGGTGCCACCAGCCACCCCAGGCGCCAGCCGGTCATGCCGAAATACTTGGAAAAACTGTTCAGGACAAACGCACTGTCATCGACTTCCAGAACACTGTCAGCGTCCGTGCCGTAGGTCAGGCCGTGATAGATCTCATCCACCACCAGATGCCCATTGCGCGCCTTGACCGCCGCGGACAGGCCCGCCAGCTCATCACGACTGAGAACGGTCCCGGTGGGGTTCGCCGGAGACGCCACCAGGGCTCCGACACTGTCCTGATCCCAATAGCGTTCCACCAGATCCGGAGTCAGTTGATAACGCACATCCGGACCTACCGGCACCAGTTGCGCGGCGCCTTCCACCAGGCGCAAAAAATGCCGGTTGCACGGATAACCCGGGTCTGCCAGCAGCCAGTGCTTGCCCGGGTCGACCAACAGGCTGCTGGCCAACAACAGGGCACCGGAGCCTCCGGGGGTAATCATGATCCGCTCGGGGTCGATGTCCAGGCCATAGCGCTGCTGGTAGAACCCGGAGATGGCTCCGCGCAGCTCGGGAATGCCCCGGGCCGCGGTGTAGCGGGTCTTGCCGGCACTCAGCGCGGCCTGCCCGGCCTTGATGATCGGTTCGGCGGTGGTGAAGTCCGGCTCGCCGATCTCCAGGTGAATCACATCGTGTCCCGCCGCTTGCAGTTCATTGGCGCGAGCCAGCAGGGCCATGACATGGAAAGGTTCGATAGCGCGACTGCGCGCACTGTAGGGCAGAGCCATTAGCCTTCCTTCATTACAAGGTGGGGAAGCAAAAAGTCCGATTCTACCCATCCATAGAAGCCAGGGAGAACCCGGAGCCGTTCACGCGGTCTGCTACCTTAGCCAACCGGCGCCAACAGAA
Organism: Pseudomonas sp. TKO26; assembly: GCF_003225665.1. Lineage (NCBI taxonomy): Bacteria > Pseudomonadati > Pseudomonadota > Gammaproteobacteria > Pseudomonadales > Pseudomonadaceae > Pseudomonas > Pseudomonas sp. TKO26. The sequence continues at coordinate 20,037 of NZ_QKLN01000041.1, forward strand.
CCCGCAGATTTGACTAAAATCAATGATTGAACGAACCGTTCAACGGGCCGTGTCAGACTTTTCCCGTATCCATGGGCGATACACGACATAGGCTCGACAACCGGGAGTAGCGCGCTCTGGTTTGATCTGGTAAGTTCGCCCGCTTGCAGCCGCAGGGCCGGCAAGTGTCGGAGATGGAGCAATCCTGCGCAATGGATTACAAGAGTAGAGGCGGTCCATTCATGCCCACCCAAGCAAAGCAACAGATTCAATCGATCAGCGGTTTTGAACCTTATGTTGAAACTGCGGGCGAAGAGTACATGGGCAAGCCCATGCGCGAACACTTCACCAAGATCCTGAACAAGTGGAAACAGGACTTGATGCAGGAAGTCGACCGCACTGTTGATCACATGAAAGACGAAGCGGCCAACTTCCCCGATCCGGCTGACCGTGCCAGCCAGGAAGAAGAGTTCAGCCTTGAACTGCGTGCCCGTGATCGCGAGCGCAAGTTGATCAAGAAGATCGACAAGACCCTGCAACTGATCGAAGACGAAGAATACGGCTGGTGTGAATCCTGTGGCGTCGAGATTGGCATTCGCCGTCTGGAAGCCCGCCCAACCGCCGACATGTGCGTCGACTGCAAGACCCTGGCGGAAATCAAGGAAAAGCAGGTCGGCAAATAATCGCCGACTGAGCCTGAAACGGAGCGTACCTACGCTCCGTTTTCGTTTCCGCCGCCCTGCAGGAGCGAGCTCGCTCGCGAAAGCGATCCCCCGGAACATCGTCGCCCTTCATGACTGCCTCCACATCCTCCGCGTACATCGGGCGCTTCGCCCCCACCCCCAGCGGCTATCTGCATTTCGGCTCTCTGGTTGCCGCGCTTGCCTCCTATCTTGATGCCCGCGCCGCCGGCGGCCGCTGGCTGGTGCGCATGGAAGACCTCGACCCGCCCCGGGAAGAGCCCGGCGCCCAGGCGGCGATCCTCAAGGCCCTGGAAAGCTACGGCTTCGAATGGGACGGTGACATGATCCGTCAAAGCGACCGCCACGCGGCCTATGCCGAGGTGCTCAACCGCTTGTTCAACCAGGGCCTGGCTTATGCCTGCACCTGTTCACGCAAACAACTGGAGCCCTACCACGGCATCTACCCGGGCCTGTGTCGCAACCTCGGCCATGCCCGAGAGCATGCAGCGATCCGCCTGCGCGTGCCGGAGCTGGAGTACCGTTTCACCGACCGGGTCCAGGGCGAGTACCGCCAGCACCTGGGCCGGGATGTGGGGGACTTCGTGATCCAGCGCCGGGATGGCCTCTATGCTTATCAACTGGCCGTGGTGCTGGATGATGCGTGGCAAGGCATCACCGATATCGTCCGCGGTTCGGACCTGCTGGACTCCACACCGCGTCAGTTGTACTTGCAGGAATTGCTGGGGCTGCACCAGCCGCGTTACCTGCATGTGCCGCTGATCACTCAGCCGGACGGCCACAAACTGGGCAAGTCCTACCGCTCGCCGCCACTGCCCGAGGACCAGGCGCCGCCCTTGCTGTTGCGGGCGCTGCGGGCCCTGGGGCAGAAACCGCCAAGCGAACTGGCCTATGCCAGCGTGGCAGAGATCATGCGCTGGGGCATCGTGCACTGGGATGCCGGCTTGATTCCCCGCACGCCAAGCGTGCCGGAAGCGCAATTGAGCTGACGCCCCTTGCAGCTTGGCGCCCATCCGTTACCATCGCCGCACGTTTTCGGGCACGCAGACAATAAAGAGAGGCCGAGATGTACATCTATCGCTTGGTCCTGCTCCTGGTAGTGGGGATCTATCTGTTTTCCCCCGCCATCATGGATTGGTGGATCGATGCTACTGGCGCCTGGTATCGCCCGTATCTGCTCTGGCTGATTCTGATCGTCGTGACCTTCATCCTGCAGAGCCAAAAAGATGCCGATGAGCTTTAGCCTGACCCAGATGATCCTGATCAGCGCCGCCTACTTGCTGGTGCTGTTCGGGGTGGCCTGGATCAGTGAGCGCGGCATGATCCCGCGTTCGATCATTCGCCACCCACTGACCTACACCCTGTCGCTTGGAGTCTATGCCAGTGCCTGGGCCTTCTACGGCACAGTGGGCCTGGCCTATCAATACGGCTACGGCTTTCTCTCCAGTTACCTGGGGGTGTCCGGGGCCTTCCTGCTGGCGCCGGTGCTGCTCTATCCGATCCTCAAGATCACCCGTACCTACCAGCTGTCATCCCTGGCGGATCTGTTCGCCTTCCGATTTCGCAGTACCTGGGCCGGCGCCCTGACCACCATTTTCATGCTGGTGGGGGTCCTGCCCCTACTGGCCCTGCAGATCCAGGCGGTGGCCGACTCCATCGGCATCCTCACCCATGAGCCGGTGCAGCATCGCGTAGCACTGAGCTTCTGCGCGCTGATCACCCTGTTCACGATTTTCTTCGGTTCCAGGCACATTGCGACCCGGGAAAAACATGAAGGCCTGGTGTTCGCCATTGCCTTCGAATCGGTGATCAAGCTGATCGCCATCGGCGGCGTCGGCCTCTATGCGCTGTACGGGGTTTTCGATGGGCCGCAACAGCTGGAGCTCTGGCTGCTGCAGAACCAGACCGCCCTGGCCGCGCTGCATACGCCCCTGCAAGAGGGGCCGTGGCGCACTCTGCTGCTGGTGTTCTTCGCCTCGGCCATCGTCATGCCGCACATGTACCACATGACCTTTACCGAAAACCTCAACCCCCGCGCCCTGGTCAGCGCCAGCTGGGGCCTGCCGCTGTTCCTGCTGCTGATGAGCCTGGCGGTACCGCTGATTCTCTGGGCCGGACTCAAGCTCGGCGCCACCACCAATCCGGAATACTTCACCCTGGGCATCGGCATTGCCGCCAACAGCCCGGCCCTGGCCCTGCTGGCCTATGTCGGCGGCCTTTCCGCCGCCAGTGGCCTGATCATCGTCACCACCCTGGCCTTGTCGGGGATGGCCCTGAACCATCTGGTGCTGCCGCTCTATCAGCCACCGGCGGAAGGCAACATCTATCGCTGGCTGAAATGGACCCGCCGCGCCCTGATCGTCGCCATCATCATGGCCGGCTACGCCTTCTATCTGCTGCTGGGGGCCGAGCAGGACCTGGCCAACCTGGGAATCGTCGCCTTCGTCGCCACCCTGCAATTTCTGCCGGGCGTACTGTCGGTGCTGTACTGGCCGACCGCCAACCGGCGTGGTTTCATCGCCGGGCTGCTGGCCGGGATCCTGGTGTGGCTGGTGACCATGCTGCTGCCGTTGATCGGCAACCTGCAGGGTTTCTATATCCCGCTGCTGAACATGATCTACGTCCTCGACGACACCAGCTGGCACATGGCGGCCATCGCCTCGCTGGCCGCCAACGTGCTGATGTTCACTCTGATCTCGCTGTTCACCAACGCCAGCAGCGAGGAAGCCAGCGCCGCCGAAGCCTGTGCCGTGGACAACGTGCGTCGCCCGCAACGACGGGAACTGCATGCCGCCTCGCCCCAGGAATTCGCCACTCAACTGGCCAAGCCGCTGGGAGCGAAGGCCGCGCAAAAGGAAGTGGAGCAGGCCCTGCGCGACCTCTATCTGCCCTTCGACGAGCGTCGGCCTTACGCCTTGCGGCGCCTGCGTGACCGCATCGAGGCCAACCTCTCGGGCCTGATGGGCCCCAGTGTTGCCCAGGACATGGTAGAAACCTTCCTGCCCTACAAGGCCGGCGGAGAAAACTACGTCACCGAGGATATCCACTTCATCGAAAGCCGGCTGGAGGACTACCACTCGCGCCTGACCGGCCTGGCCGCCGAACTCGATGCCCTGCGTCGCTACCACCGGCAAACCCTGCAGGAACTGCCGATGGGCGTCTGCTCCCTGGCCAAGGACCAGGAAATCCTGATGTGGAACAAGGCCATGGAGGAGCTGACCGGCATTCCCGCGCAGCATGTGGTGGGCTCGCGCCTGAGCACCATCGCCAACCCATGGAAGGATTTGCTGCAAGGCTTCATCAATCTGCCGGACGAACACTTGCACAAGCAGCACCTGGCCCTCGATGGCCAGACCCGCTGGCTGAACCTGCACAAGGCGGCCATCGACGAGCCTCTGGCACCGGGCAACAGCGGCCTGGTGCTGCTGGTGGAGGATCTGACCGAAACCCAGACCCTGGAAGACAAACTGGTGCACTCCGAACGCCTGGCCAGCATCGGGCGCCTGGCCGCCGGGGTCGCTCACGAGATCGGCAACCCGATCACCGGTATTGCCTGCCTGGCGCAGAACCTGCGGGAAGAGCGCGAGGAGGACGGCGAACTGACGGAAATCAGCGAGCAGATTCTCGAACAGACCAAACGCATCTCGCGCATCGTGCAGTCGTTGATGAGCTTTGCCCACGCCGGCAGCCACCAGCACAACGACGAAGCCGTGTGCCTGGCCGAAGTCGCTCAGGACGCCATTGGCCTGCTGGCCCTGAATCGACGCAATTTCGAAGTGCAGTTCTTCAATCTGTGCGATCCCGACCACTGGGTCGATGGCGATCCTCAGCGCCTCGCCCAGGTGTTGATCAACCTGCTTTCCAACGCCCGCGACGCCTCCCCACCCGGCAGCGCGGTACGCGTCAAGAGCGAGGCTTTCGAGCACACGGTCGACCTGATCGTGGAGGACGAAGGCAGCGGCATTCCCAAGAACATCATGGACCGGCTGTTCGAACCGTTTTTCACCACCAAGGACCCTGGAGAAGGCACCGGACTGGGCCTTGCACTGGTCTATTCCATCGTTGAAGAGCATTATGGACAAATCACCATCGACAGCCCGGCCGATCTACAAAGCCAGCGCGGCACCCGTATTCGGGTAACCTTGCCGCGCCATGTCGAAGCGACGTCCGCTGTGAACTGAGACCGTCGAGAGAATTGAATCAATGCCGCATATTCTGATCGTCGAAGACGAAACCATTATCCGCTCCGCCCTGCGCCGCCTGTTGGAACGCAACCAGTATCAGGTCAGCGAAGCCGGCTCAGTGCAGGAAGCCCAGGAACGCTTCAGCATCCCCACGTTCGATCTGATCGTCAGTGACCTGCGCCTGCCAGGCGCCCCGGGTACCGAACTGATCAAGCTCGGCCAGGGCACTCCGGTGCTGATCATGACCAGCTACGCCAGCCTGCGCTCGGCCGTGGACTCGATGAAGATGGGCGCGGTGGACTACATCGCCAAGCCTTTCGACCACGATGAAATGCTCCAAGCCGTGGCGCGAATCCTTCGCGATCGGCAAAGCGCCGAGAACGCCGCGCCAGATCGCCCAGCGAGCAAGGCCGGGGCCGCGGCGGACAAGGCCATTGCCGGTAACAGCAACGGAGAAATCGGCATCATCGGCTCCTGTCCGCCCATGCAGGACATGTACAGCAAGATCCGCAAGGTCGCGCCGACGGACTCCAATGTCCTGATCCAGGGCGAATCCGGCACCGGCAAAGAGCTGGTGGCCCGGGCGCTGCACAATCTGTCCAAGCGCGCCAAGGCGCCGATGATCTCGGTGAACTGCGCCGCCATCCCGGAAACCCTGATCGAATCCGAACTGTTCGGCCACGAGAAAGGTGCATTCACCGGCGCCAGTGCCGGTCGTGCTGGCCTGGTGGAAGCGGCGGACGGCGGCACACTCTTCCTCGACGAAATCGGCGAACTGCCGCTGGAAGCCCAGGCCCGCCTGCTGCGCGTGCTGCAAGAAGGCGAAATCCGCCGGGTAGGTTCGGTGCAGTCGCAAAAAGTCGACGTGCGCCTGATAGCGGCGACTCACCGCGACCTGAAGAGCCTGTCGAAAATCGGCCAGTTCCGCGAAGACCTTTACTACCGCCTGCACGTGATCGCCTTGAAACTGCCTGCCCTGCGCGAGCGGGGTGCCGACGTCAATGAAATCGCCAACGCCTTCCTCGCTCGACAGAGTGCGCGCATCGGTCGTTCGGACCTGAGATTCGCCGCCGACGCCGAACAAGCGATCCGTCATTACTCCTGGCCGGGGAACGTGCGTGAACTGGAGAACGCGGTCGAGCGTGCAGTCATCCTGTGCGAAAGCCCGGAGATTTCAGCTGACTTGCTGGGTATCGATATCGAATTGAGCGACCTGGAAGACGACGACTTCGTCGGCCTGGCGCCACAGCCGGGTAACACCAGCCACGAACCCACCGAAGACCTGTCCCTGGAAGACTACTTCCAGCATTTCGTTCTGGAGCACCAGGACCACATGACCGAAACCGAGCTGGCACGCAAGCTTGGGGTCAGCCGCAAATGCCTGTGGGAGCGGCGCCAGCGCCTGGGCATCCCGCGGCGCAAGAGCGGGGTCGCCAGCGAAAGCTGAACCGAGGCTGTCGAATGTGCGGGTGACATTCGACAAAATGAAAAAAACTGTTACCCGCATCATTGGACGTAACAAAAGCCGGGGCTAAAGGTAACGAAGCCCCGGCTTTTTTTCGTCTGAATAATAGCGCCAGAGACCCCTAACCCCTTGTTTTACTGGGGCTCACAAAAGTTGGCACGGCAACTGCTACATGTTTGGTACAAGAACAATAACAAGCAATGCACAAGACAATAAAAATAAGACGAATCGACTCACGCACAATAAAAACAACACGGCGGAGGCGCAGCTAACTGATTCTTTTGGAGAGGCGTTGTATTTGGGGCTTGCCCCGCAACCAGGCCGAGAACAACAAAAACTGCCCTAAGGCAGAGCCTGAACTGGTTGGATCGAAAGGTCATTGCAACTCAGCGATCAAAGCAATCCGTTTGCTCTTGGCTCCCGATTGGGAGCGTCACACTGGGTAAACCAGGTGACCAAGGGCGATCAACAAAAACAAGAAGCCCAAAACCAATAATAAAAATAGAGCACGCAACTATTCTGGGGGAGCTTCGGCTCCCCTTGTGGTTTCTGCAATTCGTATTTCCCCCGACAAAACCCACACTGCCCTGGTAGCACGGAGCTTTGGTCAGACCTACACAAGTCGCGGCAGCTTCCTACACCATCCTTCGACTAAATGCTAGAATCCCGGCCCATCATGCGGTCATTCTTCGTTTTGGCCGAACATTCCTTCAAACAGTGCATCCCATGCTGAAGAAGCTGTTCCAGTCATTCCGTTCTCCCTTGCGTCGTACGCAACACCAACGCAGCACCCCTGAAGTGCTCAATAGCAGCCAACATTCGCTGCAACGTGCCCAATTCAGCCGGTATGCGGTGAATATCGTCGAGCGCCTGCAGAACGCCGGCTACCAGGCGTACCTGGTGGGTGGCTGCGTGCGCGACATGCTGCTCAACATCACCCCCAAGGATTTCGACGTCGCCACCAGCGCCACACCGGAACAGGTCAAGGCCGAGTTTCGTAACGCGCGGATCATTGGCCGTCGTTTCAAGCTGGTGCACATTCACTTCGGTCGCGAAATCATCGAGGTCGCGACCTTCCGCGCCAACCACCCGCAAAACGACGACGAGGAGGACAGCAACCAATCCTCCCGCAACGAAAGCGGGCGAATCCTGCGGGACAACGTCTACGGCACCCTGGAAGAAGACGCGCAACGCCGTGACTTCACCATCAACGCCCTGTACTACGATCCGGTCAGTGAGCGCATCCTCGACTACGCCAATGGCGTACATGACATTCGCAACAACCTGATCCGCCTGATCGGCGATCCTCGCCAGCGCTATCAGGAAGACCCGGTGCGGATGCTGCGGGCCGTGCGCTTCGCCGCAAAGCTGAACTTCGGTATCGAAAAGCACACCGCGACGCCGATCCGTGAGCTGGCGCCCATGCTGCGGGAGATCCCCTCGGCGCGCCTGTTCGAGGAAGTGCTCAAGCTGTTCCTCTCCGGCTACGCCGCCGACACCTTCGAAATGCTGGTGGACCTGCAACTGTTCGATCCGTTGTTCCCGGCCAGCGCCGAAGCCCTGGAATACAACCCGACCTACACCCACACGCTGATCAGCGAAGCGCTGATCAACACCGACTTGCGGATCAAGCAGAACAAACCGGTGACCCCGGCCTTCCTGTTCGCCGCCCTGCTCTGGCCCGCCCTGCCGGCACGGGTGCTGCGCCTGCAGGAACGTGGCATGCCGCCGATCCCGGCCATGCAGGAAGCGGCTCACGAGCTGATCGCCGAGCAGTGCCAGCGCATTGCCATTCCCAAGCGCTTCACCATGCCGATCCGCGAGATCTGGGACATGCAAGAGCGCTTGCCACGCCGCAGCGGCAAGCGCGCCGACCTGCTGCTGGATAACCCGCGTTTCCGTGCCGGCTACGACTTCCTGCTGCTGCGGGAAAGCGCCGGCGAGCAGACCGATGGCCTGGGTGAATGGTGGACCGATTACCAGGACGCCAACGATGCCGAACGCCGGGACATGATCCGCGAACTGAGCGGCAAGGAAGACGCCAGCGGCGCCCCTCGCAAACGTCGGCGCAGCAGCGGCGCCAAGCGCAAGCGTGTCGGCGGCTCCAACGCTTCGGGCGAATAGTGGATGGAACGAATCTACATTGGCCTGGGCAGCAACCTGGCGGCCCCCGAAGAGCAACTGCGCAGCGCCATCGAAGCCCTGGCGCAGTTGCCCGCCAGCCAACTGCGCGGCGTCTCGGCTTTCTATCAAAGCGACTCCCTGCTTCCCGGCCAACCGCGCTACACCAATGCTGTGGCGGCGCTGGACAGCAACCTCGAACCCCTGGTGCTGCTCGATGCCCTGCAAGCAATCGAAAACCAGCAGGGGCGCGAGCGCAATGAACGCTGGGGGCCGCGTACCCTGGACCTGGACATCCTCCTGTTCGGTGACCGCCTGCTCGACGAACCCCGTCTCAAGGTGCCTCATTACCACATGCACGCCCGCCCCTTTGTCCTCTATCCCCTGGCAGAACTGGCCCCTGCCGAGTTGCGGCTGGCCGATGGGCGCACCCTCAAGGCACTGCTCGATGCCTGCCCATTTGTCGGCCTGGAACGCCTGGCCTGAGCGCTGAAACGGATCAGTAACGGCGGTAACACTCGCGGCGTAACAAGGCGGTAACACATCTAATTGACTTCCCGAGTCCTCATCACGACTATAGGCGTCCCGTTGCCGCCATCCCGGCGTTAAAGGGCGCAATTCAAGCGAGGCTTGTTCGCGGCGACCCCAGGAAACGTCAGGCCAAGGCGCTTGTGCAACGGCGGTGGCACCCGCTGGTACAGAGCACCTTCTGGGCACAAAATGATGTGCCCGAGAGCGCCAAGACGAGTCCCGGCCGCACTTTCAAATCGCTTGGAACCAGGCTGTATAAGCACGACAAAAGACCGTGCGCCTGAAAAACGAAGAATCACGCGCGTTACTCGCAGTAGTTTCCAAAGCGCCTGAAATGAGGACCCCTTTTCATGCCAGACATCACTCTGACCACCCTGCAAAGCCTCAAGCAGAAAGGTGAAAAAATCACCATGCTGACCTGCTATGACGCGACCTTCGCCCACACCTGCTGTGAGGCCGGTGTCGAAGTCCTGCTGGTAGGCGACTCCCTGGGCATGGTGTTGCAAGGGCACGACAGCACCCTGCCCGTCAGCAACGCCGACATGGCCTATCACGTCGCAGCGGTCAAGCGCGGCAACAACGGGGCACTGATCCTCGCCGACCTGCCTTTCATGTCCTACGCCACCCCCGAACAAGCGCTGAGCAGTTCCGCCCAGCTGATGCAGGCCGGCGCGCACATGGTCAAGATCGAAGGCGCGGCCTGGCTGGCCGAATCGGTTCGCCTGCTGAACGAGCGCGGTGTTCCGGTGTGCGTGCACATGGGGCTGACGCCACAGACCGTGAATGTCCTGGGCGGCTACAAGGTCCAGGGGCGCAACGAGAGCCAGGCGCGGCAGATGCGTGCCGATGCCATTGCACTGGAGCAGGCCGGTGCTGCCATGTTGCTGCTGGAATGCGTGCCCAGTGAACTGGCCGCGGAAATCACCCAGGCGGTGAAGATCCCGGTGATCGGCATCGGCGCCGGCAGCGCCACCGACGGCCAGGTGCTGGTGCTCCACGACATGCTGGGCCTGTCCCTGAGCGGTCGCTCACCCAAGTTCGTGAAAAACTTCATGGCCGGCCAAGACAGCATCCAGGCGGCCTTGAGCGCCTACGTCGCAGAAGTCAAAGCCGTTACCTTTCCAGGCGCCGAACATGGGTTCTCTGCATGAATACAGTTAAAACCGTGCGCGAATTGCGCGCCGCGGTCGCTCGCGCCCGCAGCGACGGCAAGCGGATCGGCTTCGTGCCCACCATGGGCAACCTGCACAGCGGCCACGCCGCGCTGGTGGCCAAGGCAGCTCAGCGCGTGGATTTCGTGGTCGCGAGCATCTTCGTCAACCCGCTGCAATTCGGCGCCGGCGAAGACCTGGACAAGTACCCGCGGACCCTGGCCGCCGATCAGGAAAAGCTGCTCGAAGCCGGCTGCCATCTGCTGTTCGCCCCCAACGTCGAAGAAATGTACCCCGACGGCATGGCCGGACAGACCCGAGTCAGCGTGCCACAACTGTCCGAAGGCCTGTGCGGTGCCAGCCGTCCCGGTCATTTCGAGGGCGTGGCCACGGTGGTCAGCAAGCTGTTCAACATGGTCCAGCCCGATCTGGCGGTATTCGGCCAGAAGGACTACCAGCAACTGGCCGTCATTCGCGCCCTGGTGCATGACTTGAACATGCCGATCCAGATCATTGGCGAACCGACCGTACGCGCCGACGACGGCCTGGCGCTGTCCTCGCGCAACGGTTACCTGAGCCCGGAACAGCGTGCCATCGCCCCGGCGCTGTACCGCAGCCTGAAGCAGATTGCCCAGGCCATCCGCAGTGGCGAACGCGATTATCCGAAGCTGCTGGCCGAGCAACAGCAGCAACTGGAAGCCGCCGGCCTGCGCCGGGACTACCTGGAAATCCGTCACGGGAAAAACCTGCGTCCCGCCACCGCCGAAGACCGCGACCTGGTGATTCTGGTCGCGGCGTATCTGGGCTCCACCCGTCTGATCGACAACTTGCATCTGGACCTCGATACACCGGCATAAGCACCCGATTGCCCGAACCCCAACCTTCGGGCAAACTGCCGCCGGCTGGGGCCTGCAGCCAATACTGCAAGCCCCGTTCGAGGACCCGAGCGAGGAACGTCCATGCATGCCGTCTTGCCCAAGGTGCAACCAAGTGGCTCAAGCTTCTGCCGCACAGGTTGCAGAGACTTCCCCGGTGATGCACGGGACCTTGCCAGAACCGGGTTCCCGGCCCAGGCCAGCCGATTCACCCCCTATTATTCCCACTGAAAACCTCTTTGCCGCCCTGATTGGCTGCGCTAGTACAAAATAGTACCGGCCACAAGTCGGACAAAGCCAAGACAGAACAGCACGCCGGGGTTACTGTTATCGCCCTGGGTGATTAATCGAATCAGCACAGGGCTGAGCGAACGAGGTCCTTGGGACCATGCACGACGTTCCAGGCTTTTCAGTGTCCAAAAGGCAGTTCAAGCAAAAGGAAAACCGCAGCGATGGCGTACTACCGCACTCCTCACGACGTTACCGCTCTGCCCGCCTGGCAAGCGTTGAAAGACCACCGCCAAGCCATGCAGGATTTCAGCATGCGCGAGGCGTTCAATGCCGATCCACAGCGCTTCAGCCAATTCACCCTGAGCAGCTGCGGACTGTTTCTCGATTACTCGAAGAACCTGATCACCAGCCAGACCCGCGACCTGCTGGTGAACCTGGCCAAGGAAGTCGGCCTGGCCGATGCCATCAAGTCCATGCTCACCGGCGAGCCGGTCAACGCCTCTGAAGGCCGCCCGGCCCTGCACACCGCGCTGCGCCGTCCGGTTGGCGACAAGCTGTCGGTGAACGGCGTCAACGTGATGCCCGAAGTGCACAAGGTCCTGAACCAGATCACCGAACTGGTCGGGCGCATCCACGACGGCCTGTGGCGCGGCTACACCGAAAAACCCATCACCGACGTGGTGAACATCGGCATCGGCGGCTCCTTCCTTGGTCCGGAGCTGGTCTCCGAAGCCCTGCTGTCCTACGCCCAGAAAGGCGTGCGCTGCCACTACCTGGCGAACATCGACGGCAGTGAGTTCCACGAGCTTTCGGCGAAGATCCGCGCGGAAACAACGCTGTTCATCGTGTCCTCCAAGTCCTTCAATACCCTCGAAACCCTGAAGAACGCCCAAGCCGCGCGGGCCTGGTATCTGGCACAAGGCGGCTCCGAAGCCGAACTGCATCGCCACTTCATTGCCGTATCGAGCAACAACGCCGCCGCGGTAGCCTTCGGGATTCGCGAAGAAAACATCTTCCCGATGTGGGACTGGGTGGGTGGCCGCTACTCGCTGTGGTCCGCCATCGGCCTGCCGATCGCCCTGGCCATCGGCATGTCCAACTTCAAGGAACTGCTGTCCGGTGCCTATACCATGGACCAGCATTTCCAGAGCGCGCCGTTCGAACAGAACATGCCGGTGCTGCTGGCCCTGCTGGGGGTGTGGTACGGCAACTTCTGGGGCGCGCAAAGCCACGCGATCCTGCCGTACGACCACTACCTGCGCAACATCACCAAGCACCTGCAGCAGTTGGACATGGAATCCAACGGCAAGAGCGTGCGCCAGGACGGCACGCCGGTGGCCACCGACACTGGCCCGGTGATCTGGGGCGGCGTCGGTTGCAACGGCCAGCACGCCTATCACCAGTTGCTGCACCAGGGCACCCAGCTGATTCCGGCCGACTTCATCGTGCCGATCGTCAGCTTCAACCCGGTCGCCGACCATCATCAATGGCTGTACGCCAACTGCCTGTCCCAGAGCCAGGCGCTGATGCTGGGCAAGACCCGCGCCGAAGCCGAGAGCGAACTGCGCGAGAAAGGCCTGAGCGAAGCCGACGTGGCGAAACTGGCGCCGCACAAGGTGATTCCCGGCAACCGTCCGAGCAACACCCTGGTGGTGGAACGCATCAGCCCACGGCGCCTGGGCGCCCTGGTAGCGCTGTACGAGCACAAGGTCTTCGTGCAAAGCGTGGTCTGGGGCATCAACGCTTTCGACCAGTGGGGCGTAGAGCTCGGCAAGGAGCTGGGCAAAGGTGTCTACAACCGCCTGGTTGGCAGCGATGAAACCCTGGCCGACGACGCATCGACCCAAGGCCTGATCAACTACTTCCGCGGCCGTCACCGCGGCTGATCGACCTTGCCTTCCCAGGAGCCGGCCCAGCCGGCTCCTGTCCGGGCCCCGGCCCTGCCCCCTTGAACCTTCCTGACACTTGTGCGCAACCTTATGACTTGTCGCAAAACAAGAATAAGGAACCGTCATGTTCGATATCAGCACTTTTCCCAAAGCCGATGCCGTCCGCCGGGCGGCGCAAATGAGTCAGGACGACTACCAGCACCTCTACCGTCAATCCATAGAACAGCCGGACCAGTTCTGGGCCGAGCAGGCCAAGCGCTTCCTGCACTGGAGCAGCCCCTGGGACAGCGTGCACAGCCACGACATGCGCACCGGCGAGGCCAGCTGGTTCAGCGGCGGCCAGCTCAACGTCAGCTACAACTGCATCGATCGTCATCTGGAAAAACGCGGCGATCAGCCAGCCATCATCTGGGAAGGCGACAACCCCGCCGACTCCAAGCGCATCACCTACAAAGAACTTCACGGGCATGTCTGCCGCCTGGCCAACGTGCTGAAAAGCCGCGGCGTGAAGAAAGGCGACCGGGTGTGCATCTACATGCCGATGATTCCCGAAGTGGCCTACGCCATGCTTGCCTGCACCCGGATCGGTGCCGTGCATTCGGTGGTGTTCGGCGGCTTCTCGCCGGAAGCCCTGCGTGATCGAATCCTCAATGCCGACTGCCACACCGTGATCACCGCCGATGAAGGCGTGCGCGGCGGCAAATTGATTCCGCTGAAGAACAACGTCGACAAGGCCCTGCTCAGTTGCCCCGATGTCAGCAGCGTGGTGGTGGTCGAACGCACCGGCAGCCCGGTGAACTGGGTGGAAGGCCGCGACATCCACTACGAGCAGGCTGTAGCCACGGCCAGCGACCAGTGCCCCGCCGAACCGATGGACGCCGAAGACCCGTTGTTCATCCTCTACACCTCCGGCAGCACCGGCAAACCCAAGGGCGTGCTGCACACCACGGGCGGCTATCTGCTGCAGGCGGCGATGACCTTCAAGTACGTGCTGGACTACCGCGACAGCGAGGTTTTCTGGTGCACCGCCGACGTCGGTTGGGTCACTGGCCACAGCTACATCCTCTACGGCCCACTGGCCAACGGCGCGACCACGCTGATCTTCGAAGGCGTGCCCAACTACCCGAGCACCTCGCGCTTCTGGGAAGTGGTGGACAAGCACCAGGTCAATATCTTCTACACCGCGCCCACCGCCCTACGTGCCCTGATGCGCGAAGGCAGCGCCCCCGTGCAACGCACTTCCCGCAGCAGCCTGCGGCTCTTGGGCAGTGTCGGCGAACCGATCAACCCGGAAGCCTGGGAGTGGTACTTCAATGTCGTGGGCGAGCAGCGCTGCCCGATTGTCGATACCTGGTGGCAGACCGAGACCGGCGGCATCATGCTCAGCCCCCTGGTCAGCGCCCGGCAGGTCAAACCCGGCTGCGCCTCGACCCCGATGTTCGGCGTACAACCGGTACTGCTGGACGACCAAGGCAAGGAAATCCAGGGCGTCGGCAGCGGCATCCTGGCAATCAAGGCCAGCTGGCCGGCCCAGATCCGCAGCGTCTATGGCGATCCCAAGCGCATGGTCGAAACCTACTTCGCGCCTTACCCCGGCTACTACTTCACCGGCGACGGTGCCCGACGCGACGAGGATGGCAGCTACTGGATCACCGGACGCATCGATGACGTGATCAACGTTTCCGGGCACCGCATCGGCACCGCCGAAGTGGAAAGCGCGCTGGTGCTCCACGACAGCATCGCCGAGGCCGCCGTGGTCGGTTACCCCCACGACCTCAAGGGCCAGGGGATCTATGCCTTCGTCACGCCCATGCAAGGTGTCGAACCCAGCGAGGAACTGAAGAAGGAACTGCTGGCGCTGGTCAGCCGCGAGATCGGCAGCTTTGCCAAACCGGAGCCGATCCAGTGGGCACCGGCCCTGCCGAAAACTCGCTCGGGCAAGATCATGCGGCGTATCCTGCGCAAGATCGCCTGCAACGAGCTGGATACCCTGGGAGACACGTCGACCCTGGCGGACCCCAGCGTGGTGGAAGGCCTGATCGACAAGCGCCTGAACGCTTGAAACCGGCGCGGCCACGGCCGCGCCTTTTTTCACTCTCCACACCGAGCTGTCATGGAATTCATTCGCAGCCGTATCGAAAGCCAGGTCATGAGTCTGTCCGGCCTCTCGCTGGGCCAACTCGACCTGGAAAACCCCAAGGGCGACCCCGGCCTGTTCGGGCCGGGATCGGTCAGTTGGCAGGTGCACGCCGACTTCAGCAGCATGCTGATTGGCGGCATCAGTGCCCTGCTGATGCAAGCCCTGCATCCCCTGGCCCTGGCTGGCGTCTGGGACCACTCGAATTTCCGCCAGGACATGATCGGTCGCCTGCGCCGCACCGGGCAGTTCATTTCCGGCACCACCTTCGGCTCCCGTCAGGACGCCGAGTGGCTGATCGACAAAGTACGCGGCATTCACTTGCACATCGTCGGCACCGCCCCGGATGGCCGCCCTTATGCCGCCAGCGATCCGGATCTGCTGACCTGGGTGCATGTGGCGGAAGTCAGCAGTTTTCTCGCCGCGCACCTGCGCTACCTCAACCCTCGCCTGTCCGGGGCCGACCAGGATCGCTACTACGACGAGATCGCCCTGATTGCCGAACGCCTGGGAGCCCGGGACGTACCCCGCTCACGGCGGGCCGTCGCCGATTACCTGCAAGCCATGCGTCCACAGCTGCTGTGCGACGAGCGCAGCCACGAAGTGCTGCGCCTGCTCCTGGCCGCTCCCGCCCCCAGCCGACTGGCCAAGCCCTTTGGCTCCCTGATGATGCAGGCCGGTATCGACCTGCTGCCGGATTGGGCAAGCGCCATGCTCGACGTCAACCAGAACCCACTGCAACGCCAACTGATTCGCGCCAGCGTCAAACGCAGTACGCCGATGCTGCGCTGGGCGGTACGCGACAGCTCGGTGCACCGGGCGAAGCGACGCATGGGCCTTTAAAACACCAGTGCTCAAACACAACCCGACTGGCCGGTTTGCGATTGATCGGTCCCCCCGGCTTGTACGCGGCAGACGGGTGTAGGAGCTGGCTTGCAAGCGGAGGCGTCCATGAGATCGCCTTCGCCAGCAAGCTGGCTCCTACAAGGGGCGGGACGCTGGTAAACTGCCGCGCCTCACTCCTCAGCTCCAAGGCGCCCCGCATGTCCTCCTTGAATCAGGCGCTGCGCGCCGCCCTCGTTCACCGCCAGGAACTGCTCGCCGAGCTGCATCAGCAAGGCACTGACTGCTACCGTCTGTTCCATGGCAGCCAGGAAGGCGCGGGAGGCTTGGCCATCGACCGCTACGGCCCCCAACTGCTGGTGCAGAGTTTTCACCAGACGCTGGAGCGCGATGAGCTGCTGCAATTGCACGACATCGTCAATCAGCAGCTGAACCTGTCGACCCTGCTGGTCTACAACGACCGCTCCCGAGGCAACTCGCGCATCGATCGCGAAGACAGCGTGTACCGCGCCGAAGAGCAAGCCCTGGAAGACCTGATCGGACACGAGTGGGGGCTGAATTACCGGGTCCGGGGCCGTCATGCCGGACAAGACCCGTTGCTGTTCCTCGATCTGCGCAACGCCCGCGGTTGGGTCAAGCAGCACAGCGCCGGAAAGAGCGTACTCAATCTGTTTGCCTATACCTGCGGCGTCGGCCTCTGTGCCGCAGCCGGTGGTGCCCGGGAGGTATGCAATCTGGACTTCGCCGAAGGCAACCTGGCGGTAGGTCGGGAGAACGGCAGGCTCAACCCGCACCTGCCCGAGATGCAGTTCGTGCAGTCGGATTACTTCCCGGCGATCCGCCAGTTGGCGGGCCTGCCCATCAGCCAGCGACGCGGCCAGAAACTGCCTGGCTACCCACGCCTTGAGCAACGCCAATATGACCTGGTGCTGCTGGACCCTCCGGCCTGGGCCAAGAGTGCGTTCGGCACCGTCGACCTGCTGCGCGACTACCAGAGCCTACTGAAGCCGGCGCTGCTGGCCACGGCCGAAGACGGTGTGTTGATCTGCTGTAACAATCTGGCCAAGGTGCCGATGTCGCAGTGGCGCGAACAAGTGTTGCGCTGTGCCGAAAAAGCCGGGCGCCCGGTGCGCGATTGCCAGGTCCTGACACCTGCCGCGGACTTCCCTTCCCATGACGGCCAGCCGCCGTTGAAAACCCTGGTCCTGCAACTTTGATCGAGCGCAGGAAATCTGAATATTCCTGAAGACTGGATTGGTTTCGGAACCGTAAACGCGTGCCATACTCCAAGGCACTTCCGAGTCAGATAGATGAAGCCTCGCATGACCAAAGGATTGATTCGCGCTCTTTGCGCCTTGTTGACCGCTCTCGCCCTTTACAGTCTGCTGGGCTTTCTGATTCTGCCGGGCATTGCCTTGCGGGTGGCCAATCAGCAACTGGCCAATTACGCCACGACCCCAGCCCATATCCAACGCATCGAACTCAACCCCTTCAGCCTGGAGCTGACCGTCTGGGGCCTGAGCATCGGCGAGCCGGGCAAGGAGCAGGTGGCCTTCGAGCGCCTCTACGCCAACCTGCAACTGGACAGTCTGTGGACCCGCGCCCTGCACCTGGCAGATGTCGAACTGGACCAGCCCAAGACCGAAATCCTCTTTGACAAGGACGGCAAGCTCAACCTCCTGGCGCTGTTCAAGCTGCCCGCCAGCGAGCCGACCCCGAGCGATCCCAACGCCAAACCGTTTCCGGTACGCATCGAGCGCATCAAGCTGGCCGGCGGCTACCTGCACTTTCAGGATCTGCGCCCCAGCGAGCCCATCGAGTTCATCTACAACAAGCTCGATTTCGAACTGAAGAACCTCAGCACCCTGCCGGACGACAGCGCCGACATGACCCTGGTCGCTACTGGGCCAGAAGGCGGACAGATCGACTGGAGCGGCAACTTCAGCGTCATCCCGCTGACTTCCGAAGGCACTCTGAAAGTCAGCGACGGCAAGATGAAAGCCTGGTGGCCCTACGTGCGCGACGCAGTGCCACTGGTACTGGAAGACGGGGTGGTCAACCTCAGCACCCACTACAAATTCAGCCTGGCCAAGGAAACCGAGCTGCTGCTGGACAACACCTCCATCAGCGTCGCGCCCTTCGCCATCAAGGCTCCGGATGGACGGCCACTGGCGCGCCTGGAGCGCCTGGAGGTGAGCGAAACCAGCGTGGACCTGGCCAAGCAGCAGGTGATCGTTGGCAAGATCCGCAGCCAGAAGCTGGAAACCTGGGCCGCCCTTGAAGCCGATGGCCAGCTCGACTGGCAAAACCTCTTTGCCAGCCAACCCGCCAAGCCAGCCCCCAAGCCACAACCGGCCGCCGCCGATTCCCCCAAGGTGGCTGCAACACCCAGCAAGCCCTGGCAGGTGCTGCTCAAGGATGTAGAGCTGCGCAATTACCAGGTGCACCTGGCCGATCGCAAGGCCAAGCCGGCCGTGGCCCTGGATGTGGGCCCGCTGAACCTCGACCTGAAGAACTTCGACAGCCTCAACCAGTCGCCTTTTACCCTCAAGCTCGATACCGGCCTGGGCAAGCAAGGCAAGGTCAGCGCCAGTGGCGAGGTCAATCTCAACCCCATCACCGCCAAGCTCAAGGTGCAGACCAAGGACATCGACCTGCGGATCGCCCAGTCCTACATCAGCCCCTTCATTCGTCTGGAATTGCGTAGTGGCATGCTCGGCAGCGACCTGGCCGTAGACCTGAAGAAAGTCGAGCCGCTGACGTTCAGCATCACCGGCCGTGCCGAAGTGGATCAGTTGCACACCCTGGACACCCTCAAGACCCGCGACTTCGTCAAATGGAAGCAGGTGGTGGTCGAAGGTCTGAACTATCAGCACGGTGACAGCCTGAGCATCAGCCGGGTCAACCTGATGCAGCCCTATGCGCGCTTCATCATCAACGATGACCGCACCACCAACATCGACGACCTGCTGATTCCACAACCGGCAGGCGCGGGCGGAAAACCCTCGGGCAAGTCCGCCCCCGGCTCCAGCAAGCCACTGGGTATTCACATTGGTGAAATCGCCATCAATGATGGTTCGGCCAACTTCGCCGACCTGAGCCTGACACCCAACTTCGCCACTGCCATCCAGCAGCTAAACGGCCATGTCGGCACCATCGACAGCCGCCAGGCCAAGCCAGCGGACGTGGACGTCAAGGGCAAGGTCGACCGCTACGCGCCGGTGACCATCAAGGGCAGCGTCAACCCGTTTGATCCAATGGCCGCCCTGGATATCGCCACCAGCTTCAAACGGGTGGAGTTGACCACCCTGACCCCCTACTCCGGCAAGTTCGCGGGCTTCCGCATTCGCAAGGGTCGGCTCAACCTCGACCTGCACTACATGATCACCAAGGGCCAACTCAAGGCCGAGAACAAGCTGGTGGTCGAGCAGTTGCAGTTGGGCGAGAAGGTCGACAGCCCGGATGCCGTGGACCTGCCGATCCGTCTAGCCGTGGCGTTGCTCAAGGACACCGACGGCAAGATTTCCATCGAATTGCCGATCTCCGGCGACTTGAACAACCCGCAGTTCAGCGTCATGCCTATCGTCTGGCAGACCTTGCGCAATCTGGTACTGCGCGCGGCCGAAGCACCCTTCAAGTTCATCGGCGGCCTGATCTCCGGCGGCGGCTCGGAAGACTTGAGCAACGTCTCCTTCGCTCCCGGTTCCAGCGAACTGAGCAAGGAGTCGGAATCGACCTTGACCACCCTGGCCAAGGCCCTCAAGGAACGTCCGACCCTGCGCCTGGAAATCGAAGGCACCAGCGCCCAGAGCAGCGACGGTCCATTGATCGCCGAACAGCGCCTGGAGCGGGAATACCAGTACAACTACTACAAGATCCTCCAGCGACGCGGCGACAAGGTTCCGGCCCAGGCGTCCCTGCTGCAAGTTCCCGAAGGCGAGAAGACGCCGTTGCTGGAAGGCATCTACCGTACCCGCCTGAAACAACAGCCTCCGGCAGAATGGGAGCAGCTCAGCCGCGACGAACGCAGCGCCAAGCTGCGTGAAGGTCTGATCAAGTTCTGGAGCGGCAGCGAGGTGTTGCTGCGCCAACTGGGCCAGGAACGGGCCAGCAGCATCAAGGACTTCCTGGTGGACAAGGGCCAGTTGGCCGACGACCGCGTTTATTTCATCGATGCCAACCTGGGCCAGGCCGAGAGCGACGGCAAGGTGGTCACGCCGCTGCATCTGGACAGCGAATAAGCTGCGCCCCACCATCGGGTCCGCAACAAGCCCCCCACAATAGAACAGGCCCCGACACGCAGTGCCGGGGCCTGTAATGATCACATCCTTGTGATCTTCCGCATGAACCCATGAAAGAAGCGGCAGACCTGTAACTGGGTCCGTCTACCGCTTCCTCTCCCTGTCCAGGCGAGAAGCTGGAGTCTTACTCGGCTTTCAGGCCGTCAGCGGAGACTGCCTTGACGCCTTTGATTTTCTTGGTGATTGCCACTGCAGTGGCCTTCTGCGATTCGGTGATCGCGACGGTGGACGACAGCGACACCACGCCCTTGTTGGTTTCGACCTTGATGTCGGTGCCAGGAATGCCTTTCTCGGTAACCAGATCACTTTTCACTTTGGTGGTGATCCAGGTATCGGAGGTCACCTCTTTGGCCTTGGTCACTTCACCGGCAGCCACAACCATGGGCGACTGGGTGCTTTGAGTAGTCTGCGCAAAAGCTGCGTTAGCCATGGTCAGGGTCAGAGCGGTAGCAGTTGCGGCAGCGATAGCAAACTTCTTCATACGAATAACTCCTGTTCTTTGAGAAAGCCTGCTCCAGGTCCTGGCAGCAGGGTTACCGGGGATATTGCAGGTGCTATGCCAAGTTCAGTCGACAAAAATATTTGTTATAAAACAATGACTTATATAAAAACCAAAAAAGCGACAGCATGCAAAATGCACGACCGCTCAAAAGTCTGCATGCAAGTTGCGGTTTTTTCCCTGAGCGATCCGGGTGGCCCGCGCCCAAACGCCAGGTCAGGCTTCAAGCGTCCTCCGCCATGCAGCCCTTGGGCGCATAATCGGCCTCCACCGTGGTGCTGCAGGTCCATCCGGAAGCCGCCGTGCGGGTCAGCAGCAGGGTCTTGTTCAGCACCGCTCCGGGGGCATTGAGGAGGGTGCAACCAATGCTCCCTTCACCTGAGGCCGCGCTACCAGCGGCGCTCATCCGGCAGTTGGCGGTCTGGGCCGTGCCTCCAATCAGGGCCAGGGTCGGGTCGGTCCCCTGGTTCAGCAGGTCCTCGACATTCACCCTGAGCGCCGAGATCTCGGCCAACGCGGCAATCACCTTGGCCCGGGCCTGATACTGGGCGTACAGCGGCATCGCCACCATGGCGAGAACGCCAATGATGGCCACCACCACGAGTAATTCGATCAGGGTAAAAGCGGATTGATGTTTCATGGATTTGCCTCCTGGCAACAATGCTCTGTGGATCGTCAGCAAGACCTGAAGCATTCCCTGTGCCAGGGCCCGCCCCTCGGAATACGTGGGCTGTAGAGGTGATAGCCCTTGGCCTTGAGCGCAAGAAGTCGCACAAACTGACAAATTTCGTCACCTCATGACCCTGCTCGGCAGTTGCCCCGCAGCTAGGCTTCAACAGGTGCGGCCGGCCCGCGCGACCAAAATCCTCCCCTGCCCAAGGATCCAAGCATGGCGGCAAAAGCTCACACGACCAGTGTCTATGTCTGGCATGGCATCGACGGCCAGGGCCAGGTGATGCGCGGCGAACTGAGCGCTGCCAATCCGCTACTGATCAGGGCCCTGCTGCGCAAGCAGGGCATCACCCCGACCCGGGTGCGCCGCAAGCCAAGGGCCTGGCCCCGACTGGGCCAAGGGATCAGCCCCCGGGAGATCGCCCTGTTCACTCGCCAACTGGCCACGTTGATGCAGGCAGGTGTACCGCTGCTGCAGGCCTTCGACATCATTGCCGACAGCTTTGAACAGCCCCTGATGCGCCAGCTGCTGGCCAGCCTCAAGCGCGAAATCGAGGCCGGTTCCAGCCTGGCGACCGCACTGCGCCAGCATCCACGCCACTTCGATGCGCTGTACTGCAATCTGGTGGACGCCGGCGAGCAGGCCGGGGCCCTGGACACGCTGCTGGAGCGTGTCGCGACCCACAAGGAAAAGAGCGAAAGCCTCAAGGCCCGGGTCAAGCAAGCCATGGTCTATCCGCTGGCGGTGATCGGAGTGGCAGTCATCGTCAGCAGCATCCTGTTGCTCAAAGTGGTGCCCCAGTTCCAGAGCCTGTTCGCCGGGTTCGACGCCGAGCTGCCGCCGCTCACTCAATGGGTGATCAACCTCTCGCACCTGCTCCAGCGCCACGGTGGACTCTTGCTCGCCGCCAGCCTGCTGGTCGGCGTCGGTCTGATCCAGGCCTATCGACGCTCGGCGCGCCTGCGGGACAGAGTGGATTCGGGGCTGCTGAGCTTGCCCCTGGCCGGCCCACTGATGCAAAAATCCGCCGTGGCGCGCTATGCCCGGACCCTGGCTACCACCTTCGCTTCCGGGGTGCCGCTGGTGCAGGCTCTGGATTCGGTGGCCAGAGCCAGCGGCAATGGGGTGTTCCAGCAAGCGGTGGAGCGCATTCGCCAGCAGGTGGCCAGCGGCATGCAACTGCACTTTGCCATGCGCGCCAGCGGCGTCTTCCCTGGCATGGCGGTGCAGATGACCGCCATCGGGGAAGAGTCGGGAACCCTGGACCACTTGCTGGAAAAGGTCGCGAGCCACTATGAAGTCGAGGTGGACCACCTGGTGGACAGCCTGACCCGTCTCATGGAGCCGTTGATCATGGTGCTTCTGGGCAGTATCGTCGGCGCCCTGGTGGTGGCCATGTACCTGCCTGTCTTTCAACTCGGTACAGCGATCTGAACATGTCCTTGACTGAAGTCCTGACCCTCTACCCCCTGGCTTTCGTATCGGCCGCCCTGATCCTGGGGCTGCTGGTCGGCAGCTTTCTCAATGTGCTGGTGTGGCGCCTGCCGAAGATGCTCGAACGCGACTGGCGAGCACAGGCCCACGAAGTGCTGGGGTTGCCCCCGGAGCCTGCGGGTGCGCCCTATAACCTGCTGCTGCCCCACTCCCAGTGCCCGCATTGCGCACAGCCAATCCGCCCCTGGGAGAACATTCCCCTGCTCAGTTACCTGTGTCTGCGGGGCCGTTGCCGCCATTGCAAGGCCGCCATCAGCCCCCGCTACCCGCTGACCGAGCTGGCCTGCGGGTTGATCTCGGCCTTCGTTGCCTGGCACTTCGGCTTCGGCTGGCAGGCGGGCCTGCTGCTGATCTTCAGCTGGGGGCTGATCGCCATGAGCCTGATCGATGCCGACCACCAGCTACTGCCCGACGTGCTGGTATTGCCGTTGCTGTGGCTGGGACTGATCGCCAACAGCTTCGGGCTGCTGGTCAGCCTGGGCGATGCCCTGTGGGGGGCGGTGCTGGGTTACCTGAGCCTGTGGTCGGTGTTCTGGCTGTTCAAGCTGCTGACCGGCAAGGACGGTATGGGGCACGGCGACTTCAAGCTGCTGGCGATGCTGGGAGCCTGGGGCGGCTGGCAGGTGCTGCCGCTGACCCTGCTCCTCTCCTCACTGGTGGGCGCCATCGTCGGCACCCTCATGCTGCGCCTGAACCGGGACAAAATCTCGACGCCGATCCCCTTTGGCCCCTTTCTGGCCATTGCCGGCTGGATTGCCTTGCTCTGGAGTGGTCAAATGACCGACTTCTATCTGCAGGCTGTCGGCTTACAATGACTCGCTCCCCTCACACACCCTGGACCCTTGGCCTGACCGGCGGCATCGGCAGTGGCAAAAGCGCTGCCGCCCAGCATTTCATCGACCTGGGCGTGCATGTGATCGATGCCGATCACGCCGCACGCTGGGTGGTGGAACCCGGGCGCCCGGCCCTGGAACAGATTGCCCGCCACTTCGGCCAGGGCGTGCTACAGGCCGATGGCCAACTGGATCGCGCCGCGTTGCGCAAGTTGATCTTCGAGATCCCCGAGCAACGGCGCTGGCTGGAAGCGCTGCTGCATCCGCTGATCGCCGAGGAGATCGCCACGCATCTGGCCCGCGCCGAATCGCCCTACGCGATCCTGGTGTCACCGCTGTTGATCGAGTCGGGCCAGTCACGGATGACCCAGCGGATCCTGGTGATCGATGTGCCGCAACAGTTGCAGATTGAACGCACCCTGCAACGGGACCGGACCAGCGAACAGCAGGTCCGGGCGATTCTCCAGGCCCAGGCCAGCCGGGAGGAGCGTCTGCGTCACGCCGACGATGTGCTGGTCAACGACCGCGACCAGGCCTGGTTGCGCAGCGAAGTCGAGCGCCTGCATCACTTTTACTTAACTTTGCGTGGAGGCCAGTCATGAGCCAACCCCTGACCGTCGAATGCCCTACTTGTGGCGCCCCCGTGGAATGGACCGCGGCCAGCACCCATCGGCCGTTCTGTTCCGACCGTTGCAAACTGATTGATCTGGGGGCCTGGGCCGCCGAGGAACACAAGATCCCGGTGAGCCCGGATGCCGAGGACGAACTGTTCTCGGAAGAACTGCCGCCCCGCGCGCACTGAGTGCTCAAACCGTCGCCGGTCAGGGCCGCATGAAACTGTAGTCCTGATCGTCGTCGAGGTTCTCCGCGAGGAACTGCAACTCGTCTGCCAGATCCTCGATGCTGCGCACGCTCTTGCTCTGCTGTACCACCGCACTGAGCAACGCCCGCAGGCTCAAGCCTGGTTCAAACCCTTCCTGCTGGGCACTGTGCAGGCTGTCGCGCACTTCCTGCCGGGCCCACTGATAGACACTCATGACCGCACTCCTGGGATTTTTGCCGAGCATGCAGCGGCCCCCCAGGCTTGGCGTTGATATGGATCAAGAGCGCGGATCCTCGTCTTTCCAGGGTGCCGAGAGGTAACGGGTGCGATTGAAGGTTTCCAGCCATTCCGGGCAAAACACCACCAGGGCACTGATCACCATGCCGTTGATGAACGCCTCGGGAAAGATGATCAGCCACAGGTAACCGACGAAGTCCTCCAGCCACTCGGGCATGGCGAAACGCTCGTCGAACCACAACAGGCCCAGCGCGCAGAGCAGGCACAGAAGCGCCGACAAGGCTGCGGCGAAGAAGCCCGAACAAAAGATATAGACGAAGGGATTGCGCGGCTGGGCGCGCTCCACCAGCAAGGCGCAGGCTTCGGTAACCGCCACCGGCAGCAGGATCAGCAAGACCCCGTTGACCCCCAATGCCGCCAGATCCTGCCGGCCCAGGGCCAGCAGCCCCAGTTGCGCGATCAAGCCCCCCACGATCGCCAATGGCCAATCCAGCAGCAGGGTCACCGCGGTCATGCCAATGAAGTGATAGGACACGCCAGTGTCGAAGTCCCGACGCACCAGCCACAGCAGAAACAGGGCAAACACCGTACCGAACAGCAGATGCTGGCGGCGGCTGTCGGTGAACAGCTCGACCCACGGCGCCCGCAATACCGCCCAGGCCAGCACCGGGACATACAGGAGCCAGCCGATGCTCAGGCTTTCCGGCGACAGCAGCGCCGCGCTGATCATGGCCGGACGTACTCCAGCGCCGCCTTCAACTGCTCAACCGTGGCGAACTCTTGCCGAGACACCAGTTGGCCATCCTGCAATTGCAACCACAGGACCTTGTCCTCGGCAGCGGGGTAACGCGAGGCCACGCGCCCTTCCCGATCGAGCATCACCCGGTAGGGATAGTCACGCATGGCAGGCACCGCGAACATCTTGGCGATCAGCGCCGGCATGCGCTGGATGTCCGCGACAAAGACCCCATGACGCGCCTGCAGATAATCCTTGGGCTTGTCCTTGAGCGCACCGTTCACCACCTTGGCCGCATCCATACCGCGAGCCACCAGCAGGAACCGCGCCTGGGAGTCGAGGCTGTAGGCCTGATCGAATTGATCCAGCAAGGTCCAGGGGGCCAGACGCTCACCGATTTCCTGGGCCTGGGCCCACAAAGGCAACAGGCTCAGCAACAGAATTGACCAGAGTTTCACTGCAGGCTCCTAAATCGAGGGGGAGGACGGCAAACAGTCTACACCGCCCTTGGCCGTGCTCCAGCAAGCGCGCCTCCGGCCCCGGGGCCAAGGTTTTTCCGCAAGCTTGCTGCTAAAGGTCATATTTGGGCGCTAAGCTTGAAGCTATGGATGACTCAGATTTTTTGCGCCTGCTTACCATCCAGGCCGAACAAGCCAACGCGTTCCTGTCCAATGCCCGCAAATGGGAGCGTGAGCGTTGGGTCTGCCAGCGCCTGCTGCAAGGCCTGAACATTCCCTATCGCAATGACGAATTCACTGCCGCCGGACAAGAGCCGCCAGATGTGCTGTTTCGCGAAGCCAGCTTCGAGGTGTTCTTCGTCCTCGATGAGGGCCGCCGTCTCAACGACGAATGGCGCGACGAACTGCAGCGGCGGCGCAGTGCGTTTTCCCTGAGCCAGCTGGTGCGCCGCGAAGCCAAGCCCAAGCGTATCCCGGCCAACGAACTGCTGCTGCGCCTGGCACCGACCCTGCGCAAGAAGGCTCACAACTACAAGGAACGCGGGATGAACCTCGGCGAGCTGGACATCATTGCCTTCGCCGCGCTGAAACGTGAGGTGCTGGATCTGAACAGCCACTTCCCGCCGCCCACCGAATACCTGCGCCAGGGCTGGCGCTCACTGTCGCTGGTGGGGCCGACCTTCGCCCGGGTGCTGTTTGCCCATCCCGATGCACCGGAGTTCCTGCGCAGCAATCTGGGGCGCAGCATCCTCTTCGACGTCGGCATCAGTTTGTAGCGGTCGTCAATCCGCCCTGCGTGGGCATGGCGCATTACCCCTCGGCAATGGTAAAAAAGCGTCCTGCCTGCCAACGCAGGGACCTCGTCATCGCCCCCGCATGGCAGCGGCTATGCTCGACTCATGCCCAATTGCATTGCGCTGTAACATTCCCCTGTGTTGCGACGTCTACCTGACGAGGCCCTTTATGAGCAGCCGCCTGAACCCCGACGACCAACGCCATGTCGAAGAATATCTGCAACTGCCCCAGCACCGAGTCGAGCGCCGGCCCTTCCGGCCGTGGATGCTCCTCGTGGTGGTGGTTGCGGTGACCGTCGCCCTCGGCCTGTTGAGCCGTTTCATCAGTTACCTGACGCTATGAGCTGCCTTGCGCTCGCTCGGTTGACTGCACCGATTTCTTTTAGCCTTGCGAGATATCCCCATGACTCATCGTATTGTCATCGTTGGCGGCGGCGCCGGCGGCCTGGAGTTGGCGACCCGCCTGGGTAAGACTCTGGGCAAGCGCGGCACCGCCAGTGTGATGCTGGTGGACGCCAACCTGACCCATATCTGGAAGCCCCTGCTGCATGAAGTGGCCGCCGGTTCGCTGAACTCCTCCGAAGACGAACTCAACTACGTCGCCCAAGCCAAATGGAACCACTTCGAGTTCCAGCTGGGGCGCATGAGCGGGCTCGATCGCCAACGCAAGCGAATCCAGCTGGCGGCGACCTATGACGAAGCCGGCGTGGAGCTGCTGCCGGCCCGGGAGCTGGGCTACGACACCCTGGTGATTGCCGTGGGCAGTACCACCAACGACTTCGGCACCCAGGGCGCGGCCCAGCACTGCCTGTTCCTCGACACGCGCAAGCAGGCCGAACGTTTCCACCAGCAGTTGCTCAACCACTACCTGCGGGCCCACGCCGGGCAGACCGATGCCGTGGAACAGATCAGCGTGGCCATCGTCGGCGCCGGAGCCACCGGCGTGGAACTGGCCGCCGAACTGCATAACGCGGCCCATGAGCTGGCGGCCTATGGCCTGGATCGTATCCAGCCGGAAAACATGCACATCACCCTGATCGAAGCCGGACCACGGGTGCTCCCGGCCCTGCCCGAGCGCATCAGCGGCCCGGTGCACAAGACCCTGGAGAAGCTCGGAGTGAAGGTGCTGACCAATGCCGCGGTCAGCGAAGTGACTGCCGAGAGCCTGATCACCGCCGATGGCCAGACCATTCCCGCCAGCCTCAAGGTATGGGCGGCAGGCATTCGCGCACCGGGTTTTCTCAAGGACATCGACGGCCTGGAAACCAACCGCATCAATCAGCTTCAGGTGCTGCCCACCTTGCAGACCACCCGCGACGAAAACATCTTCGCCTTCGGTGACTGCGCCGCCTGCCCGCAACCGGGCAGCGACCGCAACGTGCCGCCCAGGGCCCAGGCCGCGCACCAGCAAGCCTCCTTGCTGGCCAAGTCGCTGAAGCTGCGCATCGAAGGAAAAGACCTGCCGACCTACAAATACACCGACTACGGCTCGCTGATCTCGCTGTCACGTTTCTCGGCGGTGGGCAACCTGATGGGCAACCTCACCGGCAGCGTAATGCTCGAAGGCTGGCTGGCGCGGATGTTCTACATCTCGCTGTACCGCATGCACCAGATGGCGCTGTATGGCGTCTTCCGCACGGCGATGCTGATGCTCGGCAGCCGGATCGGACGGGGCACCGACCCACGCCTGAAGCTGCACTGAGTCCCTGACTGTCCATGTGCCCCCGCTGCGCAATGTAGCGGGGTGCCAGCCTTCGATGCTGCTCGTCCGGCTCGCCAGCGCCCTGGCCTCCAGGGGCGGCGCTCGGGCAAAACAGCGCTTGCAGTCAACCCGGGGTCGGTCCTGCACATGCTTGCCACTGGGCGATCTGCTGCAATGCAGTGTCCCGGCCCACCCGAGTGTGGCGCTACGCATCCTTCATAGCAGACAAGGACCCATGCCATGCAGATGCCCCAGACGCTTGAGTTGCACAATGGCGAAAAAGCCCCTTCCACCTTCTCTGCCGCGGAATACGCCCGGCGCCTGAGTGCCCTGCGCACTCACATGGCCCGGGAGGGACTGGACGCCGCGCTGTTCACCTCGTACCACAACATCAACTACTACGCCGATTACCTGTACTGCTCCTTTGGCCGTCAGTACGCACTGGCGGTGACCCAGGAACGCACGGTGCTGATCAGCGCCAATATCGACGACGGCCAGCCGGGTCGACGGGCGATCTGTGACGCTCAAGTGATCTATACCGACTGGCAACAAGGCAACTTCCTCGTCGCGGTCAAACAGGCCCTGCCCCGAGCTTCGCGTTTGGGACTGGAGTTCGATCAGTTGAGCCTGCCCCATTACCGCGCCCTGGCCGAACTTTATCCACAGGCGCAGTTGTTGGACATCGCCGGTCCGTGCATGAACCTGCGCATGCTCAAGTCCACCGAGGAACAAGCGCTGATCCGCCAGGGCGCGCGCATTGCCGACATAGGCGGCGCCGCCGCGATCGAGGCGCTGCATGATCAGGTGCAGGAGTACGAAGTCGCGCTGCACGCCACCCAGGCCATGGTGCGGGAAATCGCCCGCACCTTTCCCCACGCCGAATTGATGGACACCTGGACCTGGTTTCAATCCGCAATCAACACCGACGGCGCCCATAACCCGGTGACGTCGCGCCGGGTCAGTCCGGGGGAAATCCTCAGCCTCAATTGCTTCCCGATGATCGCCGGCTACTACACCGCGCTGGAGCGCACGCTGTTCCTCGGCCACTGTCCCGATGCCCACCTGCGGCTCTGGGAAATCAACGTCAAGGTGCACCAGGCCGGGTTGCAACTGATCAGGCCCGGCGCCCGCTGCAGCGAGATTGCCCGGCAGTTGAACCAGATCTACCTGGAGCATGACCTTCTGCAATACCGCACCTTCGGCTACGGCCACTCGTTCGGCATCCTCAACCACTACTACGGCCGGGAGACCGGCCTGGAGTTTCGCGAGGACGTGGACACTGTGCTGGAGCCGGACATGGTGGTGTCCATGGAGCCGATGATCCGGCTGCCCCAGGGCCTGCCTGGTGCAGGCGGCTATCGGGAGCACGACATCCTGATCGTCAATGCCCAGGGCGCGGAAAACATCACCGCTCTGCCCTTTGGACCACAGCACAATATTATCGGCGGTTGAACCAGCCTCCCTGGATCGGCACAGCCCGGATCACCACCATTGGCCCGATGTGCAATGCACGCAGGAAAAAACCGTCGCGCCTTCAGGCTTCACTGCCGGACTTGGCAGAGCGTGACGGCACTTGCCACGGCAACAAGAAGCCTCTCAAACGCCAAGAAGTATCAGTGGCCCATGCAAGATGGGCCACGAAGTTCGGTAGCACTTACGGTAAAACACCCGCAGAGCGGTTCCGGCAGATCTGAAGCCATGTACAAAGAGCGCGATAGTGTGTCGCCCATCTTCAAAGATCGAGACTCAGACAATCGAGTACAAGAATTACAACTGGCCGGCCAGATTCAATTCAGGGAATCAACGCATTGCGCTTGGCAAACTCCGCCAGACTTACTTGAGAACCCAAGCCCAGCTTCTGCAATAAACGGGTTTTATAAGTACTGACGGTCTTGTTGCTCAAGAACAGTTTTTCACCAATAGCCTTGTTCGAATAACCCTGGGCCAGATACTGCAGCACGATCATTTCCCGGTCGGTCAACAAACCTATCTGTTCGCTCTCGGACTGCTGTTGCGCGGTGGGAATGGATACATCCTGTGCCAGGGACGGGTAGAAGGTATAGCCGGCCAACACTGCATTGATGGCCACCACCAGATTGCTCAGGTCCTCCTCCTTGTTGACGAATCCACGCGCGCCCAACTGAATGCAGCGCCTGCAGAAACTCTCGACAGACTGCGAGGTCAACACCAGCACTTCGGTGGACATGCCCAGGGCCTTGATCCGTGACAGCACCTTGAGGCCGTCCAGTTTGGGAATGCCAATATCGAGGATCACCACCGCCGGTTCATGTTCACGCACCAGTTCCAGCGCATCCAGTCCATTGTCTGTTTCGGCCACAACCCGCATGTTGTTTTTTTCCAGCAAGACCTTAACGGCGAGCCGGACAACAGGATGATCGTCAACTATCAATACGCTGTGCATGTTGTCACTTCACCTTAGAAACCTGCCTGAGGGCAGGCCTTGTCGCTCGGAAGATAAACGCAATCGCACCTCGATCAGATGCAACTTTCGTATCTGCATAAACACTATTGCCACGGAGGCATTGCTTGCGCGATGCCCTGTTGATTCCCGGGAAATTTCAGATTCCTGGCAAATAAGCAACGATACAAGAGGTTAATCACTTCTCCCAAAGGAATCAGACAGTCTGATTTTTCACTAGGAAATTTCCCACCATACATGGGGATTTGCCTTATGGCTCCCGATCCAGATTGTTAAGCAAGATGGCCGGCAAATAATGAAGCGAGCCGGAAATGCAACATTTGAATGTTCTGGTTCTGGAAGATGAACCGCTGCAACGCCTGGTCACCGTGACGGCCTTGAAAAAAGTGATGTCGGGGCCGGTGCATCAGGCCGCCAGCGGCAGCGAAGCCCTGGCGCTGCTGGAGAACAGCGAGAAAATGGACATCGCCATCTGCGACTTGAAGATGTCCGGCATGGATGGTCTGGCCTTCCTGCGTAAAGCCAGCCAAAGCGGCAAGTTGCACTCGGTCATCCTCTGCAGCCAGATCGATTCGATCTTGCGCCACACCACCGTGTCCATGATCAAGCGCCTGGGTTTCAACTTCCTCGGTGACCTGGGCAAGCCCTTCGATCTGGAGCGGCTGACCACGCTACTGAAACGCCACCAGGCCCAGCGCCCCGGACTGAGCGAGGCCCCGGAACAATCCAGGCTACCGGCCCTGAAGGATGTCCTTCGAGGCCTGGACAACGGCGAGTTCGAACCTTATTACCAACCCAAGGTCGCCCTCGAAGACGCGTCGCTGCTGGGGGTGGAAGTACTGGCTCGCTGGAATCACCCCCAACTGGGCGTCCTGCCGCCCTCGCACTTTCTGTGCCTCATGGAACACCACCACCTGCTGGACCGCCTGTTCTGGCAGTTATTCGATCAGGGTCTGGCTCTGCGCCGCAAATTGGCGGAGAAAGGCACCGCCCTGGGGTTTTCCTTCAACCTGCACCCATCGCAACTGGTGTCCCAGACCCTGACCGAATCCATTGCCTCGTTGCTCACGCTGTTTCAGGTGCCGAGCGCCAGCATCACTTTCGAGATCACCGAAACCAGCCTGATCAGCGCTCCCGCCATCAGCCTGGAAAACCTGGTGCGCCTGCGAGTGATGGGGTGCGGCCTGGCCATGGACGATTTCGGCGCCGGCTACGCCAGCCTGGATCGCCTGTGTGAACTGCCCTTCAGCCAGATCAAGCTCGATGGCGCCTTCGTGCGCAAGATGGGGCATCAACCCAGGAGCAACGCGGTCATCAGCTACACCGTAGCGCTGGCTCGCTCGCTGGGCATGTCATTGATCATCGAAGGGGTGGAAACCCGCGAGCAGCAGGAGCGCCTGCTGACGCTGGGGTGCGAAACCGCCCAGGGTTTTCTGTTCGCGCGTCCCATGCCGGAAAATCACTTCATCGCCTATTGCACCCGCTAGCTCCCCACGACAGCCGTTCAAGGTGGCGACCCATGGCCCCACTTCATGTACCGTCCGCCCCGCGCGCATTGCGCTACGACTCCCGGCTCAAGCCCTCCTGCCCTCCTACTTTCGACGCGATCATGCATTCACGATTTATCTGGCTGTTTTTCTGCTTGGCGCTCACCGCTGTGCAACCGGCAGCGGCCGAGCCCGCGACAGTGCCCAATACCCTGCACAGCACGGTTCACCTCGACCACCACGATCTGGCCCTGGAGGATGAAGACTGGCATTGGCTGCGCCACAAGTCCGCGTTGAAAATCGGTGCCGTCGCCACCGAGTCGGCACCGTTCAATGTCAGTTACAACGACAACTACTACGAAGGCATTTCCGCCGACGTCAGTGCCTTGATCGGGCAGATGCTCGGGATACGCATCAAGGTCGTGCCCTTTGCCACCCGGGACGCCGCCTTGCAGGCCTTGCAGGCCGCCGACATCGATCTGCTGGGCAGCTACAGTTCGGAGCCAGCCAGTACCGATCCCCTCAGGTTCAGCCGCCCCTTCGCCGAGGGTCGCCTGGCGCTGTTCAGCCGCAACAACAACCTGAGGCCGGCACCCGCCGACCTGGCCGGGCTGCGGCTAGCCGTCCCCCAGGAGCACAGCGCCGAACTGCTGTCACGCTTCCCCCTCGCCCACCTGATGATCTACCCCACCCCTGACGAAGCCATCGCCGCGGCGGCCTTCGGCCATGCCGACATGTACCTGGACGATGTGCTCAGCGCCTATTTCCGTATCAATCGCTCCTACTACAGCTACCTCAAGTTCGAACGTTTCGCTGAGTTTTCCGAGGGTGGCTATGGCTTTGCACTCAAGGGGGACAACCAGCGCCTGCAGCGCATCGTCGACCAGTGCATCGAAGCCATTGGCCGGGAAAAACTCATCAGCCTCAGTCGCCGCTGGGTAGGCAGCGGCTTCATTCCAACGGACGAGAAGGTGGCCCTGACGCCAGAGGAATCGCGCTGGATCGCCCGCAATCCGGTGGTCCGCCTGGTGATCAACGACGACCTGGCACCTGTGGCCTTTTTTGACGCCAACGGCATTTTCTCCGGAGTCACCGCCGAACTGCTGGAGCTGATTGCCCAACGCACCGGCCTGCGTTTCCAGGTGACCGCCCGCAACGGTAGCTACCCGGAACAGGTTGAAGCCCTGCGTAAATCTGAAGCGGACCTGGCCATCATGACCGCCAGCGCGCAACGCGAGAACAATCTGCGCTTCACCCGGCCCTTTCTGAGCAGCCCCTTTGTCCTCGTCACCCAAACCGACAAGAACGGCAGGGCACTGCCTGCCGGAGAACTGGTCGGCAAGCGCCTGGCCATACCGAGCGGCCATGTCACGTTGCAACAGGTGCGCGAGCTGTATCCACGAACCCGGGTGATCGAAGCCGGTGCCTCGCTGGACGCCATGAACATGGTCTATGAAGGCAGCGCGGATGCTGCGGTGGTATCCCTACCGGCCTCGCGTTATTACATTGTCCGTCTGTTTCAGAACCGCCTGGCCGTCGCCGACCTGATTCATACCACCCAGGCCACCGCCAACTTTGCCGTGCGCCGCAGCGACTCGGAACTGCAATCCATCCTCGACAAGGCCCTGCTCAGCCTACCCGCGGACGACCTGAACGCCATCGCCAGCCACTGGCGCTCGCCCCCGGGGATGAGCAGCCAAACCTGGCGCGACTACGCCCTGATGATCGCCGAGATCATCGCCGGAGCCTCGCTGCTGCTCCTGCTGTCACTGGCCTGGGTCTTCTCCTTGCGTCGTCGGGTCAAGGCCGAGCAAACCCTCAACGACCAATTGCGCTTTATCGAAACGCTGGCGGAAAACATGCCGCCTGCGCTCTATATCCGCGATATGGACGGCAACATGCTGTCCTGCAACCGCAGTTACCTGGAGAGCGTCGGGCTGCGCGCCGAAGAGGTGCTGAACCGCACCGTGCAGCAACTGCCGCCCGAGCACTTTGCGGCGGAACCCGATCTGCATCAGAACTACCTGCAGGCAATCAACGACGGCCAGACCATCACCTCGGTCTATGCGGTGAAGCTGCAGGGCAAGGAGGTCTGGATCGAGCACTGGATTCAGCCGTTCAAGGATGCCAATGGCATTACCAAAGGCGTGATCTGTGGCTGGCTGGACATCACCAAGCATCGCCATCTGGTTCAGGAGCTGAAGGAAGCCAAGAACCTCGCGGACGAGGCCAGCCGGGCCAAGACCACATTCCTGGCCACCATGAGCCATGAAATCCGCACGCCGATGAACGCGATCATCGGCATTCTGGAACTGGCGCTCAAACGCGCCGACAGCGACAGGATCGAACGCTCCAGCATTGAAATTGCCTACAGCTCGGCGCACAGCCTGCTGGAGCTGATCGGCGACATTCTTGATATCGCCCGTATCGAGTCGGGGCGCCTGAGTCTCTCGCCCAAACGGGCCAACCTGCGTGAACTGGTGGAGTCGGTGGCGCGGGTGTTCGAGGGGTTGGCCCGACAGAAATGCCTGAGCCTGATCCTCGAAATCGACTCCAGCATCAACGGCGATGTACTGGTGGACGGCCTGCGTTTCAAGCAGATCCTGTCCAATCTGGTGAGCAACGCCATCAAATTCACCGAAGCCGGGTTTATCAAGGTGAGCATCGGCGGCGAACTGCTGGACAACGCGACGCTGCGAGTGCGGCTCTGTGTCGAGGACTCGGGGATCGGCATCTCGCCCTGCAGCCAGCAGCGTCTGTTCCAGCCTTTCGCCCAGGTTGAGCGCAACGTGCAGAACATCGAAGGCACGGGCCTGGGCCTGGTGATTTGCCGTTCCCTGTGCGAAATGATGGGGGGCCAGGTGTCGATGAGCAGCGCCGTGGGGCAAGGCACCCGCGTGGATGTGGAGTTGCGCCTGCAGACGCTGGAGCGCGTGGCCGCCGCCGAGCGCCTGCCTGCGGTCAACAAGCGTCACATGTACCGCTTGCAGATCCTGGTGGTGGACGATCATCCGGTGAACCGCCAGGTCCTGCAGCAGCAACTGTGCTTCCTCGGCCATGACGTGTTCGAGGCGCAAGACGGTCTGGAGGCTCTGCACATCTGGCGCGAGCAGGACTTCGACGTGATCATCACCGACTGCCACATGCCCATCATGAACGGGGCCGAGATGACCCGGGCGATTCGCCAGGATGAACGGGACAACGCCGCAGAGCCGATGATGATCATCGGCCTGACCGCTGACGCCCAGCAGGAGGAAGTGGAACGCTGCATCCAGGCGGGAATGAACGACTGCCTGATCAAGCCCATCAGCCTGGACGAGCTGGAGGAACGCCTGCTGGCCATGGGACAGGCCGATGAGGGCGAACACGAAAGCCTCGCCAGTCCGAAGTCCGCCAGCCCCCGCTCCTCCCGGGTATTCGATCTGGAGTCCTTGCATACCCTGGTGGGCAGCGAACCGACCATGCTGCAGCACATCCTGAGTGAGTTGCTGAGCAACAACCGCGTGGACATGCAAAGCCTCGATGCCTTGTTCCAGGAACAGGCGACCGTGGAACTGGCAGAGCTGGCGCACCGCATCAAGGGCGCTGCGCGAGTGGTCAAGGGTGAACAATTGGTCGAGAGCTGTCGCCAGCTGGAAGACGCATGCCTGAGTCCTGAGCTGTCTCTGGAGGCGGTCAGGGAGTGCATAGAGCAGGTGAAACAGGCGATCGTGACCCTGGAGGGGCGTCTGCTGGAACAGCGCAGGGTCTGGGAGGAGTTGCCCGTCGAATGAGGCAGGGGGCGCAGCTTCCTCCTGCCGCCCCGGGGCATTACGTTTTTGCAGACAAACGAAAAAGGGCACCTTGGAAGGTGCCCTTTATCGTGAATATGGTCGGGGTAAGGGGATTCGAACTCCTGACATCCTGCTCCCAAAGCAGGCGCGCTACCGGACTGCGCTATACCCCGGTAAAAAAAAGGCACCTTTAAAAGGCGCCTTCTGCGAACAGAGCTTTTGGCGTCTGATCTTAAGATTCGATTCCAGCGAACTGGTCTCAAAAATGGTGGGTCGTGTGGGATTCGAACCTACGACCAATTGGTTAAAAGCCAACTGCTCTACCAACTGAGCTAACGACCCAAAAATGGTCGGGGTAAGGGGATTCGAACTCCTGACATCCTGCTCCCAAAGCAGGCGCGCTACCGGACTGCGCTATACCCCGGTTTGAAATTGGCTCCGTGACCAGGACTCGAACCTGGGACCCAATGATTAACAGTCATTTGCTCTACCGACTGAGCTATCACGGAACTACATATTTCAAGTTACAACTCTTTACTTCATCCTCTTTGGCTGTCCCGTATCGCTACGTTCATGCCTCCGAGGCGCGCTATTTTACAATCTTCAAACTACCTGTCAACCCCTTAAATTGCTTTTAAGACAATGATTTGCGACTTCATTGCCGGTTTCTTCTACATCAGAAAAAACCTAGGGGGGTGACTGACTGCGGGGCGCACTTTACAAGCCTTTTCCTTACAGTTCAACACCCTAGTGAAAAAAAGGCCTCGCCAGGCGAGGCCTTTTTACTCACCGGCCATCCAAGGCTCAGGCAAAGACGATTTCGTCGTCCTGCACCGAGGCGGTGACTGTGGCGCCTGGCAGGAAGCCACCGGACAGGATCAACTGGGCCAGCGGGTTCTCGATCCAGCGCTGAATCGCCCGCTTCAACGGCCGCGCGCCATACACCGGGTCGTAACCCACGGCTATCAGCTTGTCCAAGGCCTCGTCGCTCAGCACCAGGCTCAGCTCGCGCTCTGCCAGACGGCTGCGCAGACGCCCCAGCTGGATCTGCGTGATGCCAGCGATCTGATCCCGCGCCAGAGGCTCGAAGATCACCACTTCGTCGACCCGGTTGATGAATTCAGGCCGGAAGTGGGTGGACACCGCATCCATCACCGCTGCCCGCTGTGCTTCACGGTCCCCTACCAACTCCTGGATCTGTGCCGAGCCCAGGTTGGAAGTCATGACGATCACCGTGTTGCGGAAGTCCACGGTACGTCCGTGGCTGTCCGTCAGACGACCATCTTCCAGCACCTGCAGCAGGATGTTGAACACATCCGGGTGCGCCTTCTCGACTTCGTCCAGCAGGATCACCGAGTACGGCTTGCGACGCACGGCTTCGGTCAGGTAGCCGCCCTCTTCATAACCGACATAGCCCGGTGGCGCACCGATCAGGCGAGCCACGGAATGTTTCTCCATGAACTCGGACATATCGATCCGCACCATGGCCTCTTCGGTGTCGAAGAGAAATTCCGCCAGGGCCTTGCACAGCTCGGTCTTACCCACACCGGTCGGGCCGAGGAACATGAACGAGCCGCTGGGCCGGTTCGGGTCGGACAACCCGGCTCGGGAACGGCGCACCGCATTGGCCACCGCCACCACGGCCTCGTTCTGGCCGATCACCCGCTGATGCAACAGGCTTTCCATCTTCAATAGCTTGTCGCGCTCGCCTTCGAGCATTTTCGACACCGGGATGCCGGTCCACTTGGACACCACTTCGGCAATTTCTTCCTCGGTGACCTTGCTACGCAGCAACTGGTTTTCGCTCTGGCCGTGCTGGTCGACCATCTGCAGGCTTCGCTCCAGATCGGGAATCACCCCGTACTGCAGTTCGGCCATACGATTGAGGTCGCCTTTACGCCGGGCAGCTTCCAGCTCCTGACGCGACTGCTCGATCTTCTGCTGGATCTGTGCGGAACCCTGCACTTCGGCTTTCTCCGAGGTCCAGACTTCTTCGAGGTCAGCGTATTCGCGCTCCAGACGGACAATCTCTTCCTGGAGTTTTTCCAGGCGTTTGATCGCCGCCTCATCGTCTTCTTTCTTCAAGGCCTGGGATTCAACCTTGAGCTGAATCAGGCGCCGCTCTAGGCGGTCCAGCACTTCCGGCTTGGAATCGATCTCCATGCGGATGCGACTGGCGGCCTCGTCGATCAGGTCGATGGCCTTATCCGGCAGTTGCCGGTCAGTGATGTAACGATGGCTGAGCTTGGCCGCGGCAATGATCGCGCCGTCGGTGATCGCTACCTTGTGGTGCACCTCGTAGCGCTCTTTCAGGCCCCGCAGGATGGCAATGGTGTCTTCCTCGCTCGGCTCGTCCACCAGCACTTTCTGGAAGCGCCGTTCGAGGGCTGCATCCTTCTCTATATATTGGCGGTACTCGTTGAGCGTGGTGGCACCCACACAGTGCAACTCGCCGCGGGCCAGCGCCGGCTTGAGCATATTGCCCGCATCCATGGAGCCTTCGCCCTTGCCGGCGCCGACCATGGTATGCAACTCATCGATGAACAGAATGATCTGCCCTTCCTGCTTCGACAGTTCATTGAGCAGGGATTTCAGGCGTTCTTCGAACTCGCCACGGTATTTGGCGCCAGCGATCAATGCCCCCATGTCCAGGGACAGCAGGCGCTTGCCTTTCAGGCCATCGGGCACTTCGCCATTGATGATCCGCTGGGCCAGGCCTTCGGCAATCGCGGTTTTACCCACGCCGGGCTCGCCAATCAGCACCGGGTTGTTCTTGGTCCGGCGCTGCAGCACCTGGATGGTCCGGCGAATTTCATCGTCACGGCCAATCACCGGATCGAGCTTGCCCTCTTCGGCGCGCTTGGTCAGGTCAACGGTGTATTTATCCAGGGCCTGACGCGACTCCTCGACGTTGGCGTCATTCACCGCCTCGCCGCCGCGCAGGTTGTTGATGGCGTTCTCCAGAGCCTTCTTGCTCACACCCTGGCCCAGCAGCAGTTTGCCGAGCTTGCTGTTTTCATCCATGGCCGCCAGCAGCACCAGCTCACTGGAAATGAACTGATCGCCTTTCTGCTGCGCCAGGCGATCGGCCTGGTTGAGCAGGCGCGCCAGATCCTGGGACATGTTGACGTCGCCAGTGGGGTTCTGGATTTTCGGCAGTTTATCGAGCTCTTTGCTCAGCTCCTTGCGCAGGCTGTTGACGTCGAAGCCCACCTGCATCAGCAAGGGCTTGATCGAACCGCCCTGCTGTTCAAGCAGCGCCTGCATCAGGTGCGCTGGCTCGATGGCCGGATGATCCAGGCCAACCGCCAGAGATTGAGAATCGGATAAGGCCAGCTGAAGCTTGCTGGTTAATCGGTCTATACGCATTAGTCACCTTCCTTTTGAGCAGGCCGGAGCGATGGACACACCTAAATAGAGAAACCTGCCAGATGTTTCTCTAGATGCGGTCGATTCTGGGAGATTCAAGCGCCAGCAGCTTGACGCAAGTCAGATTAGTCTAGCGCTCAAGCCAGATCAGGGAGGCAAAACGTCCGGTACGCGGGCTGCGCCGGTAAGAGTAGAAGCGTGGGTCAGTCACGGTGCAGCAACCGCCACCATAGACCGCCGTTACCCCCCGCGCCGCCAGGCGCAGGCGCGCCAGTTGGTAGATGTCGGCCATGAAGCGGCCGGCATTGACGCTTGGCACAAAGGCTTGCTCGGTAACAGCCAACTGGCTGACGAAGGCTTCGCGCACTTCAGCCCCGACCTCAAAACGCTCCGGTCCAATGGCCGGCCCCAGCCATACCAGCACCTCGGCGGGTGCAGTATCCAGGCTGTCGAGGGTGGCCTCCAGCACACCGGCCGCCAGCCCGCGCCAACCGGCATGAGCCGCCGCAACCCGGGTTCCACTTTGGTTGCAGAACAGCGCCGGCAGACAATCGGCAGTCATCACCGCACAGGCAATCCCCGGAGTCGCGGACCAACTGGCATCGGCGGTTGCCACCACCCAAGGATCCGCGTGAGCCACGGCAATCCCGTGCACCTGCTGCAACCAGGCCGGCGCAATGTCGAAACGCTCGGTCAGGCGCCGTCGGTTTTCGGCCACCGCTTCAGGTTGGTCTTCAACGTGATCGCCCAGATTGAGGCTGTCGAACGGCGCCAGGCTGACGCCGCCGCTGCGGGTGGTGACACAGGCTTTGACCCCGGCCGGCGCGGGCCAGTCAGGCAGCAGCCAGTCACTCATCCGACGAACGCCTCACGGTCTTGCTTGAGCAGCGACAACAGCCAGACGAAGTCATCCGGCAATGGCGACTCCCAGCTCATGCGCTCACCGGTGGTCGGATGATCCAGCTCCAGGAAACGGGCATGCAGGGCCTGGCGCGGGAAGTTTTTCAGCGACTCGACCATGGTCTGGCTGGCCGCCGGTGGAATGCGGAAACGACCGCCATAGGCCGGGTCGCCCACCAGCGGGAAGTTGATATGGGCCATGTGCACCCGGATCTGGTGGGTACGACCGGTTTCCAGCTTGACCCGCACGTGGGTGTGGGAACGGAAACGCTCCAGTACCCGATAGTGGCTGACGGCCTGCTTGCCGCCTTCCATCACCGCCATACGCTGACGCTGCTGGCCATGACGGCCGATGGGCGCGTTGATCTTGCCCCCGGCGGTGACCACACCGATCACGATGCATTCATAGATGCGGCTGACGCTGCGACTCTGCAGTTGGGCCACCAGCTGGGTCTGCGCCTGGATGGTCTTGGCCACCACCATCAGACCGGTGGTGTCCTTGTCCAGACGGTGGACGATACCGGCCCGAGGCACATTGATAATGTCGGGAACGTGATGCAGCAAGGCGTTGAGCAAGGTGCCATCAGCATGGCCAGCAGCCGGGTGCACCACCAGGCCCGCGGGCTTGTTGATCACCAGGATGTCGTCATCCTCATAGACGATGTCCAGCTCGATGTCCTGGGCGATCCACTCGCCCTGGGCCTCCTGCTCGGCGGTCAGCTCGAGTACGGCACCGCCGTGCACGATGTCCCGCGGGCGGATCACCGCTCCGTCCACAGTCAGGCGGCCGTCTTTGATCCAGGCGGAAAGGCGCGAGCGCGAATGCTCAGCGAATAGTTGGGCGGCGACTTGATCGAGGCGTTGACCGCCCAGTTCGGACGGCACCTCTGCGCGAAGTTCAATTTTATCGGACATGCTCGGACTGGGCGTCGGCACAGCCTTTGGTTTCGGCTGCGCGCTTGTGGTTAAATACGGCGTCTTTTGCCCCGAGGCTTTCAACGGGGCGCTCATCATAACAGGACGGCCCCGCCCAAGACAGCGGCCGTCATAGGGACGCAAGCCGCCATGCAAGTGAAACACCTGCTGCTGATCGCCATCCTCGCACTGACCGCTGCTTGCTCATCGAAGGAAGTCGTTGACGAAAACCTGAGCGAAGTCGAGTTGTACCAGCAGGCGCAGACCGACCTGGACAACCACAGCTACACCAGCGCCACTGCCAAGCTCAAGGCCCTGGAATCGCGCTATCCCTTTGGTCGCTACGCCGATCAGGCACAGCTCGAGCTGATCTACGCCAACTACAAGAATGCCGAGCCCGAGGCCGCCAAGTCCGCCGCCGAGCGTTTCATTCGCCTGCATCCCCAGCACCCGAACGTGGACTACGCCTACTACCTCAAGGGCCTGACCTCCTTCGACCAGGACGTCGGTCTGCTGGCGCGCTTCCTGCCACTGGACATGACCAAGCGTGACCCGGGTGCCGCTCGCGACTCCTATAACGAGTTCGCCCAGCTCACCAGCCGTTTCCCCAACAGCCGCTACGCCCCGGATGCCAAGCAGCGCATGATCTACCTGCGCAACCTGCTGGCCGCCTACGAAATCCA
Organism: Pseudomonas sp. TKO26; assembly: GCF_003225665.1. Classification (NCBI taxonomy): domain Bacteria; kingdom Pseudomonadati; phylum Pseudomonadota; class Gammaproteobacteria; order Pseudomonadales; family Pseudomonadaceae; genus Pseudomonas; species Pseudomonas sp. TKO26. The sequence continues at coordinate 62,261 of NZ_QKLN01000041.1, forward strand.
CGTGGCCGACTACTACCTGACCCGTCAGGCCTATGTCGCCGCCGCCAACCGTGGCCGCTACGTCGTGGAAAACTTCCAGGAAACCCCTTCCGTGGGTGACGGCCTGGCGGTGATGACCGAGGCCTACCAGCGCCTGCATCTGGACGAGCTGGCCGCAACCAGCCTGGAAACCCTGAAGCTCAACTACCCGAATCACCCAAGCCTGGTGGACGGCCAGTTCGTACCGCGCGTGGCCGAAGCCGACAACCGTTCGTGGCTGAGCAAGGCCACCCTGGGCCTGATCGAATCCCGCCCACCGCTGCCGCCGGGAGAAACCCGCGCCAACCAGGACGTGATGAAGCAGTACCAGGACGCCAAGGACGCGATCCCGTCGGAGCTCAAGCCCAAAGACAGCAACGGCGATGCGATCGAGGAAGAAAAGCACGAGGCCGCCGGCAACAACGGCGACCGCTCCTGGTTCAGCTACATGACCTTCGGCGTGTTCGACTGATAGCCAGCGCAGCTAATAAAGGGAGACTTCATGTCTCCCTTTTTCATGCCTGACACTTCTCGGGCCTGTGCGCCTGCCAGGCGCTTGGCTAAACTGCCGCCTCTCTCCCCCCACAAAGCGGGTCACCATGCTTCGTCTACTGTTCTGGATCGCCCTGATTGCCGCTGCGGTATGGTTCTGGCGCAAGTTCAAGCGCCCCGCAGCCACACCCCGCAGCCCCAACGAACCGGCCACTACACCAATGGTGCGCTGTGCCCATTGTGGTGTGCACCTGCCTCAGGACCGGGCGCTGAGCCTGTCGCAACAGTGGTACTGCAGCCAGGCACATCTGGAACAAGGCCCAGGCCGCCAGGACCGCTGACAGCTGCGACAAGGGCTCAAGCGCGCAGCCATTCCCGACATGCGCGCCTCGAGCCCTTGCCTGCACGGGAAGCCGTTGCTTTCCCCTCGCCCTGCCAGCTGCGGACTCACAGCGACAACCCACACAACTGGCGACAAAATAACCGTCGCCCAAGCCCCTGCGCGCGCCTCCCCACGGGCCTAGACTTCATCTCTCGCCTACAGCACGAGCGCTGTCGCCCGCTGTTCACTCTCGGAGAAAGACGGCCGCCGCCATGAATCCACAGCACAGAGCGCTGGTGGTCGATCAGACCAGGGAAATCCGCTCTGTGCTGGAGATCACCCTGGGCCGCATGCGTCTGCACACCCAAAGCGCCCGCAGCCTGCAGGAAGCCCGCAGCCATCTGGCCCGGGAGCACTTCGACCTGTGCCTGACCGACCTGCACCTGCCGGACGGCAGCGGCCTTGAGCTGCTGCAACATATTCGCCGGCACCATCCCCAACTGCCGGTGGCCCTGTTCAGCCACGAGGCCAGCGCGCCAACCAGCGCCCTGGCAGCCGAAACCTGCGACCTGCTGCCAAAACCCCTGGACCTCAAGCGCCTGCGGGACTGGGTGGCCACAGCTCTGAAACGACCACAGGCTTGCACCGCGACTCACGCCTCAGAGCAACTGCCGGGGGATTCACCGCCCATGGTCATGCTGCGCCGGCACATCGCCAAACTGGCCGCCAGCCTCGCGCCGGTCTATATCAGCGGTGAGTCCGGCAGCGGCAAGGAACGAGTGGCCCGGTGGATCCACCAGTCGGGCCCCAGAGGCGCGCAGCCCTTTGTCCCGGTCAACTGCGGGGCAATACCCGGCGAACTGATGGAGAGCGAGTTTTTCGGTCACCGCAAGGGCAGCTTCAGCGGCGCGCTGATGGATCAGCCCGGACTGTTCCGGGCCGCTCATGGGGGCACCCTGTTCCTCGACGAGATCGCCGACCTGCCGCTGGTCATGCAGGTGAAACTGCTGCGAGCCTTGCAGGAAAAGTCCGTACGCCCAGTAGGCACTCAAGAAGAACAGGCGGTGGATGTGCGAATCCTCTGTGCGACCCACAAGGACCTGAAAAGCGAGGTGCAAGCCGGACGTTTCCGCCAGGACCTATTCTATCGGCTGAACGTCATCGAGTTGCGGGTTCCCGCCCTGCGCGAACGTCGGGACGATATCGGGCTACTGGCCAGGCACATCCTCCAGCGCCTGGCCACCAGCAGTGGCCGGCCAGTCCCAAAGTTGCGCCCACAAGCGCTGCACGCCCTGGAGCGCTACGACTTTCCCGGCAATGTGCGTGAACTGGAGAACCTGCTGGAACGGGCCCAGGCCCTTTGCGAGAGTCCGTGGATCGAAGTAGCAGACCTGAATTTGCCCGCCCCCGAACCTGAGGACGGGCTCACGCCAGGGCCCGCCCCCAACTTCGATCTGGCGCGGCACCTGCAGCAGGTGGAGCGCCAGTTGCTGCTCCAGGCCCTGGAACAAACCCGCTGGAACCGCACGGAGGCGGCCCGGCGGTTGAGCCTGTCGCTGCGCTCGATGCGCTATCGCATGAAGAAACTCGGACTGGACTAGACACGCCCTTCGGGGGCATAGGGCGCCGGATCGATGATCGGTGGGTGCCCCAGCAACAGGTCGCAGAACAACTGGCAGGAAGCCGGTGCCAGCACCAGACCGTTGCGGTAATGCCCGCAGTTGAGCCACAGGCCGGCAAACCCGGGAACCGCTCCGATATAGGGAATACCCTCGGGAGAGCCGGGGCGCAGCCCGGCCCAGTGCCCCACCACTTCGGCATCCGCCAGGGCCGGGATCAGCTCGACGGCAGAGGCCTTGAGGCTCTCCAGTGCCGAGGCGGTCGGGGTCTTGTCGAAGCCCTCATGCTCCAGAGTACTGCCCACCAGGATATGGCCGTCACGTCGGGGAATGGCATAACGCCCCTTGGCCAGAACCATGCAGGACAGGAAATCAGCAGCGCACTTGTAGAGGATCATCTGCCCTTTAACCGGCTCCACTGGCAGCTCCAGCCCCAGGCTGGCAAGCAACTCGCCACTCCAGGCACCGGCACAAAGCACCACCTGATCGGCACGAATCTCTCCGAGCGAGCTATGCACCCCTGCCACTTGCTGGCCGTCGCGGATAAAACCACTGACCGCGCATTGCTCGTCAATGCGCACATTGGGCAAGGCCTGCAATGCCGCCTTGAGGGATTTGACCAGACGCGGGTTACGCACATTGGCCACATTGGCCATGTAGATCGCCAGCTGGTAGCCGGCGCCCAGCACCGGCACTCCGTCATGCACCGCCGAGATATCCACAGCACTCAGGGGACGGCCTTCGCGTTGCGCCCACTCCAGCGCCTGGGCCTGGTCTTCGAGATCCAGCCAGTAGAGCCCGGTGGTGTGGACCTCGGGATCGACCCCGGTGGCGTTCAACAGTTGCTGCGCCAGCTGTGGATAAAAATCCTGGGACCAGTGGGCCAGGGCCGTGACCGCCGGGCTGTAGCGCCAGGGATACAGCGGCGAGACGATCCCGCCACCGGCCCAGGACGACTCACGCCCCAGCTCCGAGCGCTCCACGAGCCGTACCTGCTGGCCCCGGGACGCCAGATTGAAGGCCGTGAGCAGACCAATCACCCCGCCACCCACCACCAGCACTTGCTGTTGTTCAGCCATAGTCAGATCCATTCAAGAGAAAGACAGTGGGCGCCGCAGCCCCCGAAACAAGTGATCAACGCCCCCAGCAGTCCTTGGCTGTCAGCCCTTCGGCCTGACCACTGACACTGATGGCGCCGGTTTGATCGATGCTGAAACTGCCGCATTTGTCCCCCGCCATCAGCGTATCGGCCTTGGGCGAAGCGGTCAGCGAGAAGCCGGTGTCGGTCAGGGTCGGGGCAATGCTGTAGTAATCGTTGCCAGCACTCAGGTCCGGGGCGTTGCTGTAGACACCAGCTTTGGAAAAGTGGCGTTCGAGCTGCTGCGCCTGCTCGGTGAGCAACGCCGCGATCTCGCTGCGATGGGGCTTCTTCAGGTGTTCGGTGATGCTGGGAAGGCTCAAGGTCAGGACCAGACCTATGATCGCAATCACGATCATGATTTCGATCAGGGTAAAACCTTGGTTGGATCTGCGCATGGTCAAGAATCTCGCTTACTGAATTTGTCGCCACAGGATGCGCCGGCTGCCACCCCTGGAGCTTTCCTCCAGGAAACTGCTGGCGCCGCCAGGGTCGCTGACGATCTTGCGGGGCTGATGGCTGGAAACACCCGCACGGCCGGTGAGCGCATCAGCGGTGCCCGTGGAGAAGGTTTCCTTGTCCGCCACGCCTCCGGCGCCGTCGGCGTCCAGCGGCGCGGCGTCGAGCATCTTACCGCTGAACGCCTGCAACTCGATCAATTTCCCGCAGGCCAGGCTTGAACAACCCACGCCAGCCTTGAACCATCCAGCACTCAAGGGCCACGGACCGGATAGACCGAACGGCTGCGAAACCTGATCAGCTACCGTGGCTGGCGACTGTACATCACTCGCGACAACCAGCCCCCAATTGCCCGGCAGCGCGACTGCAAACACCAACGGCCGCAGGTATCGAAGCACGCCGGACTCAGTACTTGGCATAAATGCTCTCAAGCACGCTGCGCGCCTGCCCCGCCAGCCCTATTGCAGTCACTCGGTACAACGTGGCCGAGGTGTCGGGGGGCAGGCCGACCGCATTCAGGACAGTCCCCAGGTTCTGCACCGCATAAAAACCCTCGCCAGTGGCGATCCAGGTCACGGCCGAAGCCTCATTGAACCCGGCACCGCTGACCACCGTCGATTCCGCGGGAGGTGCGCAGCGCACAGGATCTGCGCACAGCGGCAAAGAGTAATCACCCTGGCGGACCGCGCTTTCCCCCAGGCGCAACGCCGCCTCCGCGGCCTGGAAAGCCCGATTGTGCCGGACCAGGCTGGCGGCCATCTTTTCCTGCAAAGTGGCGTTCTGCAGGGATGACAGGCCAATCAGGCTCAGCACCAGCAGAAACACCAGACTCACCAACAGCGCCATGCCCCGTTCACCGACGGGCTTGAGTCCTGCCGGGAACCTCATCAGGGCAACCTGTTGCGCAAGGCCACTACCACCGTGTAGCTCTGCGGGCGGACACGGGCGTCGGGGTCGGCCAGGGTCAGGCGCAATCGCACGCTGCGAATCCGCGCCGGATCACCCGGAAGCGAGCTGTAGCTTGAAACCTCGCTATCCGTTGCAGTGCGGGCCACACCGAAACCGACGTCAAAGGCTTCGACGTTGTCCAGCAGCACTGCTTGCTGCTTGCCCAGGCCACTGCCCAGCAACAGTTGACGGTTCCTGAAGCTGTAGAACACGCGTCGCAAGGCAAACACCTGCTGCCCGACGCCTCCTTGATGAGCCCCCGAATAGGCCACCGCGCTGCGCTGGCAGTCGGTGACCAGGCTCCAGGTCGGCGCCCCGCCATCCTCACCGACATCCGCAGTGATCAGGGTCAGCTTGTGCTCGGCACTGTCCCACTGAATCGGAGTGGCCCGGTAGCGAGAAAACTCCGCGGCGCTGCTCGCGTCGTCAACCTCGCGCAAACAACCTGCCAGCCCCGCCATGCGAATTTCCTGGAGCATCTTGCTCAGGACAAATCGCCCGTCCTCCTGCAAGTAGGCCGCGGCGTTCTGGCTGAGGTAGGTGTTCTTCGCCGCGATAAATACCTGGGTTGCGGCCAAAACCAGCACCAGCCCCAAGAGCAGGGCCAGCATCATCTCCACCAGCGCAAACCCGCAGTTGCCTCGCTTCACCGCGTGCCTCCCGGCTCCACCGCCACTCGGCTGCTGACTTCAAGGCTGCGCTGGCTTTCGACCTGGCCCGCGGCGCGGGAGTCGTCCCAGGTGATGCGAACGGTATAGACCTGCCCGCTGACGCTGATGCGGCCCTTGGCGCCGGGGCCGCCAAAGCTGGCGACGTTGCCGGCGAAGTCCACCAAGTCCTGATCCCGCACCGTGCCCGCCCTGCCCCCAGAGGGAGTGGCAAGGGTGTAGTCGGCAGATGCATTGGCCCGGATGCGGTCGAGCATGTCGTAGGCGATAAAGCTGGCCTGGGTGCTCATACGCGCACTGTCGGTATGCTGCAGCGCCCTGATCTGCAGCGCCGCGGCTCCCAACAGGCCCAACGCCAGAATCGACAGCGCCACCAGCACCTCGATCAAGGACATGCCGTCCTGTGCATGCCACCGGTTCATCCGTAACGTCCTCCATGACACCCCTTTCATTGCGCCAGACACCGGCCACTCGCCGCAGCGACTGCCGCACGTAGGCGATGGCCAATCGAGCTCCGCCAGGAAGGCGCAAATCGATGCCGCCTCCAGAGGTTAGTCTCGGCGTCGCTCCCAGGGCGCTGGCTGGAACACCCCGCAATACATTGCCCTGCGCCCCCACACAGCGCGTACCGAAGGCGACAACGGACAGAACGATCTACGGTTGCGGCTAGCTGAAACCCTTTGTACGCAAATTCACCGCAGGCCTTGGCAAAGTCCTCGGCTATAACAGTTCAACGCCTGGCCGGTCGGAGACTGGCACCCCGGTCCTTTGGCTCAAGGGCCGTTAGCGATTGCGTGAAACCGGGCGCACCAGGGAGGGATACCGCATGCATGAGAAGGGTTTCAGCCTGATCGAACTGCTGAGCGCGCTGGCGGTGCTGGCGCTGTTGCTGCCACTGTCCGGCGCCGCCTTCAGTGAGCTGCTGCGCTCCAATCGCCAGCAGGACACCGCGCAGATGCTTGCCAGTGGCCTGCGCAATGCCCGGGCGGCGGCGATCCTGCATCAACGCACCGCGCTGATCCATGGCCTGGACAACGACTGGAGCCGAGGCTGGCGCATCATTCTGGACATCAGCGGCAAGGGGCCGGAGGATTCGGGAAATCCGCTGCTAATCGAGCGGCGCAGCGGCGGGCAGGTACTGATCGTGGGTAATCGCCCCGTGCAGCACTACGTGCGTTTCAGCCCACTGGGCAACCCGTTGCTGCCCAGTGGCGCCTTCCAGGCCGGCACCCTGCACATCTGCCAGGCCGGCCAGGAGCACAGCCGTCATCAGGTGGTGCTGTCACGCAGCGGGCGGGTCAGCCTGCGTAGCGATTCCGCCGAGCAGGCCTTGTGTGCGCCAGCAGGCTGATCAGAGCAGGGAGCGAACCCGCAGCTCTTTGGGCATGGAGAAGGTGATGTTCTCTTCGCGTCCCGCCAGTTCGTCGGCTCCCGTGGCACCCCAGGCTTGCAGTTGCTGGATCACGCCACGCACCAGCACTTCCGGAGCCGAAGCGCCGGCGGTGATGCCGATGCGCTCGACACCATCGAACCAGCTGCGCTGCAGATCCTCGGCACCGTCGATCAGGTAGGCCGGGGTGGCCATGCGCTCGGCCAGCTCGCGCAGGCGGTTGGAGTTGGAGCTGTTGGGGCTGCCGACCACCAGCACCACGTCGCACTCGTCGGCCAGTTGCTTGACCGCGTCCTGGCGGTTTTGCGTGGCGTAGCAAATGTCGTCCTTGCGCGGGCCGCCGATGGCCGGGAAACGCGCACGCAGGGCATCGATCACCCGGCTGGTGTCATCCATGGACAAGGTGGTCTGGGTCACGAAGGCCAGGCGCTCGGGGTTGCGCACCTGCAGCGCGGCCACGTCCTTCTCGTCTTCCACCAGGTAGATGGCGCCGCCGTTGCTGGCATCGTACTGGCCCATGGTGCCTTCGACTTCAGGGTGGCCGGCATGGCCAATCAGGATGCATTCACGACCGTCGCGGCTGTAGCGCGCCACTTCGATATGCACCTTGGTCACCAGCGGGCAGGTGGCATCGAACACCTTGAGGCCACGACCGGCGGCCTCGTTGCGCACTGCCTGGGAAACACCGTGGGCGCTGAAGATGACAATGACGTCATCCGGCACCTGGTCCAGCTCTTCGACGAAGATCGCTCCGCGATTGCGCAGGTCTTCGACGACAAATTTGTTGTGCACCACTTCATGCCGGACGTAGATCGGCGGCCCGAAGACTTCCAGGGCGCGATTGACGATTTCGATCGCCCGGTCCACACCGGCGCAGAAGCCACGGGGGTTGGCGAGTTTGATTTGCATGCTGTGCCTCGTGTCTTGCGCGCAAGAAGTTAGATCGTTGTAGACAGCGGATCGCCGGCAAACCAGCTCCTACAGAATAGGAGACAGCTTGCCGGCGATGCTTTTAAAGCGCTTTGACGTCGATGATCTCGACATCAAAGGTCAGGGTCTTGCCGGCCAGCGGGTGGTTGAAGTCGACGGTGACCTGAGCGTCATCGAAGGCTTTGACCACACCGGGCAATTCAGTGTTCGCCGCGTCATTGAAGATCACCAGCAAGCCTTCCGACAGCTCCATGTCCTGGAACTGCGAACGCGGGATGATCTGTACGTTCTGCGGGTTGGGCTGGCCGAAGGCGTTTTCCGGCTCGATCGTCAGCTTGCGCTTGTCACCGGCCTTGAAGCCGAACAGCGCTGCTTCGAACCCGGGCAGCAGGTTGCCATCGCCGACCTTGAAGGTCGCCGGGGCCTTGTCGAAGGTGCTGTCTACGGTGTCGCCGTTCTCCAGGCGCAATGCGAAGTGCAAAGTGACTTCGGTGTTCTGACCGATGCGTTGTTCAGCCAATACCTGTTCAGTCATGAACGGCTTCTCCGGTTTTCTTGCTCTTGAACATATCCAGGGCCAGCATCACCGCGCCGACGGTAATGGCGCTGTCGGCGAAGTTGAATGCCGGGAAGTACCAGCGGTTCTGCCAGTGCACCAGGATGAAATCGATCACGTGCCCCAGGGCGATGCGGTCGTAAAGGTTGCCCAAGGCACCGCCCAGCACCAGGGCCAGGGCGACGGCCAGCCAGGTTTCATTGCGCCCCAGGCGCTTGAGCCAGATCACCAGCACCGCGCTGACCACGATCGCGATCAGGGCAAACAGCCAGCGCTGCCAGCCGGAACTGTCAGCCAGGAAGCTGAAGGCGGCGCCGGTGTTGTAGGCCAGGGTCCAGCTGAAGTAGTCCGGGATCACCACCACCTGCTGGTACATGCTCAACGAACTTTCGAAGTGCAGCTTGCTGACCTGGTCGATGACCAGGACCAGCACGCTCAACCACAGCCAGCCCAGACGGCCGAAACGGCCTGCGGCGTTAGGCATAGTGACGAACCTCGCCTGCGCCGCTGATGTTGTCCACGCAACGTCCGCAGATCTCCGGGTGCTCCGGATGCACACCAACGTCTTCGCGGCAGTGCCAGCAACGGGCGCACTTGACGAAGCTCGACTTGACCACTTTCAGCTTGAGACCGCTGACTTCGGTTTCCACCGCGTCGGCCGGGGCCTGGGCCAGGGGCGCGACGCTGGCAGTGGAAGTGATCAGCACGAAGCGCAGTTCGTTGCTCAGCTTGGCCAGATCGGCCGACAGCGAGTCCTCGGCGTACAGAGTCACTTCGGCCTGCAGGTTGCCACCCACCGCTTTCGCGGCGCGCTGGTTCTCCAGCTCCTTGTTGACCGCCGCCTTGACCGCCATGATCCGCTCCCAGAAGGCACGGTCCAGCTCGAAGCCTTCCGGCAGTTCGCTCAGGCCTTCGTACCAGGTGTTGAGCATTACCGATTCGTTGCGCTCGCCCGGCAGGTACTGCCACAGCTCGTCGGCGGTGAAGGCCAGGATCGGTGCGATCCAGCGCACCAGCGCTTCGGAAATGTGGAACAGCGCGGTCTGGCACGAACGCCGGGCCTGGCTGTTGGCACCAGTGGTGTACTGGCGGTCCTTGATGATGTCCAGGTAGAAGCCGCCCAGCTCCTGCACGCAGAAGTTGTGCACCTTGGAGTAGACGTTCCAGAAGCGGTATTCGCCGTAGTGCAGCTCCAGCTCGCGCTGCAGCAGCAAGGTACGGTCCACGGCCCAACGGTCCAGGGCCAGCATGTCTTCAGCCGGCAGCAGGTCGGTGGCCGGGTTGAAACCGCTCAGGTTGGAGAGCAGGAAGCGCGCGGTGTTGCGGATCCGCCGGTAGGCGTCGGCGCTGCGCTGCAGGATCTGGTCGGAAACCGCCATCTCGCCGGAGTAGTCGGTGGCCGAAACCCACAGGCGCATGATGTCGGCGCCCAGGGTGTCGTTGACCTTCTGCGGGGCGATCACGTTGCCCAGGGACTTGGACATCTTGCGGCCGTTCTCGTCCACGGTGAAACCGTGAGTCAGCAGCTCGCGGTAAGGCGCGTGGTTGTCGATGGCGCAACCGGTGAGCAGGGACGAGTGGAACCAGCCGCGGTGCTGGTCGGAACCTTCCAGGTACAGGTCGGCCCGCGGGCCGCTTTCGTGGCCCATCGGGTGCGAGCCGCGCAGCACATGCCAGTGGGTGGTGCCGGAATCGAACCAGACGTCCAGGGTGTCGCTGATCTTGTCGTACTGGCCGGCTTCGTCGCCCAGCAGTTCAGCGGCGTCCATCTTGAACCAGGCTTCGATGCCTTGCTGTTCGACGCGCTTGGCCACCTCTTCCATCAGCTCGACGGTACGTGGGTGCAGCTCGCCGCTTTCCTTGTGCAGGAAGAACGGAATCGGCACGCCCCAGTTGCGCTGGCGGGAGATGCACCAGTCCGGACGGTTGGCGATCATCGAGTGCAGGCGCGCCTGGCCCCAGGCCGGGACGAACTGGGTGTCTTCGATGGCTTGCAGGGCGCGCTGGCGCAGGGTGCCGCCGGCTTCCGGCTGCTTGTCCATACCAACGAACCATTGCGCGGTGGCGCGATAGATCAGCGGGGTCTTGTGGCGCCAGCAGTGCATGTAGCTGTGGCTGATGGTTTCGGTGTGCAGCAGCGCACCGACTTCGCTCAGCTTGTCGACGATGGCCGGGTTGGCCTTCCAGATGAACTGGCCGCCGAAGAACTCCAGCGACGACGCGTAGACACCGTTGCTCTGTACCGGGTTGAGGATGTCGTCGTTGACCATGCCGTAGCGCTTGCAGGTCACGAAGTCGTCTTCACCGTAGGCAGGCGAGGAGTGAACCACGCCGGTACCGGCGCCCAGTTCCACGTACTCGGCCAGGTACACAGGCGATAGACGGTCATAGAACGGGTGACGGAAATTGATCAGTTCCAGGGCCGAACCCGGGGCGGTGGCGATCACCGAGCCTTCCAGGCCGTAGCGGGCCAGGCACGACTCCACCAGCTCCTCGGCCAGCACCAGCAGGCGCTCGCCGGCGTCGACCAGGGCGTAATTGAACTCCGGATGGACGTTCAGCGCCTGGTTGGCCGGGATGGTCCATGGGGTGGTGGTCCAGATCACGATGGCCGCGGGCTTGGCCAGCTTGGCCAGGCCGAAGGCGGCAGCCAGCTTGGCTTCGTCGGCAATCGGGAAGGCCACGTCGATGGTGGCGGACTTCTTGTCCTGATACTCGACTTCCGCCTCGGCCAGGGCCGAGCCGCAGTCGAAGCACCAGTTCACCGGCTTCAGGCCCTTGAACACGAAGCCGCCCTTGACCATCTCTGCCAGGGCACGGATCTCCCCGGCCTCGTTGGCGAAGTTCATGGTCTTGTAGGGGTTGGCCCAGTCACCCAGCACGCCCAGGCGGATGAACTCGGCCTTCTGCCCTTCGATCTGCTCCGACGCGTAGGCGCGGCACAGCTCGCGGGTCTGGTCCGAGGACAGGTTCTTGCCGTGAGTCACCTCGACCTTGTGCTCGATCGGCAGACCGTGGCAGTCCCAGCCCGGAACATAAGGCGCGTCGAAACCCGCCAGGGTTTTCGAGCGGATGATCATGTCCTTGAGAATCTTGTTGACCGCATGACCGATGTGAATCGAGCCGTTGGCATAGGGAGGACCGTCGTGCAGGACGAATTTCGGACGATCCTTGCCAATCTCGCGCAACTTTCCGTACAGGCCAATGCTGTCCCAACGCTGCAGAATCTGTGGTTCGCGCTGAGGCAGGCCGGCCTTCATTGGGAAGGCGGTGTCCGGAAGGTTTAACGTGGCTTTATAGTCGGTCATTTAAGGCTCTTCATTAGCGATTGGCGCTATGGATACGTGCCACTTGGGCACGGGCGGCGGCAACATCCGCATTGATCGCCGTCTTCAACGCCTCCAGGGAGGCGAAACGCTGCTCTTCACGCAGCTTGTGGTGGAAAACCACCGTCAAACGCCGGTCATACAGATCGCCGGCAAAATCTAAAAGATGAACTTCCAGGTGGGCCTTGCCATCACCTGCAACCGTAGGCCGCACGCCAATATTGGCGACGCCGGGCCAGGTCTTGCCATCGATATCGACGCTCACCAGGTAGACCCCGGAGAGCGGCACGCGGCGGCGTTTCAATTGCACGTTGGCAGTGGGCGTACCCAACTGACGCGCCAGCTTCTGCCCGTGCAGGACCCGTCCGGCAATCCGGTACGGACGACCGAGCAGCCGCTCGGCCAGAGCAAAGTCGGCAGCGGCCAGGGCATTGCGGACCTGGGTGCTGCTGACGCGCAAGCCATCCAGCTCAACGGTCTGCGCGGCTTCCACGGTAAACCCGTGGCTGGCTCCGGCCTGCTGCAGGAACTCGAAATCGCCGACCCGGTCGCAACCGAAGCGAAAGTCGTCCCCCACTTCCAGGTGCTGCACACCCAGGCCGTCCACCAGGATCCGCTCGACGAACTCGCTGGCGCCAAGCTTGCTCAGGCGCTGGTTGAAGGCCAGGCACAGGACCCGATCAACACCGGCCTGGGCCAGCAACTGCAACTTGTCGCGCAAGCGGGCCAAGCGGGCCGGGGCGGTTTCCGGTGAGAAAAACTCCCGCGGCTGCGGCTCGAAGATCACCACGCAGCTGGGCACGCCCAACTCGAGCGCACGCTCACGCAGTCGCCCCAGAATAGCCTGGTGACCACGGTGAACACCGTCAAAGTTGCCAATAGTGGCGACGCAGCCCCGATGCTGGGGGCGCAGATTGTGGAGGCCTCGAACCAGCTGCATAACGCGCTTCTTGCTCATAAAGTGGCCGATTATAACCACACCCGGCGGCCGACGACAGGCAGCACCGTAACCCAAAGTGATCGAACCGACAAAACCGGTACCCACCCTGCCCCGACCATCAAAGCGTCATCAGTTCAAGGCTTTGCGATTGAAGTCGCGCAAACGGAAGCCCAGCACGGCCAGCATGCCGAAATAGGCCACCACGCCAGCCACCACCAGAAGTCCCAGACGCAGGAAACGCGCAAGCATGAGCCCTTGGTCCCAGGCCGGCATGAAATGCAGCAATCCCAGAAGCACAGCGGACATTACCGCCACGGCCACCACCAGCTTCAGTGCAAAGCGTCCCCAGCCTGGCTGCGGCTGGAACATCTGCTGTTTGCGCAGTTGATAAAACAAAAGGCCCGCATTGATGCAGGCTCCGGCACTGATGGCCAGGGCCAGGCCGGCGTGTTTCAGGGGGCCAATAAAGGCCAGGTTGAGCAACTGGGTCACGATCAGGGTGAAAATGGCGATTTTCACCGGCGTGCGGATGTTCTGCTGCGCATAAAAGCCCGGCGCCAGCACCTTGATCACGATGATCCCCAGCAAACCAACGGCATAAGCCACCAGTGCGCGCTGGGTCATGGAGGCATCAAAGGCGCTGAACTCGCCATATTGGAACAGCGAGACAGTCAGCGGCTCGGCGAGTATGCCCAGCGCCAGGGCACACGGCAGCACCAGGATGAAACACAGGCGCAGCCCCCAATCGAGAATCCGCGAGTACTCATGACGATCCTTGCTGGCGTAGGTCTTGGCCAGGGTCGGCAGCAGAATGGTCCCCAAAGCGACACCCAGCACGCCGGATGGCAGTTCCATGAGCCGGTCGGCGTAATACATCCAGGACACGGAGCCGGCCACCAGAAACGAGGCAAAGATGGTGTTGATGATCAGCGAGATCTGGCTGACGGACACCCCGAGGATCGCCGGCAGCATCTGCTTCATCACTCGCCAGACACCGGTGTCCCGCAGATTCAAGCGTGGCAGCACCAGCATGCCGATCTTCTTCAGGTGCGGCAGTTGGTAGAGCAATTGCGCCAGGCCACCGGCCAGTACCGCCCAACCCAGCGCCATCACGGGCGGATCGAAATACGGGGTGAGGAACAGCGCAAAGATGATCATGCTGACATTGAGCAGCGTCGGCACGAAGGCCGGTACCGAGAAGCGATTCCAGGTATTGAGGATCGCCCCGGCCAGAGAGGACAGCGAGATCAGCAATATATAAGGAAAGGTCACTCGCAACAGATCGGAGGTCAGGGCGAATTTTTCCGGTGAATCGACGAAACCCGGCGCCGTGGCCCAGATCACCCACGGCGCGGCAATGATGCCCAGGGCTGTGACCAGGGCCAGCACCAGAGTCAGCAACCCCGAGACGTAGGCAATAAAGGTGCGGGTTGCCTCCTCGCCCTGTTGACTCTTGTACTCCGCGAGGATCGGCACGAAGGCCTGGGAGAAGGCGCCCTCGGCAAAGATCCGCCGCAGCAGGTTGGGCAGTTTGAAGGCGATGAAGAAGGCATCCGTCGCCATCCCGGCGCCGAAGGTGCGCGCGATGATGGTATCGCGGACAAACCCCAGCACCCGGGAAAGCATCGTGATAGAGCTGACCGCGGCCAATGACTTGAGCAGGTTCATGAAAAGGTTGTTTGCCTGTAGATAAACAGCAGGCGAAAAGACGCCCACCTATGCGATACTCCGCGCCGCAACAGCACAGAGCCAAAGCTCGCGAGTTTACAGGTCAAGCGCCGGAAATAAATATCCCGCCTCTTCAGATCGACCACTCAGCGGAACGTATCACCCGCCCTTGACAAGACTTCAACTCATCGGCATGATTCGCGGCCTATTTTGTTTGCTATTTCCCAAAAAGTCTTTCGAGGAGCTCGACGGTGGCCAACACACCTTCCGCCAAAAAACGTGCAAAACAGGCTGAGAAGCGTCGCAGCCACAACGCCAGCCTGCGTTCCATGGTTCGTACCTACATCAAGAACGTAGTTAAGGCCATCGACGCCAAAGACGCCGCTAAAGCGCAAGCTGCTTATGTTCTGGCCGTGCCAGTTATCGACCGTATGGCCGATAAAGGCATCATCCACAAGAACAAAGCTGCTCGCCATAAAGGTCGTCTGAATGGCCACATCAAGGCTCTGAACCTTGCTGCTGCAGCCTAAGCGACGCGCTTGTTAAAAAACCGACCCAAGGGTCGGTTTTTTATTGCCTGCCATTTATCACCTCGACCAGCCAGCCCCACCCGGAGCCGGCTCGCCAAGATTCAACATTTCACTGATGCGGCCAAGGCAGGATAGGAATCGCCGTCACCGCATTCTGCGGACTGCCCTCGATCACCCGATCGCTGTAGACCAGGTACACCAGGGTGTTGCGCTTCTTATCGAGAAAACGCACCACCTGCATGGTCTTGAACACCAGGGAAGTACGCTCCTTGAAGACCTCCTCACCATCCTTGAGCTCACCCTTGAACGCGACCGGCCCCACCTGGCGACAAGCGATGGACGCCTCGGCACGGTCCTCCGCCAAACCCAGACCACCCTTGAGGCCACCCGTCTTGGCTCGCGACAGATAGCACGTCACGCCGTCCACCTTGGGATCATCGAAGGCCTCGACCACGATGCGATCATTCGGCCCGACAAACTTGAACACCGTGGACACCTGGCCAATTTCCTCGGCCGAAACCATGAACGGCATCGCCAAGAGCAAGCCCAACAATCCTTTTGCTACGCGCATTCGCTTTTCCTTAGTTCGCTTACACCAGAATCAGGTTATCGCGGTGAACCAGCTCCGGCTCAGCCATGTAACCCAGGACACCCACAATTGCATCAGAGGGCTGACCGATAATCTTCTGCGCCTCAAGCGCACTATAGTTGGCCAGGCCACGGGCGATCTCACGACCGTCAGGCGCCACGCAAACCACCATTTCGCCACGCCGAAAACCACCCTGCACCTGCTTGACCCCCACCGGCAACAAGCTCTTGTTGCCCTGGGCGAGCGCCGATACCGCCCCCTCATCCAGCACCAGGGTGCCACGGGTCTGCAGATGCCCGGCCAGCCACTGCTTGCGCGCCGCCAGCATGCCGCGCTCCGGCGACAACAAGGTGCCAATGCGCTCGCCAGCCTTGAGGCGATCCAGCACCCGCTCCAGACGCCCACCCACAATGATGGTGTGCGCACCGGAGCGCGCCGCCAGTCGCGCCGCACGCAGCTTGGTCTGCATGCCGCCACGCCCCAAGGCACCGCCGGTACCGCCAGCCACGGCATCCAGCGCCGGATCGTCGGCACGCGCCTCGTAAATCAACTGAGCATCGGGATTGCTGCGCGGATCAGCATCGAACATGCCATCGCGATCCGTGAGAATCACCAGCAGATCGGCCTCCACCAGGTTGGCAACCAGCGCCGCCAGGGTGTCGTTGTCGCCAAAGCGGATTTCATCAGTGACCACAGTGTCGTTTTCATTGATCACCGGGATCACCTTGAGCTCCACCAGCGCCCGCAGGGTACTGCGCGCATTGAGGTAACGCTTGCGGTCCGACAGGTCGTCATGGGTCAGCAGAATCTGCGCGGTATGCCGGCCATGCTCGGCAAAACTCGACTCCCAGGCCTGAACCAACCCCATCTGGCCAATGGCAGCGGCCGCCTGCAACTCATGCATCGCACTCGGTCGTGCGGTCCAGCCCAGGCGGCTCATCCCGGCCGCCACAGCGCCCGAGGAAACCAATACCAATTCGACGCCAGCCTCATGCAAGGCCACCATTTGCTCGACCCATACACCCATTGCAGCGCGATCCAGCCCCTTGCCGTCCGCCGTCAGCAGCGCGCTACCGATCTTCACGACCCAGCGTTGCGCACCCGTCACCTTGCTCCGCATCTTATTCAACCTTTGCCAGCGAGCAGCGCGACCGAGCGCCACTCATGGGGTTATTCGTATTTACGCCTTGCAGATACCAAAACGCCGCTCGAATGAGCGGCGCCTTGAGAGCTGGCTGGCAGCGATGATAACACCGCGCCAGGCCAGATAAACCGTCTTCGCGGGCCAGCCCGCGACGACAGGATCAGTCGCGGACGTAGATGATTTCCGGACCATCCTCGTCATCCACATCCTCTTCATCCCAATCATCGTCACCGATGTCGTGGACACTCTTGACGCCACTGCGACGCAGAGCACGCTGATCATCCAGCGCCTGCAACTGGGCACGCGCCTCATCCTCGATACGCTGATCCAGCTCGGCCAGCTCGTCGGCGTAGGCCGGGTCGGCTGCCAGACGGTCAGCGCGATCCTCCAGGTAACGCATGATGTCGCGACTCAGACGCTCGGTGCCATCCTTGGAAATGGCCGAGATCACATAGACAGGACCGGTCCACTGCAGGCGATCAACGATCTCCTTGACTCGCTCCTCACGCTCTTCCTCAAGGATCTGATCGCTCTTGTTCAATACCAGCCAACGCTCGCGCTCGGCCAGGGACGGACTGAACTTGACCAGCTCGTTGACAATCACCTCCGCAGCATCCGCCGGACTGCTTTCGTCCAGCGGCGCCATATCCACCAGGTGCAGCAGGATGCGCGTGCGCGCCAAGTGCTTGAGGAAGCGAATCCCCAGGCCCGCACCATCGGAAGCCCCTTCGATCAGCCCCGGAATATCGGCAATGACGAAGCTCTTCCAGCGATCGACGCTGACCACGCCCAGGTTCGGCACCAGGGTGGTGAACGGATAATCGGCCACCTTCGGCTTGGCCGCGGAAACCGAGCGAATAAAGGTACTTTTGCCGGCATTCGGCAGGCCCAGCAGACCGACGTCCGCCAGCACCTTCAGCTCCAGCTTGAGATCACGCTGCTCACCCGGCTTGCCTGGAGTGGTTTGGCGCGGCGCACGATTGGTACTGGACTTGAACCGGGTGTTACCCAGACCGTGCCAGCCGCCCTGCACCACCATCAGGCGCTGACCGGCCTTGGTCAGGTCGCCAATGACCTCCTGGGTGCCGGCATCGATGATGGTGGTGCCGACCGGAACCCGCAGCTCCAGGTCTTCACCCTTCTTGCCGGTGCAGTCGGTACTGCCACCATTGGAACCGCGCTCGGCATCGAAATGCCGGGTGTAACGGTAATCCACCAGGGTATTGAGGTTTTCGTCGGCAACCATATAGATCGAGCCGCCGTCACCACCATCGCCGCCGTTGGGACCACCGTTCTCGATGAATTTTTCCCGACGGAAACTCATGCAGCCATTGCCGCCGTCGCCGGCCTTTACTCGAATCGAAACTTCATCAACAAACTTCATGTTCAAACGCCTCTCGCCACACGGGCGAGCTGAAAAGCACTAAGACATAAGACTCTTGCAAAAATGAGCGCAGCGACCTCAATCAACGACCGAAACATCCAACGCTGGCAGCTCGTACAAACAGTTTTGCAAGAGACTCATCCCACAAACGAAAAAGCCCCGTCGCGAGACAGGGCTTTTCCAGCGATCGCGCAATTAAGCTGCGACAACGCTCACGTAACGACGACCGAAGGCGCCTTTTACTTCGAACTTGATCACGCCTTCGATTTTCGCGAAGAGGGTGTGATCTTTACCCATGCCAACGCCGTAGCCAGCGTGGAATTGGGTGCCGCGCTGACGCACGATGATGTTGCCGGCCTTGATGACCTGGCCGCCATACATCTTCACGCCAAGGCGTTTGGCTTCTGAGTCGCGACCGTTACGGGTACTACCACCAGCTTTTTTGTGTGCCATGAGTTCAATTCTCCTAGTGAGGAATTAGGCTGAAATTAAGCCTGAATACCGGTGATTTTGATCTCGGTGAACCACTGGCGGTGGCCCATACGCTTCATGTGGTGCTTACGGCGACGGAACTTGATGATGCGGACTTTATCGTGACGACCTTGGGAGATCACTTCAGCCTTGACGGTTGCGCCAGCAACAACAGGTGCGCCGATGTTCACGTCGTCGCCGTTGGCGACCAGCAGAACGCGGTCAAAAGTCACGGATTCGCCAGTGGCGACTTCCAGTTTTTCGATCTTCAGGTATTCACCTTCAGCGACCTTGTATTGCTTACCGCCGGTAACGATTACTGCGTACATGGTATTTCTCCGATAATCCTGCTCACCCAGCTCTTTATAAGAAGAGGTATTGGCTGGCATGGCTGCATGGGGCTGGAACGGCCCAAGTGCAATTGCGTAAGGCAGGTGCTGCCCAGGAAGTTCAGGGTGCGCGATTGTACGCAAGGCACAATAGCGATGCAAGTGCCGTTCAGGCGGCGCGAAGCACCGCCGGGAGCGCGCCTTGACACCTGCGGACGCGGGTCCTAGCATGCCGCGCAACCCTTCTGGAGCACCTGTCGCTGATGCAACCCCAAGCTTTCTACCGCGCGGTGGCGGACGATTTTAGCGCCGTCGACGGCATCATCAAGAAACAGTTGACTTCCCGAGTACCGCTGGTTTCAAAAATCGGTGACTACATCACCTCGGCCGGAGGCAAGCGCCTGCGTCCGCTGCTGGTGTTGCTATGTGGCAAGGCCCTGGGCCGCGAAGGCGATGACCTGCGCCTACTGGCCGCCACCATCGAGTTCCTGCACACCGCCACCCTGCTGCACGACGACGTGGTCGACATGTCCGGCATGCGCCGTGGCCGCTCCACCGCCAACGCCATGTGGGGCAATGCTCCCAGCGTCCTGGTGGGCGATTTCCTGTACTCGCGCTCCTTCGAGATGATGGTTGAGCTGGGCTCGATGCCGGTCATGCGCATTCTGTCCCAGGCCACGCGGATCATCGCCGAAGGCGAAGTGCTGCAACTGTCCAAGGTGCGTGACGCCAGCACCACCGAAGAAACCTATATGGAAGTCATTCGCGGCAAGACCGCGATGCTCTTCGAAGCCTCGACCCACAGCGCCGCCGCCCTGGCCGGCGCGACGCCGGAACAGGCCGAAGCCCTGCGCACCTTTGGCGACCATCTGGGCGTGGCCTTCCAACTGGTAGACGACCTGCTGGACTACCGTGGCGATGCCGAAACCCTGGGCAAGAACGTCGGTGACGACCTGGCGGAGGGTAAACCGACCCTGCCGCTGATCTACACCATGCGTGAAGGCACCCCGGAACAGGCAGCCCTGGTACGCCAGGCGATCCAGAAGGGCGGTATCGAGGACCTGGAAAGCATCCGTGCCGCAGTTGAGGCGTCGGGCTCCCTGGACTACACCGCGCAACTGGCTCGCGACTACGTGGCTCGCGCCATTACCTGCCTGGAAGCCCTGCCACCCAGCGAATACCGTGACGCGCTGGTGGAACTGAGCGAATTCGCCGTCGCCCGCACCCACTAAACCGCGCTGGCTCCTGCCGATCTGCAGGAGCCGGCTCGCCGGTGCAACTGCCCAGCGCCCCCTCCGCGACAAAACCCTATACAATGTGCGCTTTTTAGCCATCCTGACTTTGAGGAGCTTAAGTGAGCACTTTGCCACCCTGCCCAAAATGCAATTCCGAATACACCTACGAGGACGGCACCCAGCTGATCTGCCCCGAGTGCGCCCACGAGTGGTCTGCCAGCGGCGAAGCCGAAGCCGCATCCGATGAAGCCGTGAAGAAAGATTCGGTGGGCAACGTGCTGCAAGACGGCGACACCATCACCGTGATCAAGGACCTCAAGGTCAAGGGCACCTCTCTGGTGGTCAAGGTCGGCACCAAGGTCAAGAACATCCGCCTGTGCGATGGCGACCACGACATCGACTGCAAGATCGACGGCATCGGCCCGATGAAGCTCAAATCCGAGTTCGTCCGCAAGGTCTGACGCCTGCACCCTCTCGCGCCTGCCGCGAGAGGGTATCCCGCCTATACCCCCGCCATGCTTGATTCACACGCCTGCTAGCGAAAAGCCAGCCGATTTGATCGAAAACAATTTCCACACAGAAAAAAGCAGAAACCGCCAATAGGTACTTGCTATTCATTGAATAAGAATTATTCTCATTGAAACCCATTCAAGGAGATGACACCCATGACTTATTTGATTGATGCCTGGCTGGACCGGCCACACCCCTACCTGCGAATCCTGCATCGGGAAACCGGGGAAGTCTGTGCTGTGCTGGAAGAGGAAGCCCTGAGCGAGCTGCAGGACCAGGGGGATCTGGACCTGAACGGTTTGAGCTCCAGCGAGCCGCTGGTACTCAAGGAGTTGGTGCGCAACCTGTTTTTGTTCTGCTACGCCAGAGCCTTGCGGCCAACCGGCGCCGATGGCCAGAGCCTGGGCGCAAAAATCCGTCTATGAAACCAGGAGCGCGAAAGGGGCAAGCTGGCCGAAGATGAACTGACCGCGCGTGCGCGGCCGCCATCGCCAGCCATCTGGCCCCTACACGGGTTACAGAACGTCCAGCAGCTCGACGTCGAACACCAGAACGCTGTGCGGCGGGATGCTGCCCACGCCTTGTGCGCCGTAAGCTAGTTCGCTCGGCACGTACAGACGCCATTTGCTACCGGCGTTCATCAGTTGCAGCGCTTCGGTCCAGCCGGCGATCACGCCACCTACCGGGAACTCGGCAGGCTGGCCGCGCTCGTAGGAGCTGTCGAACACGGTGCCGTCGATCAGGGTGCCATGATAGTGGGTGCGCACGCTGTCTTCGCGGGATGGCTTGGCGCCGTCGCCCTGGGTCAGCACTTCAAATTGCAGACCGGAAGCCAGGGTGGTGATGCCTTCACGCTTGGCGTTTTCCGCCAGGAAAGCCAGGCCGGCACCAGCAGCCGCTTCAGCCTTGGCTGCCGCTTCGGCCTGCATGATTTCGCGAATCACCTTGAAGCTGGCGGACATCTCTTCCTGACCCACACGGCTTGGCTTACCGGCGAATGCGTCGGTCAGGCCCGCCAGGATTGCGTCCAGGCTCACACCCGGTGGCGGGTTGTCGCGCAGCTGGTCACCCAGCTGACGGCCAATACCGTAGCTGACGCGGGTTTCGTCGGTGGACAGATTTACTTCGGACATGACACTGCTCCGCTGTGCGGACGGCCCAGGAACGGCCGCAGAAACACAGGGCCTCCCGGAGCGCCCGGAATCAAAAGGGCGAGCAGACTAGCACAGAAGTTCGGCGATAATCAGCGCAACCCCGCCATTACCAGGCAGAGCGCATTGTGATCGGTACCTTCAGGCTTTCTTCGGCACTGGCGGACAAACCGCACATCTCATCGTGCACCGAAGTGTGGATCAGGTTGAAAGGCAACTTGGGAAAGGACTGCAATACCTCACGGGCATGCTCTACCGAACGCAGATGAAACATCTGCCCCTGGGCGTCGCTGAGCGGGTAAGCAGCCCCGTGCATGCGCGCTTCAAGCAGATAGATCCCGCCTTCCAGGGAGATCAGGTTCAATTCATCGACTTTTCCGGCGATGGCGTAGGCATTCATTTCCTGCAGGTTCATAAGCGCACCTCGTGCATTGGAAACCTCCGACGCCTACATGGATATTCCTCGGCCAAGAAAAGCACAAGCCACAAACAACACCGCCCGTCCGTTTCGCAACGCACAGGCGGCCGGTACTCATCCAGCAGGCGCAATCAGTGCTTGGTCAGCTTGTCCAGGTAGCCCATGGCAAACGCCGAAATCACGAAGGTCATGTGAATCACCACGTACCACAGCAGGTACTCGGTCGGAGTGTTCTTGGCGTCCATGAACACCCGCAACAGGTGAATCGACGAAATGGCCACGATAGACGCCGCCACCTTCATCTTCAGCGACGAAGAATCCATCTTGCCCAGCCAGCTGAGCTTTTCCTTGTTTTCGTCAATGTCCAGCTGCGAGACGAAGTTCTCATAGCCGGAGATCATCACCATCACCAGCAGACCGCCCACCAGGGCCATGTCGATCAACGACAGCAGGACCAGGATCAGATCCGACTCAGCCATCGAAAACACATTGGGAATGACGTGAAAGACTTCCTGGAAGAACTTCAATGCCAACGCCAGCAGGCCCAAGGACAAACCGAAGTAGATCGGCGCCAGCAGCCAGCGTGAGGCATACATCGCATTTTCGATAAAACGTTCCATTGAATCTCGCACCCGGAGTAAAAAACGGCGGCGAGTATATCAGCGCTCCAAATGCCCATAAACCAAAGGCAATCTCCGTTTCTACGAGTTTTTCCGCACGTTTTTTCTGCTAGTGTCGAACCGTTCCTACCACTCACCGACATTGGACAGGAAGACTGGAAAATGGATTTGCGATTGCCTTTGACAAGCATCGGCCTTGGCCTGGTTCTGCTGATCAGCGGCGGCTGTTCACCCAGCGACGAAAACAAGCAGGCCAGCCTCGAAGAGAGAACCCGGCAGTTCGAGGCCTCCCTGGACGCCATTCAGGATCCCAAGCTGAAAGATGCCGTCAGCGATCTCGGGGGCTCGCTACTGCTTCTGGAGCGTGCGCAAGGCAAGCTTGCCAGCAAGCCGATCGACACCGAATACGGCGAAGACAGCCTGGCCCTGCTCAAGCACTACCCCACGCCACAAGCCTTGGTGGACACCTACGTCAATGGCCTGTTCGTGCTGCGCAAGCCTTCCAGCTCCGACTACCTGACCGATCTGCAACCGGTGTTTCCCTTCAGCTTCGAAATGCCCGCGCAGTTCCCCTTTCCCCACGGCCTGGAGTGGCAGTCGGTCACCCTGAGCAACAAGAAAGTCATCCCCTTCCAACCTGAATGGTCGGAGACCGATCCGGGGATTCAACTGAGCCCGTCAAGCTCCAACCTGACCAATCCGGACGACCTGACCGTAACCTACCCCTTTATCGAGGGCCTGGAGGTGGACAACAAGAACCAGCCGCAGCCCGTCTCCCTGCTGGGCAAGCTTGAAGTGATCGCCCCCAGTCGCGTACTCACCTTCGAGCTGAGCAAGGCCGATATCGGCAAGCCACGCCAAGACGGCAACATCCGCCTGACCCTGCTGTCGCTGGAGAAAAACGTCGCTGAAATCGAACTGAACAACAGCAGCCCGCTCCCCGAAGAGGCCAACGACACGTCGCTCAACCCGCTGTTGACACAAGCCCGGGACAGCACCGGCCAGATACTCTCCCGCTCCGGCTCGATCAACGAGAGCGCGGCACAAATTGCCTTTTACCAACAGCAACTGGCCGAGATGCAGAAGCAGAAAAGCTGGAGCGACGACTTCGAGAAACAACTGGAGAACGAGCAGAAGGCCTTCGAGCAACAACACACCAATCATTACGCCAAGGTGTATTTCAACGGCGTGGTGGAAAAGCTCGAGGTGGCGGTGCTCGACTTCGCTCAGGCCAGCGTCACACGCAAGGACCTGGAACTGCCGGTGCATCGTTTCGACCGCAGCACCACCGACAAGAACGTCCAGCCGCTGCCCATGCCGGTGGTGGTCTATGACGATCAGGCTGCCAACTACCTCAAGGGCGCTCAGCTCGACGAGGAAACCCTGAAGAAATCCGTGACCATCAGCCAATCGGTGGAGGATGCCAGCGCAATGCGCATTGAGTTCAGCCACTCACGGACCTTCAATGACGAACTGCTGGGCTCGGAGTTCAGCACCGGCGACACGCCCCTGACCTTCTTCACCCAGAACGACAAGGGCCAGCGCGGCGAACCGATCGAACTGCCCGACGAGGCCTTCGAGATCGACCCGCTGCGCGGCATCATCACCTACGACCTCAACCTGTTCCCGGAAACCCCGGCTTACGCCGTGGGCTCCATTCCACTGTTCCTGGCCAGCATCAAGAAGGACAGCATCAGCACCCGGCAGCTGCCCAAGGGGCTCGAGCTCAAGGGCAATGCCCTGATCGTGGACCAGAAACTCTTCCCCGCGGACGCCTGGCGCTTTTATGCCAAGGACGACAACGGCCAGTACCTGAAGGAGATTCTCGCGACCAGCCATACCGCGTCGGCCGATGGTCCGGCGCTGTTCGACGTGCACTACTTCTACGGCCAGCCCAGCCAGTTGGAGAGCTATACCCGCAGCGACCTCGAAACCGTGGAATATGGCTTCGAGGTCAAGTTGGAGAAAAGCGAGTCGGCACCACCAGCTTCCTGAGGATCAGGGCTCGGGCTGGAACTAGAAGTCGCCGACGCCGCGTCCCCGTTCGCCATTGATCTGCCGCAGCTGGGCCTGGAGGTGCAGGCACCAGATCTGCGGGTCGTCGGCCAACTGATAGCCATGGGTGGTCAGGCTTTCAACGATCGAGTCGAGAATCGATTCGGCGACCACGGGGCCACAGAACGGTCCCTGGGACTTGATCGCGGAGGGTTGTTCACCGGCCATTCCGGCGGCGAAGAGAAGAGTCCACATACCGTTGTCCCCCGCCAGTGGGCGGACGCTGCATTCGATACGGGTAACCAGGCCAAGGCATTGGCGGGTGAGACAAAGGTTGCGCGACATGGCGGCGACCCTCGGTAGAACCACTGTTCAGCCTTCAGTTGAGGGCTGTTTCGATCCAGCGACGACTGTCGTTCTCCTTGCCCTGAGAATAGAAGAAAAGCCTGATAAACAAAGTTGAGCGATCCGACAGGCGCCGAATGGTCTATTTTGTCAAATTGACGTCAGACTCCCGACGCCGACAGCGAGGGACACAGCCCTCGCCATCGACAGCCGTCACGCAGGCTTGGCCTCGCTCAACGCCTCTTGCGCCAACTCCTTTTCCGCCTCTTTGAGATCTTCTTCACTGATCATCTCGGCGATGACCCGCAGACGCTCTACAACCCGCGCATTGACGCTGCCTTCAGGGAACTGCCCTTCGGCATCCGGCTCACCGGCCGGCTCACCCACCAGCAAGCTCAGGGCCTCGTCTGCCTGACGCACCGCGTAGACATGGAACTGCCCGGCACGCACCGCCTGCAGCACTTTCTCGTCGAGCATCAGGGTGGCCACGTTGGCCTGGGGAATGATCGCCCCCTGCTCTCCCGTCAGGCCGCGAGCCTCGCACAACCGGAAGAAGCCTTCGATCTTCTCGTTGACCCCGCCCACCGCCTGCACTTCGCCGAACTGGTTGATCGAGCCGGTGATGGCAAAACACTGCTTGAGTGGGGTTTTCGACAGCGCCGAAATCAACGTGCAGGCCTCTCCCAGGGAAGCACTGTCGCCGTCCACGTAGCCGTAGGACTGCTCCAGGGCAATGCTGGCGGAAATCGCCAGAGGGAACTCCTGGGCATAGCGGCTGCCCAGGTAACCAGTCAGGATCATCACCCCCTTGGAGTGAATCGGCTGGCCAAGATTGACCTCACGCTCGATGTCGACAATACCGCTGCCGCCCGGATACACCGTGGCGGAAATCCGCGCCGGCACCCCGAACGCCGAGTCGCCGACTTCCAGCACCGTCAGGCCGTTGCACTTGCCCACGGCCGCGCCGTCGGTGTCGATCAGGATGATCCCGGCCAGCATGTCGTCGAGGATCCGCGCCGACACCCGGCCGGTACGCGTGGCCTTGGCTTTCAGTGCTCGCTCGATATGCCCGGCGTCGGTCATCTCGTCCGAGGCCAGGTGACGGATGAAGTCGGCCTCGCTGACCAGTTGGAACAGATCGCCAATCCGCGCCGAAAGACGCCCCTGGTGTTCCGCCAGACGTGCACTGTAGGTAGCCAGCCGCGCCACGGCATCGGCTGTCAGCGGCGCCATGCCCTCCTCCGAGGTGCGGGTTTTGAGCAGCTGGGCGAATTGCTCCAGGCTTTCGTCCACCATCGGAATGTCTTCGTCGAAATCCACCAGTACCCGGAACATCTCCTGGAAGTCCGGGTCCAGGTCCTGCAGCGTGTAATACAGCTGGCGGGCACCGATGATGATGACCTTGACCTGCAACGGGATCATTTGCGGCGTCAGGGTCACGGTGGCCAGGCGGCCCATCTCGCCCAGAGGCGATTCCATCTTCAGCTTGCGTGACTGCAGGGCACGCTTGAGGGCGTCCCAGACAAAGGGCTCGCTGAGCATCTTCTCGGCTTCCAGGATCAGGAAGCCGCCATTGGCCCGATGCAAGGCACCGGGACGCAGTTGCCGGTAAGTGGTGTAGAGCGCGCCCTGATCGGTGCTGTACTCGATCCGGCCAAACAGATTGTCGTAAGTCGGATGCGGCTCGAACACCACCGGCGCACCACCACTGGCCGGGTGACCCACCACCAGGCTCGGGCAGTACTGCTCTTCCAGCAGCTTGCGCGCCACCGCGTCGGTCTTGCTGTCGTCCACCAACTGCTCGACCACCGTCTTCAGCAGATAGACCTGCATCGCCTGCAGATATCCACAGACCGCGGCGTTTTCCGCGTACTTCTCGGACAGCGGCGCGAGCAAGGGCTGCAAGGCCAGGGTGATGGTTTCCTCATTGAGCTGGCGCAGCTGGTTGCTCGACTCGCGCTTCCATTGCGGCAGACTCGCCAGCTCTTCGTTGAGGCGCTCTTCCAATGCGGAAATGTCCTCATGGAAGCGCTCGCGATCGGCCTCCGGCAACTGAGCGAATTCGGCTTCGTCCAGGGCCTTGCCATCGAACATCGGGGTAAAGGCGATGTTGCTGCTGTCGCGGTACAGCGCCACGTCCTTTTCCAGCGCCAGGCGCTCGATCACATCCAGGGCACGGTCATAACGCTGGTTGAAGGCGCGGTCGATGGCGCTCTTCTTCTGCTGATAGGACGGATGCTCGAACACCGCAGGAAAGGTCGCCAGCAGGTTGTCGATCAGGCCGTTGATGTCGCTGATGAAGCTGCCGGCGGCACCGGCAGGCAACTCCAGCGCCCTAGGCTCCCTGGGCTCGTCGAAATTGTTGACGTAGACCCAGTCGGACGGGGTCTGCAGGCGCTTGCCTTCGGCCTTCAGGTAACGCTTGACGAAGGAGAAGCGGCCGGTGCCCGGCTCGCCCATGACAAACACGTTGTAACCGGGGCGGGGCATGGCCACGCCAAACTGCAAGGCTTCGACCGCACGTTCCTGGCCAAGCACACCGCGAAAGGGCTCCAAATCATTGGTGGTCGAGAAGCTGAACTGTTCAGCAGAGAAAGGGCGGGTCAGCGCTTCAGGCGCAAGACGCAGGCTGGCAGCAACAGGATCAGGCATCGGGCTTCCTT
Organism: Pseudomonas sp. TKO26; assembly: GCF_003225665.1. Classification (NCBI taxonomy): domain Bacteria; kingdom Pseudomonadati; phylum Pseudomonadota; class Gammaproteobacteria; order Pseudomonadales; family Pseudomonadaceae; genus Pseudomonas; species Pseudomonas sp. TKO26. Next base: position 90,119 of record NZ_QKLN01000041.1, read on the forward strand.
ACATCAGGCGGGGCAGATGGCGGCATTCTGGCGCCGGGTATGCCCGGCTGGCAAGGCGCGCCTCAGGGGAAAGCATAGACAAGCCGGATACCGTCCCCAGCGACAAATAAATCCTGCTGTTTCAGGCACTGTTTGTAAAAAATCACGGAACCCGGGGAACCTGCCTAAACTCCAAACTGCGCGGCTGGATAGATAACCGGCCCACTGGTGCCCCCACGGGCCAGTCTCCCCCCGTCCATTGGTATGCACACAAAGAGAACAACGCTATGAAACGGATTCTTCTCGGTACTCTTTTCACCGCTGTATCCCTCAACGCCATGGCTCAAGCGCCCGGCGGTCCGGATTGCGGCTGGGGCAACATGCTGTTCCAAGGCCAGCGTGGCACGCCTGCGCACTTCCTGGCCTCCACCACCAACGGCACCTCCGGCAACGCCACCTTCGGCATGACCTCCGGCACCAACGGTTGCTCCACCAACGCCTCGCTGACCTATGGTGGCAAATCCTGGTTCGCCATGAACGGCATGATGAACGAGCTCTCCGAAGACATGGCCAAGGGTCAAGGCGAAGCCCTGACCACCTACGCCGTGGTACTCGGCGTAGCACCTGAAGACCGAGCGCACTTTGCCGCGGTCACCCACGAACACTTCCAGCAGATCTTCAGCAAGGCTGACGTGACCGCGGAAGATGTGCACACCAATACCCTGGCCGTGTTGAAGAACGATGCGCGCCTGGCGAAATACGCCACTCCAGCTTAATCTCGACCCGCCCGCTTCCTTCGGGGAGCGGGTTTTATTTTGCGGACCTTGCCCATCTTGGGTCTTTGTATTTCCGACTTAAGTTGCCCACCATGCTCAAACGCCTTGCCTACCTGGCGCTCTGTGTCTGCGCCCCGCTGTATGCCGCGCCCCAGATCGACCCCCAACGTTTGCAGCAACTGGCCCATGACCCCTTCTGGATTTCCATAGGTCATTACGAAACCGCCCAGCTCGGTGGCTGGCGCAGTTACGTCAGCGACCCGAAGTTCTTCCTGGCGGTCGACGGCGCCCATCATCCCGATGCCGAACTGGCCGCGACCCTGAAAGCCCTCTACGCCCCGGCCGACGCAGGTGACCGGCATGCCCAGTGCGTCTACCCATCCCGCACCCGCTGGCTCAAGGCACAACTGGGCCTGAACGATTTGCCCCAGGTGGACTGCGCCGAGTTCAGGCAGTGGTTCAAGGATGTGTCGCCCCACAGCACGGTGATGATCTTTCCGGCCGCGTACCTGAACAGCCCCTCGTCGATGTTCGGCCACACCCTGTTGCGCATCGACCAGGCCGATGTGCAGAGCAACCACACCGCCCTGCTCAGCTACGCGATCAACTTCGGTGCCTATATCGAAGGGTCCGACAACAGCATCCTCTACGCCTGGAAAGGCTTGATGGGCGGCTACCCGGGGCTGTTCGCCCTGGTGCCCTACCAGGAAAAGCTCTCGGAATACCGCAGCCTGGAAAACCGCGACCTGTGGGAGTACCGGCTGAACCTGACCCAAGCCGAAACCGAACGCATGGTGGAGCACGTCTGGGAACTCAAGCAGATCAAGTTCGACTACTTCTTCTTCGACGAGAACTGCTCCTACCGCCTGCTGGAACTGCTGCAGGTGGCTCGGCCCAGCCTGCGCCTGACCGGCCAGTTCCCCCTGACCGCCATTCCCACCGACACGGTCAAGGCCGTCAAGGACGCCGGCCTGGTGGAGCGGATCGACTATCGCCCTTCCCGGGAGCGGGAGCTGCTCAGCCGCGCCCAGCCCCTGAGCCACGCCGAACAGCAGTGGGTACTCAAGGTCAGCGCCGATCAGAAACAAATGCAGACTGGCGAATTCAAGGCCCTGCCCCGGGATCGCCAGGCCTTGATCGTCGATGCAGCCTACCGCCTCGAACGCTACCGGGCCAACGGCCTGGAACGTGATGCGGAGCGTTCCCAGCGCAGCTTCGAACTGCTGCGGGCGATCAACCAGAACCCGGCGCCAGAGCTGCAGATCCAGCGGCCCGGCCTGCCGGAAGACGGCCACCAGTCCCGCACCTGGCAACTGGGCGTCGGCACCCGGGACGACCGGGCTTTCGCCGAATACGGCCTGCGCATGGCCTACCACGACCTGAACGACAACGCCGAAGGCTTCCCCCTGGGGGCGCAGATCGAGATCCTGCAGATGAAACTGCGCCAGTACGAAGGCAACCACTGGCAGCTGCAACAGCTGGACCTGGCCACCATCCGCTCACTGACCCCGCGTAACGAACTGCTGCAACCCTGGTCCTGGCAGGTCACCGGCGGCCTGGAGCGGGTGCCGGGCAAGCACGACGATGAAACCCTGGTCAGCCACGTCAACGGAGGAGCCGGCGGCACCTGGCAACTGGGCGAGGACACCCTGGGCTTTGTCCTGGGCACCGTGCGAGTCGAACACAACGCTGATTTCGCCGGTTTCATCGCCCCGGCGGCAGGCTTCAACTCCGGGCTGCTGTGGAAAAACCCGCTGGGCAATTTCAGCGTCGAAGCCAAGGGCGACTACTTCACCAACGGCGAGGTGCGCCGCAGCCTGAGCCTCAACCAGCAATGGGAACTGTCACGCAATCTGGGCCTGCGTTTGAGCGCGCAACGGGAGTTCAGCCAACTGGCGACCCCGGTGAACGAAGTGCTGCTGGAACTCAAGTGGTATCACTATTAACAGCAGCCGCAAGCTTCAAGCTGTTAGCGACAAGGTTTTCACGCCTCGCCGACAATCGCCCTTCTAGACTTCACTCAGGTGAAGCCCGGGAGCTTGTGGATGTGGCGTTATGCTTGGGCTGTGCTGGCACTGGCCCTGATCGGTGGCTGTGAGTCGAACCACGAGTATTTGCTCAAGCAAGGCTACCCGCCGGCCTTTGTCGACGGCTTCGATGCGGGCTGCGTCAGCGGCCGCCAGGCGGCCGGATCGATGAGCGGCGAGTATCGCAAGGACGTTCCGCGCTACCTGGCGGACCCGCAATACGCCGCGGGCTGGGACGACGGTTTCCGCCAATGCCAGGGCATGCTGGAGAATCAGGACCGCAACCGTTACCGCGATCGTCACTGGGACGAGCGGGAGCGGGCCTGGCAACAGGAAAAGGATCGCGACGCGGCCCGGGCCTATCGCTCGCCGTAAGTCGCTTACAGGCAACCGCCCTGCTTGAAAGTCTGCAACCATGGCCTCCCCTCCACTCAAGGAGCACCTCATGAGCCGCGCTTTCGTCAATGAAGATCAGGCCGCAGCCCAGGCCGAACAGCCCGTGGAGCGCCAGATCAGCACCCAGCCCAACTACGTCACGCCCCAGGGCCTTGCCGAATTGCAGGCCAAAGTCGCCCTGCTGCACAGCCAGCACGCGGAGCAAAATGCCCTGGGGGATGCCGCCGACAAGCAGCAGGTGGCCGAGCTTGAGCGCGACCTGCGTTATTTTACCCAGCGCCTGCATAGCGCCCAGGTGGTCACGCCAGCCACTTCAACCGACAAGGTACAGATCGGCAGCCGCGTGACCTTCGCCGATGACCAGGGTCATCAGCAAAGCGTGCAACTGGTGGGAGAGGATCAAGCCGATGCGGCCCGGGGACTGATCAACTGGGCCTCGCCCCTGGGCCGTGCCCTGCTGGGGGCACAACCCGGTGACGAGGTTCTGTGGCAGCGGCCGGCGGGCAATCAGTTGATCGAGATCATCCGTATCGAACCGGCCTGAGACGCCTCAGACCACGCCCTGGGCCAGCATGGCATCGGCCACCTTGACGAAGCCGGCGATGTTTGCCCCTTTGACGTAGTTGATCCGGCCATTTTCTTCGCCGTAATGCACGCAGGCATGGTGGATCGACTGCATGATGGCGTGCAGTTTGCTGTCCACTTCACCCGCAGTCCACAGCAGGCGCATGGCGTTCTGCGACATCTCCAGGCCGCTCACCGCAACGCCACCGGCATTGGAGGCCTTGCCCGGGGCAAACAGGATGCCCGCATCGATAAAGATATCCACAGCCTCCAGCGTGGTGGGCATGTTGGCGCCTTCGGCCACGCAGGTGCAGCCGTTGCGCAACAGGTTGCGGGCGGCTTCGGCGTCCAGCTCGTTCTGCGTGGCGCAAGGCAGGGCGATATCGCAGGCCAGGTCCCACGGGGTCTTGCCGGCGCGGAACTCCAGGCCGAAACGGGCCGCCAGCTCGCTGATCCGTCCACGCTGCACGTTCTTCAGCTCCAGCACCGCCAGCCACTGCTCCTCGCTCAGGCCGGACTCGCAGTACAGGGTGCCTTCGGAGTCGGACAGGGAGATCACCTTGCCCCCCAGGTCCATGACCTTGCGGGCCGCGTACTGGGCAACATTGCCGGAGCCGGAGATCGCCACTCGCTTGCCTTCAACCCGGTCGCCGCGACGCTTGAGCATTTCCTCGGCGAAGTACACACAACCGAATCCTGTGGCTTCCGGACGGATCAGGCTGCCGCCGTAGCTGATGCCCTTGCCGGTCAGCACCGAAGTGAACTGGTTGCTCAGGCGCTTGTACTGGCCAAAGAGGAAGCCGATTTCCCGGGCACCAACGCCAATGTCGCCTGCCGGCACGTCCACATCGGCGCCGATATGCCGGTACAGCTCGGTCATGAAAGCCTGGCAGAAGCGCATGACCTCGGCGTCGCTCTTGCCTTTGGGATTGAAGTCCGAACCGCCCTTGCCGCCGCCCATGGGCAGCGACGTCAGGGAGTTCTTGAAGGTCTGTTCGAAGGCGAGAAACTTGAGCACGCCCATGTTGACCGACGGATGGAAGCGCAAGCCGCCCTTGTAGGGGCCGATGGCGCTGTTCATCTGGATGCGGAAGCCGCGGTTGACCCGGACCTTGCCCTGATCGTCGACCCAGGACACACGAAACACCACGGTGCGCTCCGGCTCGCAGATGCGCTCGAGAATGCCCGAGCTCAGGTAGTGCGGATTGGCTTCGAGAAACGGCCAGAGGCTGCGCAGTACCTCTTCCACTGCCTGGTGAAACTCGGGCTGGTCCGGGTCGCGCTTTTTCAGGCGGGCGAGGAAGTCTTCGACGGATTCGATCATGGGAAGTCTCGGCAAATTTATTGTCGTTAAGGAGAGATTTGCTCAGGACTTTATCAATTCAATCCGCACCGTGACAGCGCAAAATGTCGCAGATCTGAATTTAAATGGTGCATTAGATATAAATGGCGACGATTTTCAGGGGTTTTGTGCACGGATTTGGTGGCACAAATTGCTGGGCCCGCACGCTTTTGGTGATCCGCGAAAACACCTTCGCCGGCATGTCGACGAACAAAAAAAACGGAGCCCGAAGGCTCCGTCTCTTTCAAGCAGCGACCCGATCAGGCCAGCTTCTTGTGCCGCACACGGTGCGGTTGCGCCGCGGCTTCGCCCAGGCGCTTCTTGCGATCGGCTTCGTACTCGGTGTAGTTGCCTTCGAAGAACACCGCTTGGGAATCGTCTTCGTACGCCAGGATGTGAGTGGCCACCCGGTCCAGGAACCACCGGTCGTGGGAGATCACAATGGCGGCGCCCGGGAAGTCCAGCAGGGCTTCTTCCAGGGAACGCAGGGTTTCAACGTCGAGGTCGTTGGACGGTTCGTCGAGCAGCAGGACGTTGCCGCCCTCTTTCAGGGTCAGGGCCAGGTGCAGGCGACCGCGCTCACCACCGGACAGGTCCTTGACGAACTTCTGCTGGTCACCGCCCTTGAAGTTGAAACGACCGACGTAGGTACGCGACGGGATCTCGTAGTTGCCAATGCGGATCTGGTCGGAACCGTCGGAAATCTGCTGGAACACGGTCTTGCTGCCGTCCAGGTCCTCACGGCTCTGGTCCACACAGGCAAGCTGCACGGTTTCGCCGATCTCGATGCTGCCCGAATCCGGGGTTTCCTTGCCCATGAGCATGCGGAACAGGGTCGACTTACCGGCACCGTTGCCGCCGATCACGCCAACGATGGCGCCTTTGGGCATGGAGAACGACAGGTTGTCGATCAGCACGCGATCGCCATAGCCCTTGGTGACGTTCTTGAATTCGATGACCTTGTCACCCAGGCGCGGACCGGCCGGGATGTAGATCTCGTTGGTTTCGCTGCGCTTCTGGAATTCCTGGGACTGCATTTCCTCGAAGCGTTGCAGACGGGCCTTGGATTTCGACTGGCGGGCCTTGGCGCCTTTACGCACCCACTCCAGCTCTTCCTTCATGGCCTTCTCATGGGCCGACTGCTGCTTGGATTCCTGGGCCAGACGCGCGGACTTGGCTTCCAGCCAACCCGAGTAGTTGCCCTCGTAGGGAATACCGGCGCCGCGGTCGAGTTCGAGAATCCAGCCGGCGACGTTGTCCAGGAAGTAACGGTCGTGCGTGATCGCGACCACGGTGCCCGGGAAGTCGTGGAGGAAATGCTCCAGCCAGGCCACCGAGTCGGCGTCCAGGTGGTTGGTCGGTTCATCCAGCAGCAGCATGTCGGGGGCCGACAGCAGCAGGCGGCACAGCGCCACGCGACGCTTCTCACCACCGGACAGGTGCTCGACCTTGGCATCCCAGGCTGGCAGGCGCAGGGCGTCGGCGGCCACTTCCAGCTGGCGCTCCAGGTTATGGCCGTCGCTGGCTTGCAGGATGGCTTCCAGCTTGGCCTGTTCGGCGGCCAGCTTGTCGAAGTCGGCATCCGGCTCGGCGTAGGCGGCGTAGACTTCGTCCAGGCGCGCCTGGGCGTCCTTGATCACGCTCACCGCTTCCTCGACCACTTCACGCACGGTCTTGGTCGGATCCAGCTGTGGTTCCTGAGGCAGGTAGCCGATGTTCAGGTCCGGCATCGGACGGGCTTCACCTTCGAACTCGGTGTCGACGCCGGCCATGATTTTCAGCAGCGTGGACTTGCCCGAACCGTTGAGGCCCAGCACGCCGATCTTGGCGCCGGGGAAAAAAGACAGGGAGATGTTTTTCAGGATTTCCCGCTTCGGCGGAACAACTTTGCCCAGCCGATGCATGGTGAAGACGTATTGAGCCATGGTGAACCTAGCGTCAGTGACTGATGAATAGAACGGGCCGGGCCCGGGCCAGGCCATGCGCAGCGCTGGCATTGACCATGATCAATACCGGCGGGCGGAAAAAGCCTGATGGTCTGGAGCTGGAACGCTCCCGCGTAACCGGCAAAACTACCTCAATGGGCGATCCAGGTCCAGCCGAGCGGGACTGGCACTTTGCCACAACTCAAGGCATGCTAGCCGCCCTTCGGGCGTCCGGCTTATAGTGCACGTCGCGCCAGCCCAGCCAAACCGCAGGATCACAGCTTGTCCAACGTCATTTCGCCACAGCCCGCGCGCGCTAGAGCCTCCGCGTCGGCCCATCCTTTGCGGGGCACACTCAAAGGCGCACTGGCAACGCTGGTGTTGCTACTCCTGGCTCTGTTGTTCTGGCAACTGCTCGATCAATTGCAGCAGACCCGCAAGGACCAGCGTCAGCACGCCATCGACTACAGTGCCGAACTGGCCGACCACCTGAGCCTGAACCTGGCACTCAATGCGCAAATCGCCCTCAATCTGCTGCCGATCGTCGAATCGCCCCAGGACAGCCAGCAACAGCAGCAATTGCTGTACAAGCTCCAGCGCTCCCTGCCGGATGTGCGCAGCTTTGCCTTGCTGGACGCCTCTGGACAGATTCTCAGCGACAGTGCCAGCGACAGCCATGACGCCCCCTGGCTCGCCGACCTGATCCAGCGCAGTCACTTGCAGCGCTACTACTACAGCAACCCCGCCGACGGTTCGGTGGTGCATGTGCTGCTGCACCAGTCCAGTGGTGCCACCCCCAGCTACTGGGTCCTGCGCCTGGCGCCCAGCTTCCTGCAGACCCTGGTGCGGCAGAGCGAAGGCAACTTCAAGCCCACCTGGGTGATCGAGAACCGCCTCAGCCGCCAGGTGATCAAGCGTGACGAGCACAGCACCCCGACCCCGGGCATGCTGGATCCCGATGAAATGGCCGACAGCGTGCTGCTGGTGCCCCTGAGCAACAGCGACTGGCAACTGCGCGGCCTGTTCGACCAGCAGGCGGTGATCGAGGAACTGCTGCCGGCCTTCATCGGCAAATGCCTGCTGGGCCTGGCTTTCTCCCTGATACCAGTGATCGCCCTGTTGAACATGCGCCGGCGCCAGCGCCAGTTGCACGAAGGCCGGCGGCGCTACCAGGACATTTTCGAAGGCACCGGCGTGGCCCTGTGCGTCATGGACATCTCCGGGCTCCCCGAGTTGCTCGACAAACACCATGTACACAACAGCGACCAACTCAAGCGCTGGCAAGCCAGCCACCCGGATCATCGCCAGCAGTTGCTGAGCGAATTGCGCATCACCGAAGTCAACCAGGTGGCCCTGCGCCTGCTCAACGTCGAGTCCAGCGAGCAGGCCTGGCAGCTGCTGATAGAAGGCGACCCGAAGAATGGCAACGCGATCGGCAGCCAATTGCTGGAAGCGGTGGTCAACCAGCAGAAGCAACTGGAACTGGAAATCAAGCTCAGCGACGCCCAGGGCAATGACCAGCACCTGTGGCTGGTCCTGCGCCTGCCTGAGGCCGTCGAGGACTACAGCGCGGTGATCCTCAGCATCAGCGACATCACCAGTCGCAAGCTGATCGAGCTGTCGCTGCTGGAACGCGAGGGGTTCTGGTCCGATGTGGTGCGCACCGTGCCCGATCACCTGTATGTGCAGGACGTGATCAGCCAGCGGATGATCTTCAGCAACCACCACCTGGGCCAGACCCTGGGCTACAACAAGACCGAACTGCACCAGATGGGCGAATACTTCTGGGAAATCCTCCTGCACCCGGAAGATGCCGACCTCTATCACCGCCTGCGCCAGGAGCAGCGCCACTCGGCCTACGCCCAGCTCCTGCAATGCCAATTGCGCTTCCGCCACCGCAGCGGCCAGTGGCGGCGCTTCGAAATCCGCGAGCAGGCCCTGGCCCGGGATCGCTACGATCAGGTAACGCGGATCATCGGCGTGGCCAAGGACATCACCGACCAGATCGAGGCCAGCGAGTCGCTGCGTGACAGCGAGCAACGCTACCGCATGCTCGCCGAGAGCATCAGCGACGTGATCTTCTCCACCGACAGCAAGCTCTCGCTGAACTACGTCAGCCCCTCGGTGCATGCGGTACTGGGCTACGACGTGGAGTGGATCTTCCAGAACGGCTGGCAGTCGACCATTGCCAACCCGCAGCAACTGACCGGCATCTATACCCTGATGGACCGGGTCAGCAAGGCCCTGGACAAACCCGAGCAACTGGCGCAATTGCGCAGCCAGGTGCAGACCCAGCTGTTCCTGTTCGACTGCCTGCGGGCCGACGGCCGCAAGATCCCCATCGAACTGCGCCTGGTCCTGGTGTGGGACGAGCACGGCGCCTTCGAAGGCGTGCTCGGGGTCGGCCGCGACATCAGCCAGCAGCGCCGGGCGGAAAAAGACCTGCGCATGGCGGCCACGGTATTCGAGCACTCGACGTCGGCGATCCTGATCACCGACCCGGCCGGCTACATCGTCCAGGCCAACGAAGCCTTCAGCCGGGTCAGCGGCTACGCCGTGTCCCAGGTGCTCGACCAGTTGCCCAACATGCTCACCGTCGACGAGCAGCAGGAAGCCCATCTGCGCTACGTGCTCAAGCAGTTGCACCAGCACAGCACCTGGGAAGGCGAAGTCTGGCTCAAGCGCCGCAATGGCGAACACTACCCGGCCTGGGTCGGGATCACCGCGGTACTCGACGACGAAGGCGACCTGGCCAGCTACGTGTGCTTCTTCAGCGACATCAGCGAACGCAAGGCCAGCGAACAGCGGATTCACCGCCTGGCCTATTACGACGCCCTGACCCACCTGCCCAACCGCACCCTGTTCCAGGACCGCCTGCACACAGCCCTGCAATCAGCGGAACGGCAAAAGTCCTGGGTGGTGCTGATGTTCCTCGACCTGGACCGCTTCAAGCCGATCAACGACTCCCTGGGCCACGCCGCGGGGGATCGCATGCTCAAGGAAATGGCCACACGGCTGCTGGGCTGCGTCGACGATGACGACACCGTGGCGCGCATGGGCGGCGACGAGTTCACCCTGCTCCTGCAACCCCGTTCCAGTCGCGAAATCGCCCTGAACCGGGCCATCAACGTGGCCGAGAAGATCCTTGCCAGCCTGGTCAAGCCCTTCGTCCTCGAAGGCCGGGAGTTCTTCGTCACTGCCAGTATCGGGATTGCCCTGAGTCCGCAGGACGGCAACGAGCTGAGCCAGTTGATGAAGAACGCCGACACCGCGATGTACCACGCCAAGGAACGCGGCAAGAACAACTTCCAGTTCTACCAGGCCGACATGAACGCCAGCGCCCTGGAGCGCCTGGAGCTGGAAAGCGACCTGCGCCACGCTCTGGAGCAGGAAGAATTCGTGCTCTATTACCAGCCGCAATTCAGCGGCGACGGCAAGCGCCTGACCGGTGCCGAGGCGCTGCTGCGCTGGCGGCATCCGCGGCGCGGCCTGGTGCCGCCGGGGGATTTCATTCCGGTGCTGGAAGAGCTGGGTCTGGTGGTGGATGTCGGCGACTGGGTAATCAGCGAAGCCTGCCGCCAGCTCAAGGCCTGGCACCAGGCCAAGGTACGGGTGCCGAAGGTTTCGGTGAACATCTCCGCGCGGCAGTTCTCCGATGGCCAGTTGGGCATGCGCATCGCGACCATCCTCAAGGACACCGGCCTGCCGCCGGCGTGCCTGGAACTGGAGCTGACCGAAAGTATCCTGATGCGCGAAGTCAGCGAGGCGATGCAGATCCTCGACGGCCTGAAGAACCTAGGCCTGAGCATCGCGGTGGACGACTTTGGCACCGGCTATTCCTCGCTCAACTACCTCAAGCAGTTCCCCATCGACGTGCTGAAGATCGACCGCACCTTCGTCGACGGCCTGCCATCCGGCGAGCAGGATGCGCAGATCGCCCGCGCCATCATCGCCATGGCCCACAGCCTGAACCTGGCGGTGATCGCCGAGGGCGTGGAAACCCACGAGCAGTTGGAGTTCCTGCGCGAACATGGCTGCGACGAGGTCCAGGGCTACCTGTTCGGCCGGCCGATGCCGGCCAATCGCTTCGAGGCGCAATTCAGCAACGACGCCCTGTTCATGTTCGACTAGAAGCAGTGGCAATCTTCAAGCGACCAGCGGCAAGAAAGCATGGCGGTTTTCTGCTTGCGGCTTGCTGCTCGTCACTTGAACGCTGCTTCTATGCGACATGATGTCCTTTCATATGCCATCTAAAACCCATTGGGTTAGAATGCCTCCCTTTTCTGCCCCCCGATCCTTGAGGACCGCCATGTTCAGCCGTGATTTGACTATTGCCAAGTACGACGCCGATCTCTTTGCCGCCATGGAGCAAGAAGCTCAGCGCCAGGAAGAGCACATTGAGCTGATCGCTTCGGAAAACTACACCAGCCCAGCGGTGATGGAAGCTCAAGGCTCGGTACTGACCAACAAGTACGCCGAAGGTTACCCAGGCAAGCGCTACTACGGCGGCTGCGAATACGTCGACGTGGTTGAACAGCTGGCCATCGACCGCGCCAAGGAGCTGTTCGGCGCCGACTACGCCAACGTCCAGCCACACGCCGGTTCCCAAGCCAACGCTGCGGTCTACCTGGCCCTGCTGCAAGGCGGCGACACCATCCTGGGCATGAGCCTGGCCCATGGCGGTCACCTGACCCACGGCGCTGCCGTTTCCTCCTCCGGCAAGCTGTACAACGCCATTCAATACGGCATCGACGCCAACGGCCTGATCGACTACGACGAAGTCGAGCGCCTGGCCCTTGAGCACAAGCCGAAAATGATCGTGGCCGGTTTCTCCGCCTACTCGCAGATCCTCGACTTCCCGCGTTTCCGCGAAATCGCCGACAAGGTAGGCGCCTACCTGTTCGTCGACATGGCCCACGTGGCCGGTCTGGTCGCCGCTGGCGTCTACCCGAACCCGGTGCCGTTCGCCGACGTGGTGACCACCACCACCCACAAGACCCTGCGCGGTCCACGTGGCGGCCTGATCCTGGCTCGCGCCAACGCCGACATCGAGAAGAAGCTGAACTCCGCGGTATTCCCGGGCGCCCAGGGTGGCCCGCTGGAGCACGTGATCGCCGCTAAAGCGATCTGCTTCAAGGAAGCCCTGCAGCCTGAGTTCAAGGCCTACCAGGAACAAGTGGTGAAGAACGCCCAGGCCATGGCCGAAGTGTTCATCGCCCGCGGTTTCGACGTGGTTTCCGGTGGCACCAAGAACCACCTGTTCCTGCTGTCGCTGATCAAGCAGGACATTTCCGGTAAAGACGCCGACGCCGCCCTGGGTAAAGCGTTCATCACCGTGAACAAGAACTCCGTGCCTAACGACCCGCGCTCCCCATTCGTCACTTCCGGCCTGCGCTTCGGTACTCCGGCCGTGACCACCCGTGGCTTCAAGGAAGCCGAGTGCAAGGAACTGGCCGGCTGGATCTGCGACATCCTGGCCGACCTTTCCAACGAAGCGGTGATCGACGCCGTGCGTGAGAAGGTCAAGGCCATCTGCAAGAAGCTGCCGGTATACGGCGCTTAATCAGCCCGCAGACCGCAGCACAAAAGAGCCCGGCCCAGCGCCGGGTTTTTTTGTGCCTGTGGAAAACGTCCGGGCAGCGCCAGCGAAAGAGGAAAAACCACTGGTCAGACCGGTCATGCCAATTTGCGTCATAGCTCTTGTAAACCCGTAAAACCCAAGCGTAGACTGCGCCTGCACTGGACATACCGGTAAGACCACAATAATTAAGTCCTCCATCCGCTGCGCCCCCAATGCGCACGGCAGACAGGACACCGACCAGGATTCCTCCCCATGCTCAGATGGTGCTCGCGTTCGATTTTCCTCCAGGTTGTGCTCGGACTGATGCTTGGCATCGTCTGCGGCCTCACCCTCCCCGAATACTCCTCACAACTCAAACCACTGGGCGATGGCTTCATCAAGCTGATCAAGATGCTCATCGGCCTGATCGTGTTCTGCGTGGTGGTCAGCGGCATCTCCGGCGCCGGCGATCTGAAAAAGGTCGGACGCATCGGCCTCAAGTCGGTGATCTACTTCGAGATACTCACCACCATCGCCCTGGTGATCGGCCTGGTCATGGCCTTCAGCACCGGTATCGGCAGCGGCGCCAATATTCACCTGGAGCAGCTGTCCACCGCGGACATGGGCGACATTGCCCAGCGCGGCCAGCACATGCACACCACCACCCAGTTCCTCATGGACCTGATCCCCACCTCGGTGATCGGCGCCTTTGCCGAGAACAACATTCTCCAGGTACTGCTGTTCTCGGTGCTGTTCGGCAGCGCCCTGAACCTGGTGGGCGAAGCGGCCTCGGGCATTTCCCGGCTGATCAACGAACTTAGCCACGTAATCTTCCGCATCATGGGCATGATCGTGCGCCTGGCGCCTATCGGGGTGTTCGGCGCCATCGCCTTCACCACCAGCAAATACGGCCTGGATTCGCTGCAGCACCTGGGCAGCCTGGTGGGCCTGTTCTACCTCACCTGTTTTGCTTTCGTGGCGGTGATCCTCGGCCTGGTGATGCGCCTGTCGGGCCTGCGCATGCTGCCCTTCCTCAAGTATCTGCGCGAAGAATTGCTGATCGTCCTCGGCACCGCCTCCTCCGATGCCGTGTTGCCGCAGATCATGCGCAAGCTGGAGCACCTGGGCATCGGCAGCTCGACCGTGGGCCTGGTGATACCCACCGGCTACTCCTTCAACCTCGACGGTTTCTCCATTTACCTGACCCTGGCCATCGTCTTCATCGCCAACGCCACCGGCACGCCGTTGTCCATGTCGGACCTCTTGACCATCCTCCTGGTGTCGCTGATCACCTCCAAGGGCGCCCACGGCATTCCCGGTTCGGCCTTGGTGATCCTGGCCGCGACCCTGACCGCGATCCCGGCGATCCCGGTGGTGGGCCTGGTGCTGGTACTGGCGGTGGACTGGTTCATGGGCATCGGTCGCGCGCTGACCAACCTGATCGGCAACTGCGTGGCCACCGTGGCCATCGCCCGCTGGGAGAAGGACATCGACGTGCAACGAGCCAACAAGGTGCTCAGCGGTCAACAGGGCTATACCTTCCAGGCACGAAAACCGGTGGCAGGTGCCCACCAGCAGGAATTTTGATCCAACCTTGTGCCTGCCCACGGCAGGCACAACCATCAGCGCGGCAACACGCGCTACCGATAGCTCATGGAGTCAACAGTGATCAGCTCGTCAACGGTTGTGAATTCAGTGGTGGAAAAGCTCCGGGCCGCCCTCGCCCGTGGCCAGTGGCGCTCCGGCGACATGCTGCCCGGGCAACGTGAACTGGCCGAGCAATTGGGCATCAGCCGCCCCAGCCTGCGCGAAGCGGTGATCGTCCTGGAGACGCTGGGCCTGGTGCGCTCCATGCCCGGCAAAGGCGTGGTGGTGCTGGACGCCCCCCAGGACGAAGCCCAGGGGGCCGAGAGCCGCGTAGCCGGCGCCAGCCTCGAGGACGTACTGCAACTGCGCTACACCCTGGAGCCCTTCATCGTCGGACTGGTGGCGCAATCGATCAGCAGCAAGGAGGTCGGCCAGTTGCGCCTGACCCTGATGGACATGCGCGAAGCCCTGGAGGCCGGCGACAGCGAAGCCGGAGTCAACGCCTACATCGCCTTCCATGAAGAACTCTTCACCCTGACCAGCAACCCGATCTTCCAGAACGTGGTGCAACAGACCAGCAATGCCCTCAAGCAAAGCGCGCAGATCCTGCGCAACTCGCCCGAGCATCTGGCCGAACGCCTGGAAGAAAATGAAGCGGTGGTGCGGGCCATCCGCAACAAGAACAGCGCCCTGGCCAGCGCCGAGATGCGTCGGCACATCCTCCAGGAAGGCCAGCGCATGGGCATCGAACTGAACATTCCGGACGATCACCTGGGCAACAACGCCTTGTAATCAACCCCCGAGTCAGCAACTGGACTGGAGACAGGCCATGGTCAGCTACGCCCTGAAAAACAACCCTTTCACCCTGGTGGCCAGCCTGCCGCGGCGCCAGTGCGGCGAAAAAAAACTGCTGGTGGATGACGTCTATCCGCAGATCTTCGATGCCATCCTCGAACAGCGCATCGCACCCGGCAGCCGCTTCACCGAGGACAGCCTGGGACAAGCCTTTGGCGTCAGCCGCAGCATCATCCGCCAGGTCCTGGCGCGCTTGTCCCATCAGCAAGTGATCATCCTGCGGCCCAACCACCGGCCTCAGGTCGCGGCTCCTGACCTGGAGCAGACCCGGCAGATACTGCATGCCCGGCGCCTGACGGAAATCACCCTGGTGCGCCTGGCCTGCCAACAACCCCGGCGCCAGTTGCAATCTCTGCGGCAATTGATCGCCCGGGAGCGTGAAGCCATCGAGCGCGACCAGCGTGGACCGGCGATCCGCCTGTCCGGGGAGTTCCACCTGCAACTGGCAGACGTGGCCGGCAACGCCCCACTGGCGCAGTTTCTCGGCAGCCTGGTGCCCCTGACGTCCCTGGCCATCGCCCAGTTCGAAGGCCGCGCCCACCACTGCTGCGCCTGGCAAGAGCATGCAACGCTCATCGACGCGCTACAGGCAGCTGACGTCGAGCAGTCCGAAGCCCTGATGCACCAACCCCTGGATCACCTGGAACGACGCCTGCTAGGCACGCCCCCCGCCGAGGCCGACCTGTAGGAGCCGGCTTGCCGGCGAAACCTCAGCCGCCCAGCATCTTCTGGAAACCCTGCCGGATCTTCTCTTCCGGCAGATCGTCGGCGATGAACACCATCACACTCTCCCGCGCCTCGCCTTCGGCCCAGGCGGTGTCCCAATCGAAGCCGTAGAGCTTGAGCACGCCCTGGAACACCATGCGCCGCGGCTCGTCGATCACGTTCAGCACGCCCTTGTACCGCAGCAGTTGCCGGCCATGATCCTCCAGCAGCTCGTTCATGAATTCGCTCAGGCGATCCAGATCCAGGGCCTGTTCGGTGCGCAACACCAGACTGGAAATCCGGTCCACCGCAGGAGCCTGGCTCACCGGGCGTAGACTGATGCCACCCCCCAGATCAGCATTCAAATTGAAGCCCCGCACATCCAGCAGTTCGGCCAGGTCGATGCGGCCATGCTCCACCAGCCGGATCGGCGCCCGGCGGTTGATTCGCGTCAGGCGCTGGCTCAGGGCGTCGAAGGTCGGCTCATCCACCAGGTCGCGCTTGCTCACCAGCAAGCGGTCGGCAAAGCCGATCTGCGCCTGGGCGATGGTCTGGGTCAGGTGCAAATCGGCATGCTTGGCATCCACCAGGGTGATGATGCCGTCGAGAATGTAGCGCTCACGCAGCTCTTCATCGATGAAGAAGGTCTGCGCCACCGGCGCCGGGTCGGCCAGCCCGGTGCACTCGATCACCAGCCGGTCGAAGGCGATCTCGCCGCTGTCCAGGCGCTCCAGCAACAGGTACAGGGCCTTGGTCAGATCGGTGTGGATGGTGCAGCAGACGCAGCCGTTGGACAGGGTCATGACCTGCACCGGCGCATCGCCCAGCAGTTGGGTGTCGATGCCGGCGTCACTGAATTCGTTCTCGATCACGGCGATTTTCAGGCCGTGTTCGGCCTTGAGCAGGTGCCGCAACAGGGTGGTCTTGCCGGCACCGAGAAAACCGCTGAGCACGGTCACGGGAATAGGGTTTTGCACTACAGGATCTCCCACGCCTAAAAACGCAGGAGCCGGCTTGCCGGCGATAGCGATCTCACTGACGCCATCGCCGGCAAGCCGGCTCCTACATGGGTACGACTTAAACGCTGTGTTTCAACAGCACTTCGGACCGCCCTTGCCGCCGTAGCGGGCTTCCTGGCGTTCCCGGAAGAACGCCTCGTAGGACATCACCGGCTTGTCCGGGTGCTTGGTCTGCATATGCTCGACGTAGGTGTCGTAGTCGGGCATGCCGACCATCAGGCGCGCGGCCTGACCGAGGTATTTACCGAGGCGACTCAGGTCATTGAACATGTTTGCAATCCTCGGGTTACGCGTCCGGCACCGCCTGATAGGGCGATTCTTTATCCGTACGCTCCTTGCTGCCCCAGGCCGCAACACCGACCTTGAGCGCGTAGAACAGGATGCTGAACACCACCAGCAGGAACAAGGCTGTCAGGGTCGCGTTGGTGTAGGCGTTGAAGATCACGTGCTGCATCTGCGTGATGTCCTTGGCCGGAGCGAGGATCTGACCGTTGGCCAGGGCATCGCTGTATTTCTTCGCCAGCGCCAGGAAGCCGATCGCCGGGTTGGCGTCGAACAGCTTGATGAAGCCTGCGGTGGTGGTGCAGATCAGCAGCCACACAGCCGGCAGCAGGGTGACCCAGATGTAGCGCTGGCGCTTCATCTTGATCAGCACCACGGTGCCGAGCATCAGGGCAATACCCGCCAGCATCTGGTTGGAGATGCCGAACAGCGGCCACAGGGTGTTGATGCCGCCCAGCGGATCGATCACGCCCTGGTACAGCAGGTAACCCCAGAGCGCCACGCAACCTGCGGTGGCAATCAGGTTGGCGGTCCACGACTCGGTGCGTTTCAGCGCCGGAACGAAGGAGCCCAACAGATCCTGGAGCATGAAGCGCCCGGCACGGGTACCGGCGTCCACTGCGGTAAGGATGAACAGCGCCTCGAACAGGATCGCGAAGTGGTACCAGAACGCCATGGTGTTCTCACCCGGCAGTACATGGTGGAGGATCTGCGCGATCCCCACCGCCAGGGTCGGTGCACCGCCGGCACGGGCCAGGATGGTGTTCTCGCCGATGTCCTTGGCCACTGCCTGCAGTTGTTCCGGGCTGATCACGAAGCCCCAGCTGCTGACGGTCTGGGCAACCGCAACCACGTCGCCACCAACGATGGCCGCCGGGCTGTTCATGGCGAAGTACACGCCCGGCTCGATCACCGATGCCGCGACCATGGCCATGATCGCCACGAAGGACTCCATCAGCATGCCGCCGTAGCCGATGTAGCGGGCGTTGGCTTCGTTATCCAGCAGCTTGGGCGTGGTCCCCGAGGAAATCAGCGCATGGAAGCCGGACACCGCGCCACAGGCGATGGTGATGAACAGGAACGGGAACAGGCCGCCCTTCCACACCGGGCCGGTGCCGTCGGTGAACTGAGTCAGGGCCGGCATCTTCAGCTCGGGCATGGTGATCAGGATGCCGATCGCCAGGGCGATGATGGTGCCGATCTTGAGGAAGGTCGACAGGTAGTCCCGCGGAGCCAGGATCAGCCACACCGGCAGTACTGCGGCGACGAAACCGTAGCCGATCAGCATCCAGGTGATCTGGATACCGGTGAAGGTGAACAGCTTGCCCCACACCGGGTCCGCCGCCACCTGGCCGCCCAGCCAGATGGAGCCGAGCAGCAGCACCACACCGATCAGGGAAATCTCGCCGATGCGGCCCGGACGGATGTAGCGCATGTACACGCCCATGAACACCGCGATCGGGATAGTCGCCATGACCGTGAAGATGCCCCACGGGCTCTCGGCCAGGGCCTTGACCACGATCAGCGCCAGCACCGCGAGGATGATGATCATGATCAGGAAGCAGCCGAACAGCGCGATGGTCCCCGGGATGCGGCCCATTTCCTCACGGACCATGTCGCCCAGGGAACGGCCGTTACGCCGGGTGGACAGGAACAGCACCATGAAGTCCTGCACCGCACCAGCCAGGACCACACCGGCAATCAGCCACAGGGTTCCGGGCAGATAGCCCATCTGCGCCGCCAGGACCGGGCCCACCAGGGGGCCTGCGCCGGCAATGGCAGCGAAATGGTGACCGAAGAGAATATGTTTGTTGGTCGGCACGTAGTCCAGACCGTCATTATTGACCACTGCGGGCGTAGCCCGGCCCGAGTCCAGCTGCATTACATTGTTGGCAATGAACAGACTGTAATACCGGTACGCCACCAGATAGATGGCCACGGCGGCGACCACAATCCACAAGGCGTTGATCGCCTCACCGCGACGCAATGCAACGACGCCGAGGGCGCACGCTCCTACGATTGCCAGCAGCAGCCAAGGAACATGGCGTAGCGGGCTATTATTATTTTTCATGTTTTTATTCCAGCCAGGGTGGACAGAAAGACAGCGTTTCGAGTGTAGCGCTACTGCTCTCAAAGACCACCCCCCACGTTGGTCTAGAGCCTTCTTTTAACGAATGAGCAGTTTTTTTTCGAAACTTTTTCAACTCAGGCAACACTGAACGACAACGCCGCCGCACGCTTTCAGGTCGCCCGTAGCAACAGTCATAAAGCGCGGTCTATAGTCAGTGCACCACGCAGAGGGCCAGCCCATGAGCGAGCAACATGCCGACCGCCGACGCTTCAAGCGCATCGCCTTCGATGCAAAGACCAAACTGAGCCAGGGTACCCACCGCTGGCCGGTGCAACTGCTGGACCTGTCCCTCAAGGGCTTGCTGATCGAGCGCCCCGATCCCTGGCTGGGCGACCCCAACCGCATCTTCGAAGCCGATATCCATCTCGGTCCCGATGCCGATGTGCGCATGGACGTGCAACTGGCCCATGACAATCATGGCCAGCTGGGATTCGTCTGCCTGCACATCGGCCTGGAGTCCATCGAACACCTCAGGCGCCTGATCGAGCTGAACCTGGCAGACCCCGAGGAATTGGAGCGCGAGCTCGGAGCCTTGATCGATATCTGATCGGCCCCACTGTTGCTCAGGGAAACAGCGCCGGTTCGGGAAACTCGCTTTCCATGTCCCAATAACCCGCCTGTTGCCGCGAGGCAACGGTCCACTGGCCGTCGACATAACGGAAGGTGCGATAGGTGGTGATGAACTCTTCGTTCTCCATCGACGACGCCGACGACACCTGTTGGATGCTTTCAGTGCCGCCCTTGTCCGAAGGCACGATCTGCCAGGCGGCCTTGCCGGTCTGGGCGAACACCAGCGGCTGCTTCTCGCCGCCTTCCCCCTGGCACAGCACCGGGTCCAGCTGACTCTGCTCCGGCGTCAGTACCTCAGTGAGCGGACCGCTGTAGCTGCCCATGGGCGCGGTCTGGTCAATGGTCAGGAAAAACGCCGGTGACGGCAGTCCGTTCAGCGGAGCCTTTTCCACCGTGGCCATCGGGTAGCCCAGGGACTTCTGCGCCAACACCTCGCCGCCATCGGACACCAGGCGTGCCAGCGCTCCCAACGGGGCAACCGAAGGATCATTATCGGACTGCAGCAGACTGTCGGCGTCCAGGCCATTGCCCCAGCTGTCGGCATGCAGTTCAGGGGTGATACGCACATCCTCCAGTACTTCCAGCACCGAGCCATCCCCCACCAGTACCTGCTGCGCGATCCGATAGCCTTCCGGTACTTCAGCCTGTTGGGCCATGGCCAGCGCCGAACAGCCCAACAGCCCCGCCCCCAGCATCCAGCGCTTCAACCTTGTCATGCCCATCCCCTGCATCCTTCCCTGCGAGTCCAGCTCTGATTATTCGAAAAGCGCATCCAACGCCTGTTCCAGGCGGGTCACGGCAATGATCTTCAAGCCTGGCGGCGCCTCCTTCGGTGCGTTGCCCTTGGGCACGATGGCCCGCTTGAAGCCATGCTTGGCCGCCTCTTTCAGGCGCTCCTGACCACTGGGCACCGGGCGCACTTCGCCGGACAGCCCCACCTCGCCAAACACCAGCAAGTCATGGGGCAGCGGACGATTGCGCAGGCTCGACATCACCGCCGCCATCAGGGCCAGGTCGGAGGCGGTTTCCAGCACCTTGACCCCGCCCACCACGTTGAGGAACACGTCCTGATCGTGGGTGGGAATGCCGCCATGGCGATGCAGGACCGCCAGCAGCATGGCCAGGCGATTCTGATCCAGCCCCAGGGTCACCCGTCGCGGGTTGGCCAGGTGGCTGTCATCCACCAGCGCCTGCACTTCCACCAGCATCGGCCGGGTGCCCTCCCAAGTGGCCATCACCACACTGCCCGGCACCTCTTCCTGGGCCCGGGTGAGGAAAATCGCCGAAGGGTTGGAGACTTCCTTCAAGCCGCGGTCGGTCATGCCGAACACTCCCAGCTCGTTGACCGCGCCAAAACGGTTCTTCACCGCCCGCAGCAACCGCAGGCGACCGTCGGACTCCCCCTCGAAATACAGCACGGTGTCGACCATGTGCTCCAGCACCCGCGGCCCGGCCAGGGCGCCTTCCTTGGTCACGTGGCCCACCAGGAAAATCGCCGTGCCGCTCTGCTTGGCGTAGCGCACCAGCAAGGCCGCGCTCTCGCGCACCTGGGACACACCGCCCGGGGCCGATTGCAGTTGCTCGGTGAAAATCGTCTGGATCGAGTCGATCACCATGACCTTGGGTTTTTCCACCCGGGCGGTGGCGATGATGGTTTCGATGCAGGTTTCAGTCATCACCCGCAGCTGATCCTGGGGCAGGCCCAGGCGCCGCGCCCGCATCGCCACTTGTTGCTGGGACTCCTCACCCGTGACGTACAGCGCCGGCATGCGCGTGGCGATATTGCACAGGGTCTGCAACAGGATGGTCGACTTGCCGATCCCCGGATCACCACCGATCAGCACCACCGAACCGTCAACCAGGCCACCGCCCAGCACCCGGTCGAGTTCGCCGGAGGCGGTGGAGAAACGCGGAATTTCCTCGACACTGACCTCCGCCAGGGTCTTGATCTGCGCCTGTTGCCCAGCCCAGCCGGTGCGCCCGGCCGGCGCTGCGGCGCCGCCGCTTTCGATCATGGTCTCGGTCAGGGTGTTCCAGGCCCCGCACTCGCCGCATTGCCCGGCCCATTTGGGAAAGGTGGAGCCGCACTCGGTGCAGCCGTACATGCGCTTGGCCTTGGCCATCTGAACCCCCGGCAAAAACCGCGATGATAGCTCAGCTGGAACGGATCAGCGCGACGGCGCGGTGCGTATCTGCCCGCTGGCCAGCCGCGTGGCGCTATTGCCCAGGGGATCCTCGGCATTCAGGTCCGCGCCTTTGGCCGCCAGGGCCTGAAGCAGTTCCTCCCGCTTGAACAGCCCGGCATACATGGCGGCAGTCTGCCCCGCGCCGTTGCGCTGGTCGGGGCTGCAATCGGCGGCCAACAGGCGCCGGGCAATCTGCACCTCGCCCTTGAAGATCGCCCCCATCAGCGCCGTGTTGCCGCGTTTGTCCTGGGCGCAGGCGTTGGCGCCGGCGTCCAGCAGGCGCTCCACCGCCGGGCCCTGGCCGTGATAGGCGGCCAGGATCAGCGCCGTGTAGCCCTTTTCATCCTGGGTATCGAGGGAATAACCGGCCTCGATAAAGGTATCGAGCATCTCCACGTCGCCCCGGCGGGCGGCATCGAAATAGTAGTGTTCCAGCTGTACCTTGACTGCCACCGGGTCGGTTGGCTGTGCCTGGGCAGCCAAGGCCCAGGCCAGGGTCAGCAGCGAAATGCACAGACGCATGACGCACCTCCTTTTTCCTGAGAAGCGCAGGAGCCGGCTTGCCGGCGAAGGACGCCGCCTGAAGCAGCGCGGCGCCCATGTTCACTGGCAAGCCAGCTCCAAGAGGTGAAGGATCAGTCGCTCAGCTTGGCCGCCAGCGCCTTGACCCGGGCCAGGTCGCCCTTGGCCACGCGGGTCACGCCAGTGCCGTACTCCGGGTCGGCCTTATAAAGGAACGACAGGATGATGTGCTTGCTCTCGTCATCAGTGGTGGCCAGGGAGCCGCCGAAGCTGTCGATCAGGTCCTGACGCTCTTTCTTGCTGAAAGAGCGATACAGATCCCCTGCCTGCTTGAAGTTCTGCTCGCGCTGGATCTTCGCCTGCTGGGTGCTGCCCGCCAGCGCCATCTGGCTGTAGCGCGCGGCTTGCGGCTCTTCGCGCGGCATCAGGCGGCTCGGCTGGTAGTTGACCCCGGTGCTGGTGTGGCCCGGGTTCATGGCGCCGTCCTGGTTGCCGTTGTTCACCGGGCTCTTCGGCGCGTTGATCGGCAGTTGCAGGGCGTTGGCGCCGAGGCGATACATCTGGGTATCGGCGTAGGAGAACACCCGGCCTTGCAGCAGGCGGTCTTCCGACGGTTCGATCCCAGGTACCAGGTTGGACGGGGCCATGGCCACCTGCTCGGTTTCCTGGAAGACGTTGGCCGGATTGCGGTTCAACACCATCTGCCCAACCTTGCGCTCAGGCACATTCGGCCAGATCTTGGTGGCGTCCAGCGGGTCGAAATCAAACTTGGCCAAGTCTTCGGGTTTCAATACCTGGACATACAAGTCCCACTTGGGAAAGTCCCCTTTATTAATGTGGGTTACCAAGTCGTTGCTCATATGGCTGTAATCACGCCCCTGAACCTCGACCACCTGTTTCGGATCGAGATTCTTCAGACCTTGCAGACTCTTCCAGTGAAACTTCACGTAGTGCACTTCGCCTTTGGCGTTGATCAACTTGTAGGCGTGCACGCCATTACCATCCATTTCCCGGTAACTGGCCGGAGTTCCGGAGTTGGAATACAGTTCGGTCAATGTGCGAGTGGCTTCGGGAACATGAGAGAAGAAATCAAAGCGCCGCGAATCATCATCCAGGTTGGTACGCGGATCGGGTTTGAACGCGTGCACCATGTCCGGGAACTTGATGGCATCGCGAATGAAGAACGTCGGGAAGTTGTTGCCGACCAGGTCCCAGTTGCCCTCTGCGGTATAGAACTTGGTGGCGAATCCCCGTGGATCGCGCAGGGTTTCCGGGGAGTGGTTGCCGTGCACCACCGACGAAAAGCGCACGAATACCGGGGTGGTTTCACCGGCGGCAAAAACCCTGGCCCGGGTCAGGTCAGTGAGGCTGTCGGTGACGGTGAAGGTGCCGTGGGCACCGGTGCCACGGGCGTGCACCACACGCTCTGGAATGCGCTCGCGGTCAAACCGCTGGAGCTTCTGGATCAGTTGCACATCTTGCAGCAACACCGGGCCGGTGGCGCCTGCGGTCTGTGAATTCTGGTTATCGCCCACTGCCGCGCCATTGTCGCGGGTCAGCGTGGCGGCCTGTACGGAAAGGGAAAGCAGACTGGCGGCAAGCACGCCCAGTATGCGTCGCTGGGAAAGACTCCCAAGGCCAAGAGAAGCGGTCATGTTGAATTCCTCTAGTTATATAAGGCGCATCCCGATGCGCTCGCTAGAGGCTAGTGGCTAACTATTTGAATGATAAATAGAAAGCCCGCAACCACTCGATTGAAAGAATGTTCTGGTTATCTCAGCTGATGCAGGGTATATCGCGCGCGTTCTGCTGGCACTTTGAATAAACTCTTTGCCGATTTATCGGTCAATAACCCCGCAGCTGTTAAAAGTTGTGTCGGCAAAATGCTTTTTGCTGAATTACACTGCCGTAACCAACCTCATCTGTAACAAGGAATAACCTATGGGCGTGCTAAGTGAGTTCAAGGCCTTCGCGGTCAAAGGCAATGTGGTCGACATGGCCGTGGGTATCATCATCGGCGCCGCGTTCGGCAAGATTGTCTCGTCCTTTGTCGGCGACGTGGTCATGCCCCCCATTGGCCTGCTGATCGGTGGGGTGGACTTCGCTGATCTGGCAGTCACCCTCAAGGCGGCCGAGGGCAATACCCCTGCCGTGGTCATGGCCTATGGCAAGTTCATCCAGAGCATCATCGACTTCATCATCATTGCCTTCGCCATCTTCATGGGGGTCAAGGTGATCAACCGCCTGAAACGCGAAGAAGCCGTAGCCCCGACGCTGCCACCGGTGCCGAGCAAGGAAGAAGAGCTGCTGGGGGAGATCCGCGATCTGCTCAAGGCTCAGAACAACAAGCCCTGAGGCGGGTTCTGCAATGAGACAACGGCGCCCTTGAGGCGCCGTTTTGGTTACCAGTAGTTTTCCACCGCCACCTGACCCGGCCGCCGGCTCAGGCTCAGGCTCATGCCCCGCTGCTTGAGCAGGGCCCGGGTGTCATCGATCATCTGCGGGTTGCCGCAGAGCATCACCCGGGAATGCTCGGGGGTCAGTTCCACGCCTGCGGCGCGTTCCAGTTCGCCATTCTCGATCAATTGCGTGATGCGCCCATTGAGGCTGCCCGGGTGCTGCTCGCGGGTCACGGTGCTGATGAATTGCAGCTTGTGGGCCACTTCCGCCAGGTATTCGCGCTTGGGCAACTCAGCGAGCAATTGCTGATAGGCCAGCTCCTTGGCCTCGCGCACGCTGTAGACGAGGATGATGCGTTCGAATTTTTCCCACACCTCGAAGTCCTGCAGGATCGACAGGAACGGCGCAATCCCGGTGCCTGTGGATAACAACCAGAGATCGCGACCGTCGACGAAACGGTCCAGGGTCAGGTAGCCGAAGGCCTGGCGATCCACCAGCAGGCTGTCCCCCACTTCCAGACGGCTCAGCTCGCTAGTGAACTCACCACCGGGCACCACGATGGAAAAGAACTCGAGAAACTCGTCGAACGGCGATGACACCATGGAATAGGCGCGCCACACCGTGCTGCCATCGGCCTTGGTCACCCCGAGGCGGGCGAACTGCCCGGCACGAAAGCGAAAACCCGCGTCCCGGGTGGTGCGCAGGGTGAACAGGCTAGAGGTCAGCGGCTGGACCTCAAGCAGGGTCTGGCGGGTGTATTTCTCTTCACTGGCACTCATGACAGGCTCCACAAAAGCGATGCCCTAGTGTCCCGCAAAGCGCCGGACAGAAACACCGGCGGTTTGTAGTGGCATAGAGCGCGGGCAATCCCCGACAAAAAAACGTACCATTTAGCCCCGCTTCGAACGGCCCTCACCGCCGCTGTTCGAGGGATCCCGTGCGCACGACAGCCCCCTACGCCGGGACATTCACCGATTACCTAGAGTCCGCCCCATGCCCCTGCTTGCAAGCCCCTTCGCCCAGCTCGACCTGATCCGCCAGCCCGAACAGCAGAACGAGCCGCTGCAAGCCTTCGACGCGGCGGACGAGTACCTGCTCAACCACCTGGCCGAGCAGCAACCGGCCAGCGACACCCGGGTGCTGATCCTCAATGACAGCTTCGGCGCCCTGGCCGCCAGCCTGTTGGACAAGGTCCAGGTCACTAGCAGTGGCGACTCGTACCTGGGCGCCCTGGCCCTGGAAAAGAACCTGGCGCGCAACGGCCTGCCCTTCGACGCCCTGCGCGTGGTGCCGGCCAGCGAGCCCTTGAGCGGGCCGTTCGACCGGGTGCTGATCCGTGTCCCCAAGACCCTGGCCCTGCTGGAAGAACAGCTGATCCGCCTACAGGGGCAACTGGCCCCAGGCGCCCAGGTCGTGGCGGCGGCCATGGTCAAGCACCTGCCCCGCGCCGCCGGCGACTTGCTGGAGCGCTACATCGGCCCGGTGCAGGCCTCCCTGGCGGTGAAAAAGGCCCGCCTGCTGATCGCCACGCCAGAAGCCAGGCCGGCGGTCGTGTCGCCCTACCCGACCCGCTATCGCCTGGAACAGCCAGCCATCGAGCTGCTCAACCACGCCAATGTGTTCTGCCGCGAAGGCCTGGACATCGGCACCCGCGCCTTCCTTCCGCACCTGCCGCAGAACCTCGGCAGCGCCCGGGTCGCCGACCTGGGCTGTGGCAACGGCGTGCTGGCCATCGCCAGCGCCCTGGACAACCCCCAGGCCCACTACACCCTAGTGGACGAATCCTTCATGGCCGTGCAGTCGGCCCGGGACAACTGGCAGGCCGTGCTGGGCGAGCGCGAAGCCGAGATGCGCGCCGGCGATGGCCTGGCCGGCCAGGCCCCGCAATCCCTGGATGTGGTGCTGTGCAACCCGCCGTTCCACCAGCAGCAGGTGGTGGGCGACTTCCTCGCCTGGCGCATGTTCCAGCAGGCCCGGGAGGCCCTGGTGGTGGGCGGCGCGCTGTATATCGTCGGCAACCGCCACCTGGGCTATCACAGCAAGCTGGCGCGGCTGTTCCGCGGCGTCGAGCAAGTAGCGGCGACGCCCAAGTTCGTGATCCTCAAGGCGCGCAAGTAACAGGCAAAAAAAACCCTCCGCTGGCGGAGGGTTGAAACCGTGCCGCAAGGCAACGGGATGGGATGATCAGTGGGTGGTCAGGCCGGCGGCGCTCATGAACATGCGCATCAAGCTGGCCGCCACGAACAGGGCCAGCACACTGCCGCCCCAGATCATCGCCAGCCAGCCAAGGCGCCGCCAGAGTGGCTGTTTTTCCGCCTGTTCGATTTCCTGCAAAGAGTGTTTACCGCTCATGATTTCAACTCCTGCTTGACCCCAAACCCTCGTAGGAGCTGGCTGGCCAGCGAAAGCGCCGGCCAGCCTGGCACGAGGCCCAAGGGCCCGTTCGCCGGCAAGCCGGCCCCTACCTAGTGGTAACCGTCGTCGTGGGTGACCTTGCCGCGGAACACGTAGTAGCTCCAGAAGGTGTAGCCCAGGATGAACGGAATGATGAACAAGGTGCCCACCAGCATGAAGCCCTGGCTTTGCGGCGGCGCCGCGGCGTCCCAGATGGAGATCGACGGCGGCACGATGTTCGGCCACAGGCTGATGCCCAGGCCGCTGTAGCCGAGAAAGATCAGCACCAGGGTCAGCAGGAACGGCGTGTAGTGGGCGTTGCGGGCCACAGCACGGAGCAGGCCGTACATGGTCACCAGCACCAGGATCGGTACCGGCAGGAACCAGAACAGATTGGGCAGGGTGAACCAGCGCGCCGCGATTTCGGCATGGGCCAGGGGCGTCCAGATACTGACGATGCCGATCACCGCCAGCACCACATAAGCCAAGGGCCGCGCCAGGTCGTGCATCTGCTGTTGCAGCTTGCCCTCGGTCTTCATGATCAGCCAGGTGCAGCCGAGCAAGGCATAGGCCACCACCAGCGCCAGGCCGCAGAACAGGGTGAAAGGCGTCAGCCAGTCCAGGGAGCCACCGGCAAACTGGCGGTCCACCACCGGCAAGCCGTCGATGAACGCCCCCAGGGCCACGCCCTGGAAGAAGGTCGCCGCCGCCGAGCCACCGATAAACGCCTTGTCCCAGATATGCCGCTTGTTTTCCTTGGCCTTGAAGCGGAACTCAAAGGCCACCCCGCGGAAAATCAGGCCGATCAGCATCAGGATCAGCGGCAGGTACAGCGCCGAGAGCACCACCGAATAAGCCAGCGGGAAGGCGCCAAACAGAGCCGCGCCCCCCAGCACCAGCCAGGTTTCGTTGCCGTCCCAGACCGGGGCGACGGTGTTCATCATCACGTCACGGTCGCGGTCGTCCTTGACGAACGGGAAGAGAATCCCGATCCCCAGGTCGAAGCCGTCCATGACCACGTACATCATGATGCCGAAGATGATAATCACGGCCCAGATCAGTGGAAGATCGATACCCATGACTCAATTCCCCTTGTTCAGGCTGATGCTGTGATCGTCATCGTCCGCGGCAGACAGCGGACGCGCCGGGGTACGTTTCTGCCCGGGACCACCGTGACTGGATTCCGCGCCTTCGTTGGTCACCGGCCCTTTGCGCACCAGGCGCATCATGTAGCCCAGGCCCACGCCGAACAGCGAGAAATACACCACCACAAACAACGCCAGGGTGATGCTCATCTGCACGAAACTGTGTGCGGACGAAGCATCCGCCGTGCGCATCAGGCCATAGACCACCCAGGGCTGACGACCGATCTCGGTGGTGAACCAGCCCGCCAGGATCGCGATCAACCCGGACGGCCCCATCCACAGCGTCAGGTACAGGAACGGACGCGACGAGTAGAGCGTGCCGCGCTTGCGCAGCCAGACACTCCACAGGCCGGTGAAGATCATCAGCATGCCCAGGCCCACCATGACCCGGAACGACCAGAACACGATGGTCGAGTTGGGACGGTCTTCAGGCGGGAATTCCTTGAGCGCCGGCACCTGCTTGTCCAGGGAGTGGGTGAGGATCAGGCTGCCCAGATAAGGGATCTCCACTGCGAATCTGGTTTTCTCAGCCTTCATGTCCGGCCAGCCGAAGAGGATCAGCGGGGTCGGCTCATTGCCGATGTTTTCCCAGTGACCTTCGATGGCGGCGATTTTCGCCGGCTGGTGCTTGAGGGTATTGAGACCGTGGAAGTCACCGATCACCGCCTGCACCGGCGCCACGATCAAGGCCATCCACATGGCCATCGACAGCATGCGACGAATGGCCGGGTTGTCGCGGCCCCGCAGCAAGTGCCAGGCTGCGGACGAGCCGACGAAGAACGCCGTGGCGACGAACGCCGCCACCGCCATGTGCGCCAGGCGGTAAGGGAATGACGGGTTGAACACCACCGCCAGCCAGTCCACCGGAATCACTCGGCCATCAACGATTTCGAAGCCTTGCGGGGTCTGCATCCAACTGTTGGAGGACAGAATCCAGAAGGTCGAAATCAGCGTGCCAATGGCCACCATCACCGTGGAGAAGAAGTGCAGCTTGCGCCCGACCTTGTTCCAGCCAAACAGCATGACCCCGAGGAAACCTGCCTCGAGGAAGAACGCGGTGAGCACTTCATAGGTGAGCAAGGGGCCGGTGACAGCACCGGCAAAATCGGAGAAACGGCTCCAGTTGGTGCCGAACTGGTAGGACATCACCAGACCGGAAACCACCCCCATGCCGAAGTTGACAGCGAAGATCTTCGACCAGAAGTGGTAAAGATCGCGATAGGTATCGTCGCGGGTCTTGAGCCACAGGCCTTCGAGTACCGCCAGGTAACTCGCCAGGCCAATGGTGATGGCCGGGAACAGGATGTGGAACGAAACGGTGAATGCGAACTGAATTCGGGCGAGATCAATGGCCTCTAAACCGAACATAAGCTTTCCTCTATCAGGTAAAACCGGCTGCGGGCCAAAGGCCAGCGCCTACTGCCCCCACGGATATGGAGTTCGGCGAATTCGGATTCGTTCTTTTTTAAACCATCGCAACGTAGGGATTCCGGCCCTTCGGCCTCCACATCAAACCACTGGAAAAGGTTTTGATCTGGGTCAAGCAACGTTAAAAGAGTAGTCCTATTTTCAGCGCGCAACTCTGTGGTTATTTGCCGCGTGACAGCTTGCCTCACCCTCCAACTCCGGGGCTTTCCCGGCTTTTCCTACGCGGCAAAGCTACGGCAAGAACCGCAGGGCCCTGCCCGAGGATTTCCCGTCCCCCCCTGCGCCTTCAAGATCCTCGCGTCGCCCGCGCAGCGGCGGCGGCCACATGGGTTCGCGCCCCGGCATTCGAGCGAAAAAGCAGATAGATGCGTGGCTAACGATTTTCCCGCTCCCCGCAACTATTGGTTACACCTTGGTGATAACCTCGTCGCACTCCCCGCGCAGATTGACCACCCGATGCCCAGCCAAGCCCCCCAGCTGCTCCGCTACCATCGTCCATTCATCGCCTTCTGGCTGGCCCGGATCTTCACCGCCAGCGGTTTCCAGATGCTCACCGTGGCCATCGGCTGGAACCTCTACCAACTGACCGGCAATGTGCTCGACCTGGGGTTGGTGGGGCTGGTGGAGTTCGCCCCCCGCGTGCTGTTCATGCTGCACACCGGGCATGTGGCCGACCGCTATGACCGGCGCCGGGTGGCGGCTATCTGCCAGTCTTTGCAAGCCTTGATCGCCCTGGCCCTGGCCATCGGCAGCCTGACCGACAGCGTGACCCGGGAAATGATCTTCATCCTGGCCTTCCTCCTCGGCGGCGCCCGTTCCTTCGAGATGCCCACCACCCAGGCCCTGCTGCCGAGCATCGTGCCCACGGGGCTGTTTCCCCGGGCCGTGGCCGCGGCGCAATCGGCGCAGCAGTCGGCAACCATCGTCGCCCCGGCCCTGGGCGGGTTGCTGTATGCCTTCGGCAGCATCTGGGTCTACGGCCCCACCGTGATCCTGTACCTGATCGCCTGCCTGTTGATGCTCAACCTGCCGGCCCGGCAGACGCCGCTGAACAAGGGCAAGGCCACCCTCGATTCGCTGCTGGCGGGCATCCGCTTCATCCGCAGCCGCCCGGACATCCTCGGCGCCATCTCCCTGGACCTGTTCGCGGTCCTGCTGGGCGGCGCCACCGCGCTGCTGCCGGTGTTTGCCAAGGACATCCTGCTCACAGGCCCCTGGGGCCTGGGGCTTCTGCGTTCGGCGCCGGCCGTGGGGGCCTTGCTGATGTCGCTGTGGCTGGCGCGTTTCAGCGTCGAGCGCAAGGTCGGGCGGGTGATGTTCACCGCGGTCGGGGTGTTTGGCGTGGCCACCATCGCCTTCGGACTCTCGACCTCGTTCTGGTTTTCCCTGGCGGTGCTGGTGGTGCTGGGGGCGGCGGACATGATCAGCATGGTGATCCGCGCGTCATTCGTGCAGTTGGAAACCCCGGACGCAATGCGCGGCCGGGTCAGTGCGGTGAACGGCCTGTTCATCGGCGCTTCGAACCAGCTGGGGGAATTTGAATCCGGGCTGACCGCCCACTGGTTCGGCACCGTGCCGGCGGTGGTCCTGGGCGGGGTCGGCACGCTGCTGGTGACCGGGGTCTGGATCAAGCTGTTCCCGACCCTGGCCAAGCGTGATCGGATGATCGAGCGGGTGGATGAGGCCAAGGTGTGAAACCTCAGGCGGTTTACCCCTGTAACAGCTTGTTGATCATTCTCTGCAATACAAAACCGCTACGAAGAGTGTAAGGTATCGCCTTACACTCGTTCCCCATGATCAAGTCCTTTCAGCACAAAGGCCTGCGCGCCTTCTATGAAACCGGATCGACTCGTGGAATACGGGCTGAGCATGCACGCCGGCTGGCCCGCCAGCTGTCGTTCATGGATCACGCCAGCGAACCGGCAGACCTCAACCTGCCGGGTTGGCGGCTGCACCCACTCAAGGGCGACCTGCACGGCTATTGGTCCTTGGTAGTGTCCGGCAACTGGCGAGTGATCTTTCGTTTCGTAGGTTCGGATATCGAACTGGTCGATTATCTGGACTACCACTGAACAGGAGGCAGAATCATGCCCATCCACAACCCGCCCCATCCCGGTGACACCCTGCGCCTGGATGTCTTGCCTGAGTTGGGCATCAGCGTGACGGAGCTGGCCCGGCATATCGGTTATGCCCGTCCGCATCTGTCCAAGGTGTTGAACGGCCATGCACCAATCCGCGCGGAACTGGCGGTTCGCCTGGAACGTGCCGGAATCGGCAAGGCCAAGGTCTGGCTCGCGGTGCAGGCCGACTACGACATCTGGCACACCGAACAGGAGTTGCAACCGGTGATCGAGCCCATCGCGGCTCATGTCGGCTGAGCCCTAAACCAGCAACTCCGCTGCCACCTGAGCGCGCTTGCCGCGGCCGCACAGCGCCTCCACCAGGGCCAGGGCAAACGCCAGGGCCGCGCCGGAGCCCTGGGCGGTAATGCAGTTGCCATCCACCACCACCGGCTGGTCGACAAAGCTGCAGCCCAGCAACTGATGGCTGGCGCTGGGCAGGCAGGTCATGCGCCGCTGGCGCAGCACTCCATACGCCTGCAAGGCCAAGGCCGGTGCTTCGGCGATGCCGGCGAAGAGCCTGCCGGCTGCTGCCTGATCCTTGACCAGTTGCATCAGGGGTTGATGGCCCGCCAAATGCTGGGCACCTACCGCGCCGCCGGGCAAGACGATCAGGTCGAAGCGCTGGGCCAGTACATCCACCAGCATGGCGTCGGCGGTCAGCCGGGTGCCCCGGGCGCAGGTGAGCATGCGCCGGTTTTCGACGCTGGCCGCCAGCACTTCGACTTCGGCGCGACGCAGTACATCGATCAGGGTCACGCTTTGCAGATCATCGATGCCTTCGGCAAGGGTGACCAAGGCTCTGAAGGTCATGGGGATGACTCCACAAGGAACGTCTTCAGAGCTTAGTCAGCTTTGCCCCCAGTCGTTCGCCGCTACCTGATGTAGATCTGCGCACTCAGGGTATTGCCCGGCGCATTGATCGAGGTGTTGCTGAAGCTGAAGGTGCCTTCCTGCTTGCCCGCCAGATCGAACACATAGATGTAGCCCACGGTAATCCCCGAGTTGCCGCAGGGCACATAGGCGGAGCCGTCTTCGCACACGGCCGAGCGGGTGCCGTCGACCTCGAAACCGTCCAGGTTCACATGGGGCTCGCGGCCGTAGCCGATCTCCAACACATAGACCTTGATGTTCGGCCCGTTGTGATCGCACTCGGTGCGTTCACGGCCGTCGGAAACATCCTCCAGGCCGCAAGACGGCGACAGCACCTTGAGAATCTCCACCCGGCTCAGCGGCGGTGCCGAGCGCGCCATGGCCGGGG
The DNA here is from genome assembly GCF_003225665.1 of Pseudomonas sp. TKO26. Taxonomy (NCBI): domain Bacteria; kingdom Pseudomonadati; phylum Pseudomonadota; class Gammaproteobacteria; order Pseudomonadales; family Pseudomonadaceae; genus Pseudomonas; species Pseudomonas sp. TKO26. The sequence goes on from NZ_QKLN01000041.1 coordinate 123,293, forward strand.
CCGCCAGCCAGCAGGCTGTCGCGCCGAGCAATGCCAGGGCCGTCATTTTCACTGTGCTGCGCATAAATCCTCCCTTGAAAGCAGGGCGCAGTATGCGCTACTTGCCAGCGGGGCAAAACATCGCCGACGATCGCAGCCATTGGCCCACGCTGCTGGTATGATGCGCGGCTTTTTCCGACCCAGAGCAAATCCTCAGGCACCTCATAAAGTCTGTGCTTTGCTGTTGGAGTCGATACATTCACGGCGCCCGGCGGCGCCACGGGGAGCAGACATGCTGGAAAGGCTGTTTCAACTCAAGGCACACAACACCAACGTGCGCACCGAGATTCTTGCGGGCGTCACCACCTTCCTGGCCATGGCCTACATCCTTTTCGTCAACCCGAGCATCCTCGGCGAAACGGGCATGGACAAGGGCGCGGTGTTCGTTGCCACCTGCCTGGCGGCGGCCATCGGCTCCACCGTCATGGGCCTGATCGCCAACTACCCGATCGCCCTGGCACCGGGCATGGGCCTCAACGCCTTCTTCACCTACACCGTGGTCCTGCACATGGGCCACACCTGGCAAGTGGCGCTGGGTGCGGTGTTCATTTCGGCGGTGCTGTTCTTCCTGTTGTCGATCTTCCGCATCCGCGAATGGATCATCAACAGCATCCCCCTGCCCCTGCGCTCGGCGATTGCCGCCGGTATCGGCCTGTTCCTGGCGCTGATCGCCCTGCATAACGCCGAGATCGTGATTGGCAACAAGTCGACCCTGGTGGGCCTGGGCGACCTGAGCAAACCGGCCCCGATCCTCGCGGCCCTGGGCTTTGCCCTGATCGTCGCCCTGGAAGCCCTGAAAGTGCGCGGCGCCGTGCTGATTGGCATCCTCGCGGTGACCATCGTCTCCATTCTTCTGGGCGTCACCCCGTTCGGCGGCGTGACTTCGATGCCACCGTCCCTGGCCCCGACCTTCCTGCAGCTGGACATCAAGGGCGCCCTGGACATCGGCCTGATCAGCGTGATCTTCGCCTTCCTGTTCGTTGATCTGTTCGACAACTCCGGCACCTTGATCGGTGTCGCCAAGCGCGCCGGCCTGATGGGCAAGGACGGCCACATGCCGAAAATGGGCCGGGCGCTGATCGCCGACAGCACCGCGGCCATGGCCGGTTCCCTGCTGGGCACCTCCACCACCACCAGCTACATCGAATCCGCCGCGGGTGTGAGCGCCGGCGGCCGCACCGGCCTGACCGCCATCGTGGTGGCGATCATGTTCCTGCTGGCGCTGTTCTTCTCGCCATTGGCGGCCAGCGTGCCCGCCTTCGCCACCGCGCCAGCCCTGCTGTTCGTGGCCGTGCTGATGACCTCGGGCCTGGCGGAAATCGACTGGGAAGACATCACCGTCGCCGCTCCCGTGGTGATCACCGCCCTTGCCATGCCTTTCACTTACTCCATCGCCAACGGCATTGCCTTCGGCTTTATCGCCTGGACCGTGATCAAACTGCTGTCGGGCCGCGCCCGTGAGCTGAACGCGCCCCTGGTGATTCTGTCGATCCTGTTCGTGATCAAGCTGGGTTACCCCGCATGACTTTTGATGCCGCAAGCTACACCAGCCAGTTGAACGACAAGGTCGCGCGCTTGCGCGACCTGCTGGCCCCCTTCGATGCCCCCGAGCCTCAGGTCTTCGACTCGCCTTTGCAGAACTTCCGCCTGCGCGCCGAATTCCGCCTGTGGCGCGAAGCCGGTGAACGGCACTACGCGATGTTCTCCCAGGACGACAATCGCACGCCGATCCTGATCGAGGAATTCCCCATCGCCAGCCAGCGCATCAACCAGTTGATGCCCCGACTCAAGGCCGCCTGGCAAGCCAGCGCGCCCCTGAGCCACAAGCTGTTCCAGGTGGAATTCCTCACCACCCTGGCCGGCGACGCGATGATCACCCTGTGCTACCACCGTCCGCTGGACGAACACTGGCACAAGGCGGCGAGCCAATTGGCCGCCGACCTCAACGTCAGCGTGATCGGCCGCTCCAAGGGCAAGCGCGAAGTCATCGGCCAGGACTACGTGGTGGAACAACTCGAAGTCGGCGGTCGCACCTTCAGCTATCGCCAACCGGAAGGTGCCTTCACCCAGCCCAACGGCACGGTGAACCAGAAGATGCTCAACTGGGCCTATGAAGCCCTGGGCGAGCGCCAGGACGACCTGCTGGAACTGTACTGCGGCAACGGCAACTTCACCCTGCCCCTGGCCACCCGGGTGCGCAAGGTGCTGGCCACCGAGATCAGCAAGACCTCAGTGAATGCCGCCTTGAGCAACCTCAGCGAAAACGCTGTGGATAACGTCACCCTGGTGCGTCTGTCCGCCGAAGAACTGACAGAGGCCCTGAACGAAGTTCGACCGTTCCGCCGTCTGCAGGGCGTGGATCTGAAGAGCTACGAATTCGGCAGCGTGTTCGTCGACCCGCCTCGGGCCGGCATGGACCCGGACACCTGCGAACTGACCCGGCGCTTCGACAACATCCTGTACATCTCCTGCAACCCGGAGACCCTGGCGGCCAACATCGCCCAGTTGCACGACAGCCACCGCATCACCCGCTGCGCGCTGTTCGACCAGTTCCCCTGGACCCACCACATGGAATCCGGGGTGCTGCTGACCCGCCGCTGATCCAGCCCGCTGCCGCCAACAGCCGTCCTCGTGACGGCTGTTGGCATTCCAATGCCCGCCCTGTTGGAGCCGGCTCGCCGGCGAAGAAGCCCTTGAGAACTACGCCAATCCGGCCGGCGCCTTCGCTGGCAAGCCAGCTGCTACAAGGCCAGGCCTGACGCGACCCAGAATTGGCCACCGCCCTGGATTTCTAAAATTCGGGCGACGCGGGCGAGTCAAGCCGCCACTCAGGCAACCATGGCCCAGTCCAGGCCCGCGTCCTGCATGCCCACCAGGCCGATATCGGCCGCGGCTGCGGCAGCCGGGGTGACGTGGGCCACGCCGGCGGCGGCCAGGTCGTCGAAGGTCGAGTTCAGCGACAGGCCGGGGTCGATCGCCTTGAGCAAGGCGTCGATCTCGCCGGCCAGGGCCGAGCTGTCACCGCTCATCAGGCCGAAGACCACCTTGTGCACGTCGCCTGCACGCCCTTCTTCCTTCAGGCTGTCGAGGCCCAGGTTGCTGAAGCTGACCTCCTGGCTGACCAGGTGATAGTTGCTGCCCGAGCCACCGGCGAGGGTGTCGCCCAGGGAGATGCTGTCCACCGAGCCCCACAAGGTGTGGCTCGGGTTGCTGAACAGAGTGTAGTGCAGGTTGCCATCGGCGACGAAGGCGGCGTCGCTGGCGCTGCTCTTGATGGCGTACTGGGTGCCGTCGAACGGGCCCGGGTTGAAGCCGCCAGTGTTGGTGCCATCGACCACTTCGCCGGGACGGTGGTTGACGTCACCGAAGTAGGCCGACCAGTCAGTCAGGTATTGCGCAACAGTATTACCGCCGTAGGTAGCGCTGTAAGAGATCGAAATGCTCATGCAAAACTCCAGTACATAGGTGGGTCATGGCCGCAGCACGCCAGTGCCCGCTGCGGTTTTGCCCATCAACGGGCAAAAGCGCTCAGAACTGATATTCCACGGTGCCCTGCAGGGTCCGGCCGCGGCCGAGGGTGAAGGCCAGCACATCGCCAAGAGGCACCAGGTAGGCGCGGTCGGTGACGTTTTCCATGGCCAGGCGCAGGGTTAATTCGTCAGTGGCCCGGTAGCTGCCATACAGGTCGTAGACGGTGTAGGGCTTCCAGTCGGCCGGGTAGACGCCGGTCTGGCTCACGGTGCCGGTGGCGGAACCGGCAATCGAGTAACCGGCGCTGTAGCGGGCCCGGGCGCCGATATCCAGCTTACGTTCGAAAAAGCGCGCGCCCAGGGTCAGGGTGCCGCGGTCCATGGGCATGTGCTCGGCCGAGCCGAGGATCGCGGCATTGCAGCGGCTGGCGTTATTGGCGGCTTCATCGGGACGCATGCCAGTGACGATCGCACCACGCCCGGTTCCGCTCTTCACCGGCTGGGTCACGCCGCCCAGCCAGGCAATCTTCGTGCAGAAATCGTTGTCGCCGATCATGTGGGTGTAGTTCAGCTGGCCGTAGGCGCGGCCGGCGTCATAGTCCAGCTGGTACTCCACGCCCTTGAAGCGGGTACTGCCAAGGTCGTTGACGTAAGCGCTGTTGCCGATGCCGGGGGAACCGTAGCCGGGGGGCTGCACGCCCATGGCCATGTAGATGAAGTCGTCGACCCGAGTATCGAAGTAAGCCACCTTGAGGCCCAGGCGATCATCGTTGAACCAGAGGTTTTCCTTGAAGAGGTTGACCCCCGCTTCCCAGGTGGTGGAGCGCTCCGGCTTGAGAAACGGGTTGGGGAAGGTGCTCTCCGCGCCACCGCCGTGGGGCCGGCCGGTGATCATGGTCTCGGTCACCGCCGGTGGCCGCCAGCCCTTGCCATAACTGGCGAACAGTTGCAGCCACTCGACACCGGGCTTCACCGACAAGCCGAAGGTCGGCGAGAAGCGTCCTTGCTGATTGTCGATGTCATAGGCCACCGGCACCGAGACCTGCTGCGGCGTCTTGCCGATCACGAAAGTGCGGGTGTTGATCCCGGTTTCGCCGCGCAGGCGGTAGCGGTCATAGCGCAGCCCGGCATTGAGGTTCAGCCAGCCGTCGTAGTCGAAATCCAGCCGCGTGAACAGGCTGCCCAGGGCCCGATCGCCCTCGGGGGTCATGCTCGCTGCAGGCGAGGCGCTGACCGCCGACCCCTTGGGCACCGGCTGGCTGGAGTCGGGGCGGACCTTGTCATAGAAGAACTCCAGCCCATAGTTGGCCTTAAGCGTGGACAGCTCGCCCAGGGCAAAGGTCGACGTGTTCTGCGCCTGCGCGCCATAGGTGTCGGTCTGGTAGGTGATCGAATAGCCGGGGCTGCTGCGGCGGATCAGGGTGCTCTGGTCGTTGCTGGTGTCGACGTAGTAGAGCTTGGCCTTGAAATCGATCAGCGGGTTGTCCGGTGTGTAGCTGTAGTCGAGGCCGACGTTCTGCGAATGCACCTTGCTGCTGCCGAGCTTTTCCCAGAGCTGATCCTGGTTCTCGGTGTTCATCATGTTGGCGTCGTCGTAGGCCACCTCGGTGGTCAGGTAGCTCAGTTGCAGGCGCTGGTCCTGGGGCAGGTTGAGCCCCAGCTTGGCCAGGCGCGAGCGCATCAGCGAAGCGGAATAGGCCACCTTGGAATGCTTCACCCGCTCATTGATCGCCGGGTCCATCCAGGCGCCGGTGCGCAATTCGCCGATGCTGCCACGGGTTCCCGGCTGGTAGTCGCCCAGGTGCCGTTCACTGGCGGCCAGCAGCATGTCCCAGGCTTGGGTGCCGATGGCGAAGGCGGAACTGCCGATGAAGTGAGTGCCGTTGCTGCGGCCGCCGAGGCCGCTGGTCAGGCGGATCCGGCCACCGATCTCCTGGTCGGGCTTGAGCAGGTCACGGGCCTCAAGGGTGCGAAAGTTGGCGATCCCACCGATCACCCCGGCGCCGCCCATGGTCGAGGTGGCGCCCTTCTCCACCACCACTTCGGAGAGCAGTTCGGGGTCGACATAGAGAGTGCCGTTGCGCTGCTGGTGGCCACTTTGCTGATAGTTCTGGCGCATACCGTCCACCGACATGTTGACCCGGCCGTAGTCCTGAAGGCCGCGGATGTTCACCGACAAGCCGGGGTCCTGCTGGCTGACCGCCGAGTACACGCCAGAGGTTTCCTCCAGCATTTCGGCGGCATGTCGCGGTGGATTGCGCTCAAGCTGCTCGCGGCCGACCACGCTCACCGAGCGCGGCGCGTTGTATACCCAGTCGTTCTGGCGGCCTTCGAGGTCGGCGGAAATCGTGGTGGGGGCCAGGGCCAGGGCGCCATCGTGCGCAGTTTGCACTCGGCTCAGGGTGACCTGGCGCTCGCTGGTAAAGCGGTACTCCACCGGCGTACCGCCCAACAAGCGGGCCAGCCCGTCCTCGACGCCGTAGCGCCCCTTGAGCGGCGAACTGTGCAAGCCATGCAGGCGCAGGCTGTCGAACAGCACTTGCACCCCGGCCTGCTCGGCAAACAGCAGCACGGCACCGCCGAGGGCCTGGGCGGGAATATCGAAATCCAGCTCGCGTGACTGCTGGGCATTCTGCGGGGCAGTGCCGACCGGCTCCGCCGCGTGCAATAAACCACCTCCCGCCAACAGCCCTGCTACGCCCAGATGAATGGCCAGGGCCAAACGACCTGCGGCGTGAACCCCAGTGCGACTGCCTACCCTCATGTCCCTGTATTCCTGCGTCGGCCACTTTTATGCGAATGCATCTCAGTTAGCTAGACGTGCCAGGCAGGAAAACTCAGTAAGGATTTTTCCAATTATTTTTCAGGAATGGGGAAGAGGCCCGCGGGCCTCAGTAAATCAGGCTGACGCCGGCCAGGTCGAAACGTTGCACCTGGAGTTCCTGGGTCAGGGTGACCAGGGCCGCGTCGAGCATGTCCAGGCGGAAGACACCGCTGACCTGCCGCTGGGCCAGGGCACTGCTGGCCAGCACCACGCGCCCGGGGCGATAGCGATTGAGGCGCTCCACCACCACGCCCAGGGGCTGGCGGTCGAACACCAGCACACCGCGCCGCCAACTGGTAGCCCGTTGCAGGTCGAGCCCGTCGAGGGCGACCACGCCCGACTGCGGGTCATAACGCACGCTCTGCCCTTGCTGCACAACCAGCTCGCCAGTGCCAACCTGTGCCGGGGCCTCCAGGCTCACCGCGACACTGTGCTGCAACACCCCGACCCAGGCTTGCTGGTCACTCTCCCGGCCGACCACGAAACGGGTGCCCAGGGCCCGGGCCTGGCCACCGGCGCTGCGCACGATGAAGGGACGCTTTTCCTCGCCGGCCATGGGCGCCACGTCAAACACCGCAGAGCCGGCCAGCAGCTCGATCTGGCGTTTTTCCTCGCTGAAATCCAGGTGAATGGCACTCTCCGAATCCAGCTCCACCGTGCTGCCATCGGCCAGTTGCACGCTGCGCACCTGGCCTTTTGCAGTCAGGTAGTCGGCTTGCAGGTACAGCAGCGCCTGCGGCCCTTGCAGCCAGCCCAGGGCGAGCGCCAGCACCAGCATCACAGCACTGGCAACTCGTGGAAGCAGACGGCGGCGGCGCAGTCGAGGCGACACCGTTGCCGGCCTTCCCGCCTGACGCCGTGGCGGCGCCGTGCCAGCCAGATCCGAGTCCAGGCGCAGCTCTGCGAGGGCATCCCAGGTCTGCCGGGCAAACGCCAGGGCCTCGGGGTGACGCCGGTCGGCAGCCTGCCACTGGGCAAGCTGCGCCTGCTCGACGGCGCTCAGCCCTCCCGCTTGCAAACGCACCGCCCAGTCGGCGGCGGCCTCGTTGATATTGCGCTCTTGCGGACCCTGGCTATTCACGTGTGAATCTCGATTTCTCGCTATATAGAAGCAGTGACGTCTGACCCCGACCGTTACCGTAACTCACGGGTCGACCGGCCGACCGTCGGTAGCCCGCAAGCGCTGCATCACATAGGCCAGTGCCCGGGCCAGGTGCTTTTGCACCGAACTGTCGGAGATGTTCAGGTGCCGGGCCACCTCGGCGTGGGTCATGCCTTCGATGCGGTTCAGGCGAAAGATTTCCCGGGTCCGCGGGGGCAACTCGGTAATCGCCTGTTTCAGCGCCTCGCGCTGTTGCCGGGCCATCGCCTGAGCCTCCAGTCCGGCCGCCTCATCCTCGATGTCGGCCAGCACTTCGTGGGGTACGGTCTGAGTCTTGCGCCGCGCTTCCTGACGTACATGGTCGATCAGCAGGTTGTTCGCCGTGCGGTAGAGATAGCCCTGGGAATTGTCGATGCGCTCGCCGCGCCGATGCTCGGCCAATCGCAGGAAGCTCTCCTGCACCAGATCAGCGGCCAACTGCGGGTCCCGTACCTTGCGCGCCAGATAGCCGCGCAAGGCAGCGGCATGCTTGAGAAACAGTCCCTTGAGATCCATGTCCGACAAACCAACTCCCTGGCACATGAAGGAAAGTGCCGGGCATCTTACGACTAGTCGAGAATTACTTTCAATTGATATCAATATTCATTAGCGTCAGTTCTCCAGCCGCCTAGGCCGGCACTTCGACCTTGCGTGGCCGGCCGCCCTTCTTGCCGTTCAGGCGCGCCGCCCGGGCCTTGGCCGCGCTGCTTTGCCGACCATTGCGGGACGCAACCAACTGGGTTGCCAGCTTCATCAGCGGCTCGCTGGCGGACAGCAGCCCGACAATCGACACCTGCAGATCCACCGCTTCATGGCACACCGCCGTGGCGCAAAAGCCCAGTTGCAGTTGCTGCAATTGGGTGTCGCTCAGCGCCGCCAGCTCCGGATAGTTTTTCACCGGCAAATGAATCGAGCTGCCATCGGCGAAACCCAGGCACAGGCACCCGGCCGCATAGCTCAAGGTACTGACTTGCAAACCCGCGTCATGACGCGCTTCACCGCGCTCGATCGCTTGATCCAGCAGCGCCTGGGTCAAGGGCACGTCGACGAGCACTTCTGCCTTGATGATTTTCATAGTTCGATCTCCACCCCTTGCGCCGCGCCCACCAGGGTCAGGCGAGTCAGGTTTCGTTGTTCCTCGTAGTGCGCCGACTCGATCAGGTACACCCTGCGGCCGGCGCTTGACCGTTCCACCACCGAGTTCGCTTGCCAATCCCACAACTGCTGCTCAAGGCACAGAGTGCGCAGCTTGCTCCACCAGATACGCCGGGCCAGATGCACCCGCGGCTTCAAGGCCTGGCGCAAGCCCTCAAGGATTGCCAGCGCCGGGCGGCGGCCTTGGCGGACAACGTCCCAGAGCTCGACGCCGTTGTGCCAGAAGCTGAAGCGAAAACGCGCGCTCCAACGGCCGCCATCCACATGCACATGGGGTGGGCAATGTTCGTCGCGCAACATCACGACGACTGCATAGCCCTTGTAAACGAACACTTTCATGCTAACCCATCCGTTAGGTTATTGAGCCCAAAGACTCGTGTTTCCATGGTTAATCCGACCACCGGCCTGAAAGGACAGAAGCGGGCTGACCTGTTTGAGGCTAGCCCCGCAGCGGTCCCACAAGGCCTGCAGGCAGCCACGAACTCGTCAGCATTTGTTGCCGGAGAACGCCTTGCCAGGTCCATCGCCATCAACAGCGTGCGATTATCGAACACTTAATCGCCCGAGCCGATCTCACCTCTCGACCATCAATTGACCAAATTAACCAGTTAGTACAATTTACCTCCCCAGCGCCTCGTACCTTCTCCCGGGGCTGACAATAACAACGGAGATCTACCCCCATGCGTCCTATCGTTCTGGTGCTCAACGGCCCGAACCTGAACCTGCTCGGCACCCGAGAACCGGCCACTTACGGCCAAGAAACCCTGGCCGATGTCTCTGCCTTGTGCGGCCGCGCCGCCGAGGAGTTCGGCCTGAGCGTGGAATTTCGCCAGACCAACCACGAAGGCGAATTGCTCGACTGGATCCACGCCGCCCGCGGCCGCTGTGCCGGCATCGTGATCAACCCCGCCGCCTGGACCCACACCTCGGTGGCGATCCGCGATGCGCTGGTCGCCAGCGAGCTGCCGGTGATCGAAGTGCACCTGTCCAACGTCCACGCCCGCGAACCCTTCCGTCATCACTCGTTCGTATCGGGCATCGCCCTGGCGGTGATGTGCGGTTTTGGCAGCCATGGCTATCGCCTAGCCCTGGAACACTTCAGCCTGCGGTTCAAGGAGCAAGCGCTATGACAGGCCATACAGGCGTACTCGCCGGACTGATCGGTGCCGGCATCCAGGCTTCGCGCACCCCGGCCCTGCATGAACATGAAGGTGATGCGCAAAACCTGCGCTACCTGTACCGGCTGATCGACCTGGATCAACTGGGGCTCGACAGCAGCGCCCTGCCCGACCTGCTCCAAGCCGCCGAACGGATGAACTTCACCGGGCTGAACATCACCTTTCCCTGCAAGCAGAGCATCTTGCCGCTGCTGGACGAACTGTCCCCCGAGGCGCGGGGGATCGGCGCGGTTAACACCGTGGTGCTCAAGGACGGCAAGCGGGTTGGCCACAACACCGACTGCCTGGGTTTTGCCGAAGGCTTCCGGCGCGGCCTGCAAGGCGTGGCCAGGCGGCACGTGGTGCAAATGGGAGCCGGCGGCGCCGGTGCCGCAGTGGCCCACGCCCTGCTCAGCGAGGGCGTGGAACAACTGAGCATTTTCGATGTGGAAAGCCCGCGGGCGCAGAGTCTGGCGGACAACCTCAACCAGCACTTCGGTGCCGGCCGGGCCAAGGCCGGCAACGACCTGCCCAGTACCCTGGCCAGCGCCGACGGCCTGGTGAACACCACACCCATGGGCATGGCCAAACTGCCGGGCATGCCAGTGCCGCTGGAGTTGCTGCGGGCGGACCTGTGGGTGGCCGAAATCGTCTACTTCCCGCTGGAAACCGAATTGCTGCGCAACGCCCGTGCCCTGGGTTGCCGGACCCTGGACGGCGGCACCATGGCGGTGTTCCAGGCGGTCAAGGCGTTCGAGCTGTTCAGCGGTCAGAGCGCCGACCCGCAACGGATGCTGGCGCACTTTCAGAGTATGAACGGCTGAAGACGCACCTGTAGCCGCTGCCGCAGGCAGTGGCTACAGGCGCTGCAATTACTCGGGCTTGAGCTGCAGGCGCGAGAGCAGGCCGATCAGCAGCACGTTGAACAGAATCATCAACAGACTGCCGAACAGCCCCACCACATTGATCAGCGAGCTCGGCAGCCAGTCGAATACGCTGAACCCGGTCAGGGACAGCAGGCGCTCGCCGAACCAGAACGAGTCAACGACGATCATCAGGATCAGGATGATTTTCAGCGTGGGAACGGGGTTGCCCATGGTGCCTTCCTTGTCGAGGGGGATGTTGTAGGAGCCTTGGTGGCGACGGCGATCTTACGGGTGCTTTTGCTGGCAAGCCAGCTCCTACGAGCACTGGCGTCAGGCTTGCAGGTAGCGCAGCACCGACTCGCAGATCATGTCCCGGTGCCGTTGCTTGATGGCTTCGTCCGGCAGGTCGATCTGGAAGATCTCGCCAAAGGTATGACGGTTCGACACCCGATAGAAACAGAACGAGCTGATCAGCAAATGCACGTCCAGCGGGTCCAGGCCACTGCGGAACACGCCGTCCTGCACACCACGCTCAAGGATCTCGCCCAGGGCATGGAGAATGGTGTTGTTCATCGCCTTGATCACGCCGGACTGCTTCACGTACTCGGCCTTGTGGATATTTTCGATGCTGACGATACGCACGAAATCGACATTGCGGTCGTGGTGGTCGAAGGTGAACTCCACCAGCCGGCGAATCGCCTCCTGCGGCGCCAGTTCCGCCAGGTGCAGGCGGCTCTCGGTGCTGCGGATATCGCCGTAGAGTTTTTCCAGCACCTCGACGTACAGCTGCTCCTTGCTGCCGAAGTAGTAATAGATCATGCGCTTGGAGGTGTGGATGCGCTCGGCGATCGCATCCACCCGCGCACCGGAAAGCCCTTGCTGGACGAACTCGACAATGGCTTCTTGAAGGATGTTCTCGCGGGTCTTTTCCGGGTTGTTCTTGCGACTCTTGCGCGGTTCGAGGGCAGGCTCATCGGGCGCAATCGAGCGTTCACTGGTCATTGTCATTCTGGGCTCACGGCCATCACTGGACACGCGGGCGATTATGGGCCGCGTCCTGTCGCGAAAGAAAGCACAGAGGCGGTGGATTACCGCCTCCGGTTACCAATGCGCTACAACTTGGCCTGGCGCACCGCGCCGCTGCGGGACTTGGCCATGGCAGCCAGACGCACCGCCACGTTGGCCGCGCCATAGCCGACATAGCCGTTCTTGCGCTGGATGATCTCGAAGAAGAAACGCCCCTCGAAAGGTTCGGTATAGACGTGGAACAGCTCACCGCCCTGGGCATCGCGGTCATACAGGACGTTGTAGTAGGCCAGTTCGCTGAGGAACTCGTCGTCGAAATCAAAACGCGCGGCCAGGTCATCGTAGTAGTTGAGGGGGATATCCAGCAGCGGCACTCCGGCCTCCTTGGCCCGGCTGACCTCGGCGAAGATGTCGTCGCAATCAAAGGCGATGTGATGCACCCCCGAGCCGCGATAACTGGACAGCGCATGGGAGATCGCCGTGTTGCGGTTCTCCGAGATGTTCAGCGGCAGGCGGATCGAGCTGCAGCGGCTGCGCAGGGCCCGGCTTTTCACCAGGCCATAGGGATCGGGCAGCACCACTTCATCATCGGCTGCGAAATCCAGCAGGCTCTTGTAGAACAGCGCCCAACTGTCGAGGCTGTCCGCCGGCAGGGCCATGGCCATGTGGTCGATGCGCTTGAGGCCGCCCTTGGCCACCACGCCGCTGTGCATGTGGAAGTCGGTGTCATACAGGTGCTGGCCGCCCTGCTGCGGATCCACCAGGTAGATCAGGCTGCCATCGGGTTCGCGCACCGCCGCCAGCTCCAGTTCGTTGGGGCCCACCAGCCCGCGATAAGGCTGGCCCTTGTAGGCCACCGCACGCTCCAGGGCCTTGGCACTGTCCTTGACCCGAATGGCCGTGGCACACACTGACGGGCCGTGAGCCTCGAAGAAGCTGTGGGCAAAGGAGTAAGGCTCGGAGTTGAGGATCAGGTTGATATCGCCCTGGCGCATCAGGCTGACACTCTTGGAGCGATGCTGCCCTGCCTTGGCAAAGCCCAGGCGTTCCAGCCAGCCACCCAGCTTGGCCCCCAGGGCCTCGTCCACTGCGAATTCAAGGAACTCGGTGCCGCCATAGGCTTCAACCGCCGGTGGGGCGAAGAGGATGTCCAGGTTGGCCACCGGCTGCGCTTCCTGCAACAGGCGCTCGCGGGTCTTCTCCTCCAGGTACAGCAGGGAACGCAGGCCGTCGGCGGCATTGGCCCGCGGCGGCGCGGCGCGAAAGCCGTCGTTGAAGATCTCCAGGGACAGCGGCCCGGTGTAGCCACTCTTGATGATCGGCGCCAGGAACCCTGGCAGGTCGAACTCGCCCTGGCCCGGGAAGCAGCGAAAATGCCGGCTCCACTCCAGCACATCCATGGCCAGGATCGGCGCGTCGGCCATCTGCACGAAGAAGATCTTGTCCCCGGGAATCTCGGCAATCGCCGCCGGGTCGCCCTTGAGCGACAGGGTGTGGAAGCTGTCCAGCAACACCCCCAGGCTTGGGTGATCGGCGCTGCGCACGATGTCCCAGACCTGTTGATAAGTATTCACGTGACGGCCCCAGGCCAGGGCTTCGTAGCCGATGCGCAAACCACGCACCGCGGCCCGTTCGGCCAACTGGCGCAGATCGTCGATAAGGATCTTGCGATCCCCCAGGCTGTCCACCGAGGTGTTGCTGCATACCAGCACCAGGTCGGTGCCCAATTCCTGCATCAGGTCGAATTTGCGCTCGGCACGCTCCAGGTTGCGCGCCAGGCGATCACGGCGGCAGCCCTCGAAATCGCGGAACGGCTGGAACAGGGTGATGGCAATCCCCAGGTCGGCGCACATCTGCCTGATTTCCCGGGGGCTGCCGTCGTAGTAGAGAAGGTCGTTCTCGAAAATCTCCACCCCATCGAACCCGGCGGCGGCAATGGCTTCGAGTTTTTCCGGCAGGGTGCCGCTCAAGGAAACGGTGGCGATGGAACGCTGCATGATTCAACTCCCGGGAAATGACGGCCGGTGGCGCCCGAGCCTTTTATTCGATGGAGCGGATTATTCCACAGCATGATTTAAAGTGTACGAACCAGTTAGTTTTGTGTTCGATTATCGAACACAATGCCGATTGGCGAATTGACGATTTTTCAGCCACTGCGCACCATCGACAGCACATTGAGCCGCCCCAAGAACCAGCGGCTTCAATCACCCAGACCCAGAACAGACCATAAAAATTTCAAAAATCGGGTACATCCTCATGCTTGCACTCAACGCCCCGCCCTGCTGCTCATCCCTTTGGCTTGCGCCTGGAACGACCTCAACCGGCCCCCTGGATCACGACGCGCTACAGCCCTGAGCTGCGCTCGTCCCGATGACGTTCGTCCGCCTGCTGCAAAGCCGCAACGACGAACCTACCCAGCCGATCAATCACCCAGTCACCGGCGCTCATGCCCTTACTGACGATTGATCACGCGCCTTAGAGTTCCGACGAGCCCAGGCTCGTCAGTCACTGAACGGATGGCTTACATGACTCCTTCTCAAAGCTCTCGTATCGCCCCGAGCCTCAGCGTCGCCGGTGGCATCGGCGACAAGATCCGCGGCGCCATGGCGGTTGGCAAAACCCGCTGGGGCATGCTCGCCCTGGTGTTCTTCGCCACCACCCTGAACTACATCGATCGCGCCGCCCTGGGCGTGATGCAGCCGATCCTGGCCAAGGAAATGAACTGGACGGCGATGGACTACGCCAACATCAACTTCTGGTTCCAGGTCGGCTACGCCGTGGGCTTCGTGCTCCAGGGCCGGCTGATCGACCGGGTCGGGGTGAAACGGGTGTTCTTCTGCGCCGTGCTGCTCTGGAGCCTGGCCACCGGTGCCCACGGCCTGGCCACTTCGGCGGTGGGCTTCATGGTCTGCCGGTTCATTCTCGGACTCACCGAGGCCGCCAACTACCCGGCCTGCGTGAAGACCACGCGCCTGTGGTTCCCGGCTGGCGAACGTGCGGTGGCCACCGGCATCTTCAACGCCGGGACCAACGTCGGGGCGATGTTCACGCCCATGCTGCTGCCGTTGATCCTCCACGCCTGGGGCTGGCAAGCGGCGTTCCTGTGCATGGCCGCACTGGGCGGCGTGTGGCTGCTGTTCTGGGGCCTGAAGTACTTCAACCCGGAAGACCACCCTAGCGTCAAGGCCTCGGAGCTGGCCTACATCCAGCAGCAAGCGGAACCCGAACAAACCCGCGTGCCTTTCAGCCGCATCCTGCGCATGCGCGGCACCTGGGCCTTCGCCCTGGCCTACTCGTTGACCGCGCCGGTGTTCTGGTTCTACCTGTACTGGCTGCCGCCGTTCCTCAACCAGCAGTACAACCTGGGGATCAACGTCACCCAGATGGGCATCCCGCTGATCATCATCTACCTGACTGCCGACTTCGGCAGCGTCGGTGGCGGCATCCTCTCCTCGTTCCTGATCGGGCGCGGCATGAACCCGATCAAGGCGCGGCTGCTGTCAATGTTCCTGTTCGCCTGCTGCATCATCGGCGTGATCATGGCGGCCGGCACGGCCAGCCTGTGGCTCGCGGTGTTCGCCATCTCCCTGGGGATCGGCGCCCACCAGGCCTGGACCGCCAACATCTGGAGCCTGGTGATGGATTACACGCCCAAGCACATGATGAGCACCGTGTTCGGCTTTGGCGGCATGTGCGCGGCCATCGGCGGCATGTTCATGACCCAGATCGTCGGCCACATCCTCACCGCTACCAATAACAACTACACCCTGTTGTTCACCCTGATCCCGGCCATGTACTTCATTGCCCTGACCTGGATGTACTTCATGGCCCCGCGCAAGATTCCCCACGTAGAAGACTGATGCTCCCCTCGCGCAGGTCCGGTTCCGGGCCTGCGCTTTTTTTATCTGTTCCCCCTTCCCCCTTTTTTCCACACTCGGAGAACGTCCCATGACGCTGGGTAACCTGAGCATCGCCAAACGCGCCGTGATCAGCTTCGGCGTGATTGCCCTGCTGGTCCTGCTGCAGGGGCTGTTCGCCCTCAAGCAAGTGGCCGAAGTCCGCGCCACCGGCCAGCACACCGAAAACATTTCCCTGCCCAGCACCCGCTACCTGGGAGAAGTGCGCGACTACGTACTGAGCATCCGCGTGCTGAGCCTGCGCATGGCCCTCAATCGCGAACCCAAGGTGCTGGACAGCACCATTGCCCGCCTGCATCAGGTTCAAGCCTGGCTCGACCAGGCCCTGGCCAGGTTCGCGCCGCTGGTGGGCGATCACAACCGGGTGCAATACGAGACCTTCCTCGCCACGGTCAAAAGCTACCAACAGGCCCTGGCCCAGTACGAAGCCCTGTCCCAGGACAATCGCAGCAGCGAGATGACGGCGCTGCTCAACGGCAAGATCCAGGAGTACTCGACCCAGACCGGCGATCAGTTCGCCGAACTGATGAACCTGACTGCCGAGGAGGTCAGTCAATCGGCCCAGCACGCCGACGCGCTCTACACCCAGGTCAAGGTCACGGTGATCGGCGCCCTGATCGCTGTCGCCCTGCTGACCCTGTGCCTGGCCTGGCTGTTGATTCGCAGCATCGTCGTGCCCATCCGCCAGGCCGTGGGCGTGGCCGAGCAAGTGGCCGCCGGCGATCTCAGCCGACCGATCCACAGCGCGGGCAGCGATGAAACCGCGCGCCTGCTCAAGGCCCTGGCCAGCATGCAGGCCAGCCTGCGTGAAACCCTGCAACTGATCAGCAGCACTTCGACCCAACTGGCCGGCGCCGCGCAGCAGATGAGCCAGAGCACCCATCAGGACTCCAGCCGCCTGCAGCAGCAACACAACGAAATCGAGCAAGCCGCCACCGCCGTCAACGAGATGACCGTGGCCGTCGAGGAAGTGGCGCGCAACGCGGTGTCTACCTCCGACACCACCCGCCAGTCCACCGCCCAGGCCACCCAGGGGCAGACCCGGGTGATCCAGACCCTGGACTCGATCCAGGCCATGAGCAGCGACACCGGCACCGCCCTGCAGCAAGTGCAGACCCTGGCCGAGCAATCACGGGAGATCGGCAAAGTGCTGGACGTGATCCGCGCCATCGCCGAACAGACCAACCTGCTGGCCCTGAACGCCGCCATCGAGGCCGCGCGGGCTGGGGAAGCCGGCCGCGGCTTTGCCGTAGTGGCAGATGAAGTGCGGGCCCTGGCCCATCGCACCCAGCAGTCGACCCAGGAAATCGAACAGATGATTGGCCGGGTCCAGGGCGACACCGACTGCGTGGTGCAGTCCATGCACGGCAACAGTCAGCGGGTGGCCCAGACCCTGTCCATCGCCGAACAGGCCGGGCTGGCCCTGGGGGAAATCACCCGGGCCATGGAGCAGATCCACGAGCGCAACCTGGTGATCGCCAGTGCCTCGGAAGAACAGGCCCAGGTGGCCCGTGAAGTGGACCGCAACCTGCTGAACATCCGCAACCTGTCCCTGGAAAGCGCCGACGCCGCCACGCGCACCAACGCCACCAGCCAGGAGCTGTCGCAGCTGGCGGCCGGCCTGCAGAACCTGGTGGTGCGCTTTCGTTTCTGAGGCGTCTCAGCCACGGCGTTGCTGCCAGGCCGCCGCCAGCCCGCTGAGGCAGATCACGGCGATGCCCAGCTGGGTGATCAACGACGGCGCATGACCGAACAGCAACCAGCCCAGCAGCCCGGCAAAGACAATCTGGCAATAACCAAAGGGCGCCAGTAGCGCCGGCGCCGCAAGGCGAAAGGCCTGGGTCAGGAACAGGTGGGCGCACATGCCACAGGCCCCCAGCGCCAGCATCAGCGCGCCATGGACAATCCCCGGGGTCTGCCAGAAGAACGGCACCAGCGCGCTCATCACCAGGGTGTTGCACAGCCCGGCGAAAAAATTGCTGGTGGCGGGGCTGTCGTGCTCGGCCAGCTTGCGGGTCAGCAGTTGATAGAAGCAGAAGAACAGCGCCGAACAGAACGGCAGCAGCACCGCCGGGGTGAACAGCTCGCCGCCCGGATGGACGATGATCAGCACCCCGACAAAACCGCAGATCACCGCCAGCCACTGGCCGCGGGTCACCTGTTCACCGAGCAGCGGCACCGACAACGCGGTGACCAGCACCGGCGTGAGAAAGTTGACCGCCGTGGCCTCGGCCAGGGGAATGAACAGCAGCGCCGAGGTGAACAGCAAGCTGGTACTCAGCAGGCACAAGGCCCGCAGCAGTTGCAGCAGCGGGCGCTTGCTGCGCAGCACCCGCAGGCCGGATTGCGGCAGGAAGATCCCGGCCATCAGCAAGGTATGGATCAGGTAACGGGCCCAGACCACCATGATCACCGGGAAGAACCCCGAGAGGTATTTGGACAGGGCATCGTGGCTGGCGAACAGGAAGGTCGCCAGGACAATCAGCAGGATGCCCTTGAAAGGGTGATTGCTCCCGGAAAGGGGCGTGCTACGGATCATGGGCACTCCTTGGAGTGATTGAAGACACAGCTTCGCGGCCAGCCGGTGCCTAGCGGATAGGTGTAGGAGCCGGCTGGCCGGCGAAAGCCCTCCCGCCGACTCAGGTCCTGGCCAGCAGCGCTCGGGTTGCATCCAGCGCCATCTGCGCCCGCTGCAAGGCACTCACGCCCTGCTCCAGCAACTGCACCGTGGGAATTTCCAGGCTCAGGGGCAGGTGCTGCGGCAGACACTGGAGCAACCCCGGCAGATCGCAATCGCCCTGCCCCGGAAAACGCCGTTCGTTACGGGCCTGGCGCAGGATCTCCTGCATGTCATCCGGACGCGGGCCAGCCACGTCGCACAGCTGCGCGTAACGCAGGCGCGCCGGAGCGACCTGCGCCAAGTCTGCCAGACGCGAACCGGAACGGTCGAAATGGAAGGCGTCCACCAGCACGCAGCCGTTGTCACGACCGGCGTTTTCCACCACCCGCACGGCCTGTTCCAGATTGCGCGCATCGGTCCAGGGCATGAACTCCAGATGGGGGTGCAGCCCGTACTGCCGCGCCAGATCGCACAGCGCGGCGAAGTTGTCGGTCATCCGCGCCTCATCCGGGTCATTGCCCGCCACCAGCAACTCGCTGGCGGCGAACTCCGCGCCCACCGCCAGCAGCGCTTCGAAGTCGCCCACCCGGGTCTGCGGCTTGAGCCGCAGGATCTCCACATCCAGCACCCGCACGCCGCTATCGCGCAGGCGCGCCAGGGTCTGGCGCCGCAGGCCGGCGTCCGCCACCAGCGGGAAGTGATGTTCCTCCGGGGTCGCCGGTTCCAGGCGCAGGCCGACATGGCTGTAGCCGGCGCGGGCCGCCACCTCCACCATCTCTGGCGGCGACAGCTCCAGCACGGTCAGGCTGGCCAGGGAAAAAATCCGCTCACTCATCAATCGTTCACTCAACAGGGGTTGGGGTGCAGGCCTGCCCCGTGGCCGCGGCCTGGCGAATCGCCTCAATCAGCGCCAGGGTACGCGCGGCATCGGCGGCACTGACCAGCGGCGCGACTTCGCCGCGGGCGACCTGGACGAAGTGCTGCAATTGCAGGCGCAGAGCCTCGCCCGGGTCGAAGGTTTCCTGCTGCATCAGCAAGGGTTGATGCCAACCCTCCCCGGCTTCGGCGTAATGCCAGCGCTTGAGCTGGGGAATGCTCAGCGCGCCCTCGGTGCCGGCCAGCAGGTAGCAAGGCTGATCGCTCTGGCGCGGGTACACCGGGTTCTCCCCGGAATCCAGCTCCCAACTCCAGGGGGCGGCCGCGGCATCGGAACCGGTCAGGCTGCCCAGGGCGCCGTTGTCGAACTGCAACAGCACCACCGCGCAATCTTCATTGGCGTAGCCGCGCACGCGGTTGCTGGTGATGGCCTGCACTTGTCGCACCTCGCCGCACAGATGGCGCAGCAGATCGAGATCGTGAATCAGGTTGGTCAGCAACAGGCCGGCGCCGGCCTCGCGGCGCCAGGGAATATCGAAGTAGCTCTCGGGCTTGCGCAACTGCCAGAGCGCGGTGACCGTGGTCAGCTGTCCCAGGGCGCCGCTGTGCACCAGTTCACGGGCACGGGCGATCAATGGATTGTGCCGCCGGTGATGACCCACCAGCACCGGCACACCCGTGTCACGCGATGCCGCTACCAGCTCGCGTACTTCATCAAGATGCACGCCCACGGGCTTTTCCAGCAGCACCGGAACACCCGCCGCCAGGCAATCCAGGGCAGTGCTGACGTGAAGATTATTGGGATTGGCGACGATCACCGCGTCCGGGCGAATTTCCCGCAGCAGGGTCTGGTGATCACTGAAATGCGGCACCTGCCATTGCGCGGCGACCGCGACGGCCTGGGAGCCAGGATCAGCGACGGCGCAGAGCCGGGCCTCGGCCAGGGTCTTGAGGTGTTGGTAATGCTGCTGCCCCATGTTGCCGACGCCGATCAGGGCAATGCGCAGTGGCGGCTTCAATGACGAATCCTCTTGTGATTATTATCGGGACGCTGAAATCCAATTATTTAGAACTCAGTTCCAATTTCACACAAGAGCGACAAGCAATACCGTTCGATTACCGAACAACTTCGTTGAGAACCATCGACCCGGCGCTGCGCCGGGTATCCGCCGGCAAAGCGCCCTGGCTCAATTGAACAGTTCGGAGGCCTGACTGGCAGCCGACAGTTCCTCGGCGAATTGCAGCAGCAGTGGCGCCAGTTCATGCAGCCGCGCCAACGGCAGGCGTGCGCTGGGGCCGGCGATGCTGAGCACGCCCACCACCCGGCCATCGATGGGATGGCGCACCACGGCGGCAATCGCCGAGGTGCCGAGCGCCGAGCTTTCCTCGACCCAGGCGTAACCCTGCTCGCGGGCCAGGCGCAGGCGTTCGAGCAACTCGATGTTCGAGCGCGGTGCATTTGGTCCCAGATCCGTCGGGGGTTCCACGCCCTGGCGCTCCACCAGGGACAAGGCCTCGGCATCGCTCAGGGTGGCCAGCCAGGCATGCCCGGAAGCGGTATAGAACAACGGTGCCTCACGGCCCATGTCCGGGTCGTAGCGCAGGCCGGAACGGGCACCCTGGGACTTGGCGATCCAGGTCTGGCGCTCGCCTTCGATCACTCCCAGGCGCACCAGCTCGCCGGATTCGGCGGCCAGCCGGTCGAGCACCGGCTGAACAATATCGGCCCCGCTGGCGGACAGGTAGCGAAAGCCCATGGCCACCAGCCGGGTGGACAGTTGGTAGCGCAGGTTGTCCGGGTTCTGCCGTACATAGCCCAGGCGGATCAGTTCCGCCAGCAGGCGGTGGGTGGCACTTTTGGGGATCTCCAGCTGTTCCGCCAGGGTCTGCAAGGGCAGGCCGCGGGGATCACCGGTAAGACGTTCGAGAACACTGAAAACGCGTTCGATTTGACTGCCTGCCATGGTCGGGTCCCGACAAAATTTGGCCGATTCTAGTGACAACGGGCCAGTTGGGGAACTGCAGGGCGAGGTTCGATTGCCGCCCGAGGTCGACGGATGCGAGCCATGAGCCCGACACCGCGCCTTGTGCGCAGGTTAGCCGGGCTTGGCGGTTTTCTGGAACTGCTTTCCATGAAGTAGGTCGGGACCGACGGTCGCCCTCCGTGGCGCGGCGCGGTGTCAGAAGTCGAAGAACACCGTCTCGCCTTCACCCTGAATGCGAATGTCGAAGCGGTAGGCGCGCAGGCCTTCGACCTCGCACGGATGGGCCAGCAGGGTTTCCCGGCGCTGCGGCTGTTCGATCAGATTCAGCACCGGGCACCGGGCGTTGGCTTCCGGTTCATCGGCGAAATACAGCCGGGTGTGCAGGTGAATGTTGATCCCCCGGGCAAACAGCGACAGGTTGATGTGCGGCGCCATGGGCACCCCGGCAGCGTTGTTCACCACCCCGGGCTTGACCGTGTGGAGGGTCCATTCCCCGGCATCGAAGGTGGTGGCGGTGCGGCCGAAGCAGTTGAACGGCTTTTCCGTGTCGAACACCGGGTCGTAGACCCCGGCGGAATCGGCCTGCCAGAACTCCAGGAAGGAGTCGCGCACCAGGTGGCCGTTGCCATCGTACACATGGCCGATCAGCAGGATCCGCTCGCCCGGCGCATCGGGCTTGGCCATCTGGTTCCAGATTTCCTCGGGGCGGGTCGGGTTTCCCGCCGCTGCCAGGGCCAGGCCGATGTGTACATAGGGGCCGGCCGTTTGCGAGGGGGTTTCAGGCAGCAGTTGAACAGGCATGGCAGGCTCCTCAGCAGTTTTCGAAGTGGGTCTTGCGCTGGCCGCGCAACACGATGTCGAAGCGATAGGCCAGGCAGTCCATGGGATTGGCATTGCCCATGTCCAGGCGCGCGATCAGGCTCTGCACCGCGTCCGGGTTGGCGATGGACTTGACGATCGGGCACAGCGGAATCAAGGGGTCGCCTTCGAAATACAGCTGGGTGATCAGGCGCGTGGCAATCGACGGACCGCTGATGGAGAAGTGGATATGCGCCGGACGCCAGTCGTTGGGACCGTTGCGCCATGGGTAGGGGCCGGGCTTGATGGTGCGGAAGCTGTAGTAGCCGTCGCGGTCGGTGAGGGCTCGGCCGACACCACCGAAGTTCGGGTCCAGGGGCGCCAGGTAGCGGTCGTTCTTGTGCCGGTAGCGGCCGCCGGCGTTGGCTTGCCACATCTCCACCAGGGTGTGGGGAATGGGTTTGCCGTACTGATCGCAGACCCGCCCGGAAACGATGATCCGCTCGCCCACCGGCAATCCGCCGTTATTGAAGTTGAGCAGCAGGTCGTTGTCGAAACGCCCGGTGCGCAGGTGGGAAAAGTCCGGGCCGCTGGTTTCGCTCAGCGATTGTGGAATGCTCACCAGCGCTTGGCGCGGCGAGCGGGCAACGGAGGTCTTGTAGTCGGGGGTCAGGGCCTTGGGGTGCCAGTTACGGTCACGAATCACGAAGCGACGGCTGTCTGCATCAGACATGTCGATCTCCTGTTGTTTGATTTATGGAGCGCAGCTGGCGCAGTTTCAAACAAATCAGGAGGGTGGAACATTGAAAAACCGCCCTCAATCCATAACCAAATAGTTATGGATAGCAGCCTTCACGATAGGCCTGTCCCACCTCCCTGAGCACCTCGACCGCCCATTGCGCCGCCAGCGACAGCGGCAGGCTGGAGTTGCTGGAGATGCCCAGCGAACCGCCGGGCTCGCGCAGGCCCAGGTCCAGCTCCTGCAGCTCGCCATTGGCCAGGTCCAGGCGCACCGCATCCAGCGGCGCGATCCACAGCGCATCGCTGGACAGGGTGTAACGCCGGCTCAGGGCCACCGACAGGGTTTCCAAACGCTGTGCCGACTGGGCAATGCCGCACTGCACGAACAGGCTATCGGCATGCTTGCGGATGCTGGTGCCGGCCAGGGGCAATACCAGGGGATATTCGCTCACCGCGTCACGGGTGAAGGGACCGACCACCAGCGGATGCTCGGGACGAGCCACCAAGGTCAGGGATTCGCTGTACAGGTGCTCGAAACTCAGGCCCTGGATCTCCGGACTTTCGGTCATGCGCCCCACCACCAGGTCCAGATCGCCGACCCGCAACTGCGAAAGCAGATAGGCGCTCGGGCCGGTCACCACGCTCACGGTCAATGCCGAGTGCCGCTGGTGCAGGCGCCGCATCACCTCCGGCAGCAGCAGGCTTTCCACCGTGGACAGCACGCCGATACGCACCAGCCCGGCGGCATATTCGCCGCCGCGCAGGCTGCTGACGCCCTCGCGCAGGGCCTGCACCGACGGCCCGGCGTAACGCAGGAAGGCCCGCCCGGCCTCGGTCAGGCTGAGCCCGGCCTTGCTCCTGGCAAACAACCGGGTGTCCAGCAGGTCCTCCAGTTCCTTGAGGGTTTTCGACATGGCCGGCTGGCTCACCGCCAGCACATCGGCGGCTCGGGCCAGGCTGCCCTGGCGGGCCATTTCAAGAAAACACACCAGGTGACGGAATTTGATGCGGGTGTCGATGTTCAATAGCAAGCCCCGAATGAGTCCGAACCGGATCGATCCGGCGCCGGGCCATGGTAGCGTGCGCAAAAATCCCTGACGACCGGACTGGCGCCGGTCTGAGCCACCAGCAACACTGACCAGCAGAAAAAACGAGGACTCCCCCATGCTTTGGAAAAAAGGCCGGCGCAGCGACAACGTCGTCGATGTGCGAGATGACAGCAGCAGTGGCGGGGGGGGGGGGGGGGGGAGGGGTTTCGGCGGCGGGAAGGGGTTGGGGCCGAAGGGGAGCGGGCTGAGCGGGGGCAGCGGGGGGGGCACCGGGCAGGGACCGCGGCAGGATTGTCGGGGAATGCGCGGGCAGAGGCTGGCTCTTTGTCACAATTCCGAGCCACCGGGGG
>NZ_QKLN01000042.1:0-89351 GCF_003225665.1 Pseudomonas sp. TKO26
CACCTGGGGGAAGAAGGTCTTGCTGCCCAGCACCCGCCCGCCCCGCACGCTGATCAGGTGCACGCAGGCACCGCCCGGGTTGACGAAGGCGGCCACCACATCCACATCGCCGGTGCCGCCTTCCATGCTCTGCTGGTCCTGGACCCGGCGCAGCAGGGAGATCTGGTCCCGCAGTTCGGCGGCCTTTTCAAAATCCAGGGCGGCAGCCGCCGCTTCCATGGCGCTGGAGAGTTCATCGGTCAGGGCATTGCTGCGCCCTTCCAGGAACATCACCGAGTGGCGCACGTCCTCGGCATACACTTCAGGCTCCACCAGGCCTACGCAAGGCCCCTTGCAGCGCTTGATCTGATACTGCAGGCAGGGTCGGGTACGGTTCTTGTAGTAGCTGTCCTCGCACTGGCGAACCATGAAGGTCTTCTGCAACAGGCTGAGGCTTTCGCGGATCGCGCCGGCGCTGGGGTAAGGGCCGAAGTACTTGCCCTTCTGCTTCTTCGCCCCACGATGGATGCTGAATCGCGGAAAATCACCGTCCGAAAGGAACACATAGGGATATGATTTATCGTCGCGCAGCAGAATGTTGTAGGGCGGCCGCCATTCCTTGATCAGCGTCTGCTCCAGCAGCAGTGCTTCGGTTTCGTTGGCGGTGATGGTGGTTTCGATCTGGGCGATACGCGCCACCAGGGCGGCGGTCTTCGGTGCCTGGCCGGTCTTGCGGAAGTAGCTGGACAGGCGGTTTTTCAGGTTCTTGGCTTTACCGACGTACAGCAAGCGTGCATCGCTGTCGAACATGCGATACACGCCAGGACGGCCACTGCAGGTAGAAAGAAAAGCGCTGGGATCAAACAGGTCGGTCATTTCAGAGGCTGGCATCGACCATGCCATGACGAACCGCCAGCAGCGTCAGCTCGACATCGCTGCTGATCGAAAGCTTCTCGAAAATACGATAGCGATAGGTGTTCACGGTTTTCGGCGACAGACACAGCTTGTCGGAGATGATCTGCACTTTCTGGCAGCCGACAATCATCAGCGCGATCTGAATCTCACGCTCGGACAAAGCGTCGAACGGCGAGTCGCTGGAAGGCTGAAACGATTTGAAGACCAGTTGCTGGGCAATCTGCGGGCTGATGTAACGCTGACCGGCAAATACCAGGCGAATCGCCTGGACCATTTCGTTGAGGCCCGCGCCCTTGGTGAGGTAGCCCGCCGCGCCGGCTTGCAGCAGGCGTGTCGGGAACGGATCCTCTTCGCAGACAGTCACCGCCACGACCTTGATGTCCGGATGGCTGCGCAGCAGTTTGCGCGTGGCTTCAAGACCTCCGATCCCGGGCATCTTGACGTCCATCAGGACGACGTCGGGCTTCAGCTCCCGCGCCTTGAGCAGGGATTCTTCCCCTGACTCCGCCTGCCCGACTACTTGCAGGCCATCGATGTCAGCCAACATTCGTGTAATGCCCGTACGAACGAGATCATGGTCATCGACTACTAGCACCCTAATCAAGCAGACACCTCGCGATTTGGTCTTTAAAGGTTGCCGGACACCTTAGCAAAAAAGCGACGTACAAACCTAATCACAAGCGCTATATAAAATTCATCGGCGAGCGATAAAGCGACAGCGCCTGCCCGACCGCGGACGGCCTGGCACCTTCAGGCCCCGACAGCCCGGGGCCCGCTACCCAGGATCGGCGCCTGCGACAGTAGGACGCTCCATACGCCAGAAACACTCCTCCTCCCCCACCACCTTCAAACCCATCCGCTGGTACAGGCGCTGTGCCGGGTTGCCCTTGAACACCGTCAGGCGCAACAGCCCAAGGTGCTCCTGACGCGCCCGCTCCAGCAGCCGCGCCAGGGTCCAGGCGCCAACCCCACGCCCGCGCCATGCCTGCTGCACATGCAATTCACGAATATAAAGGGCCCGCAGGTCCCGACTCAGGCTGACATAGCCCAGCACCTCGTCTGCCTGGCAGATCAACAGGTTCTCGCGACCGGCCCAGGCCACATCGAAAGCCTCATCGAGCCATAGCAGATCATTGCGGATGTAGTAGCCGAGCATGGTCGAGCGGGTCAGGTCCCGGGCGAAGGCCAGGTCGGCCGCTGACGCCGGGCGCAATTGCAGCGCATTCATCAGCCGGCCACCGGCACAACCTGGGCCCGCCATTGCCCGGCAACACAGCGGGCAATCAGCAGCGCTTCGCCAACCCCCTCCACGGCGCCCAGCAACTGGCCGTCAGGACCCCAGATCGCGCTACGCCCGGCACAGGCCCAACCCCCGCTGGGACCGCCATGATTGGCCATCAACAGCACAATGCCGTGCTCCCGGGCATAACCCTGCAACAACGCACTGTCGGCGGCATAACCACCCTCGCTGATCAGCACTCCGGCGGCATAGATGTCGGCACCGGCCGCCACTGCGGCCTGGACATGACTGGCATGGCAAAAATCCGCACACACCGCCAGGGCCAACCTTGCCTCTGCCAGTTGCAGCGGCGCCCCGCCAGTGCCGGGGGCAAAAAAGCGCTCCTCCCCGGCATGCAGATGCTGCTTGCTGTACAGCGCCAACGAGCCGTCGGCTGCCAGCACCAGCGCCCCGATCAGCACCGGCCCGTCCTCGACCAGGCGAATCGGCAAGCCCACCACCGCCGTCAGCCGCAGCTCCCGGGCCAGGTCCCGCAACGGCTGCAGCTGCGGGGCATCCGGGGCCAGCGCCAGTTGTGCGGCCAGCTGTGGCTCATAACCGGTCAGGGACAGCTCGGGAAACACCAGGACCTGCACCCCCTGCTGCGCCGCCAGCCGCATCAGATGCTGATGCCGGGCGAGATTCCCCAGCCAGTCGCCAGCAATGGACACCGATTGGGCGGCAGCGAGGGTCAGCACGGTCATGGAGATTCCTTGGCGAGGCAACGAGGGGAGAGCGGCGAGTGTGGCATAAATCCTGGCGCCGCTTAATCCATCACCCGAGACAACCGCACCCATAGAAATTACTGATTGAATCGCGGCCCTGGCCTC
The DNA here is from genome assembly GCF_003225665.1 of Pseudomonas sp. TKO26. Classification (NCBI taxonomy): domain Bacteria; kingdom Pseudomonadati; phylum Pseudomonadota; class Gammaproteobacteria; order Pseudomonadales; family Pseudomonadaceae; genus Pseudomonas; species Pseudomonas sp. TKO26. The sequence continues at coordinate 3,004 of NZ_QKLN01000042.1, forward strand.
TAGTAAGCTCGCCCCACTTCACGGAGAAACCCCATGCTGTCCCAGACCCTTTCCCTGCATCGCCACACCGCCAGCGCACTGCGCTCGGTCGCGGCTGCCTGGGTCAACGGCACTCTGGCTCCGGTCAACTTTTATTTTGGGTATTGGTTTAGCCACTGGCGCGCCTGATACCCAACCGGCGCCCACTTTGACGGGTCGCCTACCAGAGAAATCTCAACCCCCGGTCGGCCTCCCGACCGGGGGTTTTGTTTTTTCCGGCACAACGTTTTCAACCACGACTTTTACGCAACACACCGAACTTACCGAGGATTGCCCCATGAACTACGCCACCTATTACCGCTACGACATGTTTTCCGCCTGGCGATTTAGCAGCCTCCGCTCGGGACAGCCTGCCGCCTCCGATCGGTCACCTACCGGTGGCAATTGCACACTGATGGCCAGTACGGCCAATTGTCGAACACCCCAGTAGGGCCGCGCGCGGGACATCACCCGCCGCCCGCCCAGGAAGACCGCACATGAACTCGTCCGTATCCGCTTTGCCCCTGTCCGCCCAAGTCAGCGCCAATGAACCCCTGACCCGGCGCCTGCCCAGCTCCCTCGAGCTCAAGCAGCAACTGCCGCTGTCCCAGGCCTTGAGCCAGCAAGTTGCCAGCCACCGCCAGGCGGTGCGCGCCATTCTCGAAGGTCGCGACCCACGCCTACTGGTGGTGGTCGGCCCCTGCTCCATCCACGACCCGCAATCGGCCCTGGAATACGCCGCCAACCTGGCCCGTCTGGCCGAAGAGGTGAGCGAGCAGATGTTCCTGGTGATGCGCGCCTACGTGGAAAAGCCCCGCACCACCGTCGGCTGGAAAGGCCTGGCCTACGACCCGCGCCTGGATGGCAGCGACGACATGGCCGCTGGCCTGAGCCTGTCCCGGGACCTGATGCGCGAGATGCTGCGCCTGGGCCTGCCGATCGCCACTGAACTGCTGCAACCCATGGCCGCCGGCTACTTCGACGACCTGCTGAGCTGGGTGGCCATTGGCGCCCGCACCACCGAGTCGCAGATCCACCGGGAAATGGCCAGCGGCCTGGAGATGCCCGTGGGCTTCAAGAACGGCACCGACGGCGGCGTCGCCATCGCCTGTGACGCCATGCGCTCGGCGGCGCACCCGCACCGTCACTTCGGCGTCGACAGCCAGGGCCACCCGGCAGTCATCCAGACCCCGGGCAACCCCGACACCCACCTGGTACTGCGCGGCGGCCACAGCGGCCCGAACTACGATCGCCAGAGCGTGGCCCAGGTCCAGCGCGACCTGCACAAACTGAAGATCCCGGCGCGGATCATGGTCGATTGCAGCCACGCCAACAGCGGCAAGGACCCGTTGCGCCAGCCGGCAGTGTTCAACGAAGTGCTGGAGCAACGCCTGCAGGGCGATCGCTCGCTGATGGGCGTGATGCTGGAAAGCCACCTGTTCGAAGGCTGCCAGCCCCTGAGCGGTCAGCTGCGCTACGGCGTTTCGGTGACCGACGGCTGCCTGGGCTGGGCCGCCACCGAGCAACTGCTGCGCACTGCCGCGCAACAACTGCAGCAGGCAGACAAGGTCGCTGCCGTCCCCGCCTGAGCACCGCCCGCCCCCTGTAGGAGCTGGCTCGCCAGCGAAGACGTCACCAAGAGCACCGCCCGCTCCAAAGGCCTCTTCGCCGGCAAGCCGGCTCCTGCAACACCCGCCGGGCGGCAACGCTTTGCAGGAACTTTGACAAGAAATAGCCACCTGAATCCGGTAGGCTCTCAACTTTCTTGAAAGGAGCAACACCCATGGCCAAAGCCACTGCCCGTCACATCCTGGTTGCCAGCGAAGCCAAGTGCAACGAACTCAAAGCCGAGATCGAAGCCGGCGCCGACTTCGCCGAAGTCGCGAAAAAGAACTCCACCTGCCCGTCCAGCCGCGACGGCGGCAACCTGGGCTCCTTCGGCCCGGGCCAGATGGTCAAGGAATTCGACACCGTGGTGTTCAGCGCCCCGGTCAACGTGGTGCAAGGCCCGGTGAAGACCCAGTTTGGCTACCACCTGCTGGAAGTCACCAGCCGCCAGGACTGATCCCCTCGCGCTTGCGTCTGCTCAACGGCCCGCCTCCTGGTGGGCCGTTGCGCTTGTAGAAGCGGCTGGCCAGTCACAGGCCGCTAGCGTACAAATCGTGGTCATCGATCACCCGGCTCGTAAGGCTGACAATGCGACTGCTTTTCCCCTCCGTACTGTTCACCGCGCTGCTGCTCGGAGCCTCGGGCGCCCAGGCGGCACCGCAACACGCCATGACCGTCTACGGCGAACCAGCCAAGTATCCCCAGGGCTTCAGCCACTTCGACTACGTCAACCCCCAGGCCCCCAAGGGCGGAACCCTGCGCCGCTCGGCCATCGAGATCGGCCGTTTCGACCATGTGCTGCCTTATATAGACAAGGGCATCGGCGTCTCCCAGCTCGACGGCCTGGTCTATTCGCCCCTGGCCCTGCGCTCCCTGGACGAGCCCTACACCGTCTACGGCCTGGTGGCAGAAAAGATGGAGCGCGCCGAAGACGGCCTGTGGCTGCGCTTCTACCTCAACCCCAAGGCCCGCTTCGCCGATAACACACCGATCACCGCCGAAGACGTGCGCTACAGCTACGACCTGCTGATGACCCAGGGCAGCATGCGCTACCGCACCCAGTTCGAGGACGTCAAAGGCGTCACCGTGGAATCGCCGCGGGTGGTGCGTTTCGACTTCAAGAGCAACGAAAACCGCACCCTGCCCCTGGATATCGCGACCCTGCCAGTGTTCCCCGAACACTGGTGGAAGAGTCGCGACTTCGCCGCAGGCGGCGGCTATGAAGCGCCCCTGGGCAGCGGTCCCTATCGGGTGGCCAAGGTGGATTCGGGCAACAGCATCACCTTCGCCCGCAACCCCGACTGGTGGGGCAAGGACCTGCCGGTGAGCCGCGGCCTGTACAACTTCGATCATTTCAGTGTCGAGTACTTCGGCGATATCGACGTCGCCCGGCAAGTGCTGCGCGGTGGCGCCTACGACTACAACCGCGAGTTCTCCGCCACCGGCTATTCCATCGGCTACGACAGCCCGGCCCTGAGTGACGGCCGCCTGCAGAAGGCCCACCTGGCCCAGTCGGCGCCGCAACCGGCCCAGGGCTACGTGTTCAACCTCGACCGACCGGCGTTCCAGGACCGCCGGGTACGCCAGGCCCTGGCCATGCTCTGGGATTTCGAATGGAGCAACCGGCAGATGATGCGCAACCTGTACATCCGCCAGCAGAGCTTCTTCTCCAACACCTCCCTGGCAGCCCGCAGCCTGCCGGACGCCGAAGAGCTGAAAATCCTCGAACCGCTGCGCGGGCAGATCCCCGACGAAGTCTTCACCCAGGTCTTCGAAGCACCGAAGACCGACGGCAGCGGAGTCATCCGCGACAAGCAACTGCAGGCCCTGGCCCTGCTGGAACAGGCCGGCTGGAAAGCCGATGGCGACAAGCTGGTGAATGCCGAAGGCGAGCCCCTGAGCTTCACCTTCCTCATCACCCAGGGCTCCATCGAACGCCTGCTGCTGCCCTACAAGCGCAACCTGGCGCAGATCGGCATCAGCCTGAACATCCGCCGCATCGACCCTTCGCAATACGTCAACCGCCTGATGGCCCGGGACTACGACATGATCGTCACCGGCTACCCGGTGACCACCTCGCCGGGCATGGAGCTGTACAACTACTTCGGCTCGGCCGCGGCCAACGACCCCGGCTCCAACAACTACATGGTGCTCAAGAACCCGGCGGTGGACAGCCTGCTCAACGGCCTGGTGAAAGCCACCAGCCAGCCGGAGATGCTGCGCTATGCCCACGCCCTGGACCGGGTGCTGCAGTGGAACTACTACTGGATCGCCAACTACTACCCGCCCGGCACCTCCACGGTGTGGTGGAACCGCTTCGGCAAGCCCAAGGTGCCGGCGAGCAACGACGAAGCCATCGAAAGCTGGTGGGAAGTCAGCAGCACCGCGCTGACCAATGAACAGATGGCCGCCGAGCTGATCCGCCGTGGCCAACCCGGAGGGCGCCACTGATGCCGGCCTATATCCTGCGACGCCTGCTGCTGATCATTCCGACCCTGCTGATCATCCTCCTGGTGAACTTCGTCATCGTCCAGGCCGCTCCCGGCGGCCCGGTGGAACAGGCCATCGCCCGCCTGCAAGGGATCGGCGGCGGCGCGGTCGGCGGCTCCGCCGATGCCATGAGCAGCAGCGGCTCGCGAGCCAGCCGCGGCCTCGATCCCAAGCTGATCCAGGACATCGAGAAACAGTACGGCTTCGACAAGCCGGCCCATGAACGCCTGTGGCTGATGCTCAAAAGCTACGCCCGGCTGGACTTCGGCAAGAGCTTCTTCCGCGGCGCCACGGTCACCGACCTGATCCTGGAAAAAATGCCGGTGACCATCTCCCTCGGCCTCTGGGCGACCCTGATCACCTACCTGGTGTCGATCCCCCTGGGGATTCGCAAGGCGGTGCACCACGGCAGCCACTTCGACATCTGGAGCAGCACCGCGATCATCATCGGCTACGCCATGCCGGCCTTCCTGTTCGCCATGTTTCTGATCGTGCTGTTCGCCGGCGGCACCTCGCTGAACTGGTTCCCGGTGCGCGGGCTGGTGTCGGACAACTTCGAGCAACTGAGCACCCTGGGCAAGGTCGCCGACTACTTCTGGCACCTGGTGCTGCCGGTGAGCTCCCTGGTGATCGGCGGCTTCGCCACCCTGACCATCCTCACCAAGAACTCCTTCCTCAACGAGATCACCCGCCAGTACGTGGTCACCGCCCGGGCCAAGGGCCTGAGCGAACGCCGGGTGCTGTATGGGCATGTATTTCGCAACGCCATGCTGCTGGTGGTGTCGGGCATTCCCCAGGCCTTCATCAGCGTGTTCTTCGCCGGCTCCCTGCTGATCGAGGTGATCTTCTCCCTCGACGGCCTGGGGCGCATGAGCTACGAGGCCGCGGTGTCCCGGGACTACCCGGTGGTGTTCGGCTCGCTGTTCATCTTCACCCTGTTCGGCCTCTTGATAAAACTCATCGGCGACCTGTGCTACACCCTGGTCGACCCACGCATCGACTTCGCCGCGAGGAACGCCTGATGCTCAAGCTTTCTCCCGTGGCCCGCCGGCGCCTGGACCGCTTCAAGCAGAATCGCCGCGGCTGGTGGTCGCTGTGGCTGTTCATCGGCCTGTTCATCCTGACACTGGGTGGCGAGCTGATCGCCAACGACAAGCCGCTGGTGGTCAGCTACCAGGGCTCGCTGTATTTCCCGGTGTTCAAGCGCTACACCGAGCAGGAGTTCGGCGGCCAGCTGCCGTTCCAGGCCGACTACCGCAGCGACTACGTGCAGCAACTGATCCGCAAGGACGGTGGCTGGCTGCTGTTCCCGCCGATCCCCTTCAGCGAAGACACGCCCAACTACGATCTGGCCCAGCCGGCCCCCAGCCCGCCGAGCCAGGTCAACTGGCTGGGCACTGACGACCAGGCCCGGGACGTGGCCGCGCGGGTGATCTACGGCGCCCGGGTGTCGATCCTGTTCGCCCTGGCGCTGACCGCCATCAGCGCCCTGATCGGCATCGCCGCCGGCGCCCTGCAAGGCTATTACGGTGGCTGGGTCGACCTTTTGGGCCAGCGCCTGCTGGAAGTCTGGTCCGGGTTGCCGGTGCTCTACCTGCTGATCATCCTCTCGGGCTTTGTCGAGCCGAACTTCTGGTGGTTGCTGGGAATCATGGCGCTGTTCTCCTGGCTGGCCCTGGTGGACGTGGTGCGCGCCGAGTTCCTGCGTGGGCGCAACCTGGAATACGTCAAGGCCGCCCGGGCCCTGGGCCTGAGCGACCGCAAGGTGATTCTGCGGCACATCCTGCCCAATGCCATGAACGCCACCCTGAGCTACCTGCCGTTCATCCTCACTGGCGCCATCTCGACCCTCACCGCCCTGGACTTCCTCGGCTTCGGCATGCCCGCCGGCAGCGCTTCCCTGGGCGAGCTGATCGGCCAGGGCAAGCAGAACCTGCAGGCGCCGTGGCTCGGGCTGACGGCGTTTTTCACCCTGGCGCTGATCCTCTCGCTGCTGGTGTTTATCGGCGAAGCGTTGCGCGATGCCTTTGATCCACGATCTTGAAGCGGACTCTAGACATGACTGACAACCTCATCGAAATCCGCCAGCTCAACGTGGCCTTCGGCGCCCAGACCGTGGTCCGCGACCTGAGCCTGGACATCCGCCCCGGCGAATGCCTGGCCCTGGTAGGCGAGTCCGGTTCGGGCAAGTCGGTGACCGCCCACTCGATCCTGCAACTGTTGCCGCAGACCGGCTGCAACAGTTCCGGCAGCGTGCGCTACCGTGGCCAGGAACTGATGGGCAGCGATCCTGCGACCCTGCAAAAGCTGCGGGGCAACCGCATTGCCATGATCTTCCAGGAGCCCATGACCTCCCTCAACCCGCTGCACAGCGTGGAGAAGCAGATCGGCGAAACCCTGCTGCTGCATCGCGGCCTGGGCGGCAAACAGGCCCAGGCGCGAATCCTTGAACTGCTGGAACTGGTGGGCATCCAGAAACCCCGGGAACGGCTCAAGGCCTACCCGCACCAGCTCTCCGGCGGCCAGCGCCAGCGGGTGATGATCGCCATGGCCCTGGCCTGCGAGCCGGAACTGCTGATCGCCGACGAACCCACCACGGCCCTGGACGTGACGGTGCAGCGCAAGATCCTGCTGCTGCTCAAATCCCTGCAGCAGCGCCTGGGCATGTCCCTGCTGCTGATCAGCCACGACCTCAACCTGGTACGACGCATCGCCCAAAGGGTGTGCGTGATGAAGGCCGGGGAAATCGTCGAACAAGCCGACTGCGACACCCTGTTCAACGCCCCGCAACATCCCTACAGCTGCGAACTGCTGCACGCCGAGCCCGAAGGCCGGCCGTTGTGCCGCGACAGCCGGGAAACCGTGCTGGAAGTGGATCGGCTCAGCGTCGAATTCCAGATCGGCGGCGGCCTGTTCCGGCGCAAAGACTACCTGCGAGCGGTGGACGACATCAGCCTCAGCGTGGAGCAAGGCAAGACCCTGGGCATCGTCGGCGAGTCCGGCTCGGGCAAGTCGACCCTGGGCCAAGCGATCCTGCGCTTGCTGGATTCCCGGGGCAGCATCCGCTTCCAGGGCCAGGCCCTGGATGGCCTCGACCAGAAGCAACTGCGGCCCTGGCGCAAGCAGATGCAGGTAGTGTTCCAAGACCCCTTCGGCAGCCTCAGCCCGCGCATGTCGGTGGCGCAGATCATCAGCGAAGGCCTGGAAGTGCACAGCCAGTACGATGCCCGCCAGTGCGATGAACAGGTGATCCGCGCCCTGGAGGAAGTCGGCCTCGATCCCGACAGCCGCCACCGCTACCCCCACGAGTTTTCCGGCGGCCAGCGCCAGCGCATCGCCATTGCCCGGGCCCTGGTACTCAAGCCGGCGCTGATCCTGCTGGACGAACCGACCTCGGCCCTGGACCGCACCGTACAGAAACAAGTGGTGGCCCTGCTGCGCCAACTGCAGGAAAAGTACGGTTTGACCTACCTGTTCATCAGCCATGACCTGGCGGTGATACGGGCCCTGGCCCACGACATGATCGTCATCAAGGACGGCCAGGTGGTGGAGCGCGGCGCCAGCCATGAAGTCTTCGACAACCCGCAGCACCCCTACACCCAGGAGCTGCTGGCCGCCGCCCACCCCAGCTGACCCGCAACTCCCCCCCTGTAGGAACTGGCTTGCCAGCGAAGACACCCGCAAGATCGCCGCCCAACCCAAAGCCCCCTTCGCCGGCAAGCCGGCGACGTCAAATCGGGCATAATCCCTGGCGCCCATTTTCAGGATGCCGCCATGAACGACAGCGAAAGCCTCAAGGATTACCAGCGTGTGCGCCAACTGGCGATCCGCTCGCTGTTCGAGATCATCGAGCAGTCCAGTGAAGGCACGGTGATCGTCGACCGCGACGCCAATATCGTCTGGATGAACGAGCGCTACGCCCGGCGCTTCGGCCTGGAGTCCGCCGCCTTCGCCATCGGCAAACCCTGCGAAAGCGTGATCCCCGGCAGCCTGCTGCGGGAAGTGGTACGCAGCGGTCGCCCGATCCTGCTGGACATGCAGGACACCCCCAAGGAACCGCTGGTGGTGATGCGCCTGCCGATCCACGACGCCGCCGGCACGGTGATCGGCGCCATCGGCTTCGCCCTGTTCGACGAACTGCGCAGCCTGTCGCCGATGCTCAAGCGCTACCTGAGCATGCAGGAAGAACTGGCCTCCACTCGCTCCCTGTTGCGGGCCCGGCAGACCAAGTACAACTTCGCCCATTTCATCGGCACCAGCGCCGCCAGCCTGGAGGTCAAGCGCCGTGCCCGCCGTGGGGCCAGCGCCGAGTCGCCGATCCTGCTGCAAGGTGAAACCGGCACCGGCAAGGAACTGCTGGCCCAGGCCATTCATGCTGCCTCGCCCCGGGCCCACAAGCCCTTTGTCAGCATCAACAGCGCGGCGATTCCCGAAGCCCTGTTGGAGGCGGAGTTCTTCGGCACCGCCCCCGGCGCCTTCACCGGCGCCGACCGCAAGGGCCGTGCCGGCAAGTTGCAGATCGCCCAGGGCGGCAGCCTGTTCCTCGATGAAATCGGCGACATGCCCCTGCCCCTGCAAAGCAAGCTGCTGCGGGTGCTGCAAGAGAAGGAGTTCGAACCGGTGGGCTCCAACGAAGTGATCCACAGCGACGTGCGGATCATCGCCGCCACCTCCACCGACCTGGAAGCGGCGATCAAGCGTGGCGAGTTCCGCGCCGACCTCTACTACCGGCTCAACGTGCTGCCGATCCAGGTGCCGGCCCTGCGCGAGCGCCTGGACGACCTGCCAGCCCTGAGCGAAGGGATTCTCGAAGACCTGCGCAGCCAGCATGAACTGGATCAAGAGGCCCTGGCCCTGCTGGCGCAACACGCCTGGCCGGGCAATATCCGCGAACTGCGCAACGTGCTGGAACGGGCGGCACTGCTCAGCGATGACCTGATACTCAATGCCGCGGACATTCGCGCGGCAATCGGCAACTTCAGCCCGGCGCAGCGCAATGCGGCCCCGCTGGCGGCCGAGTCGCCGAGCCAGGAAACCTTCGCCGCGGCCCGGGAGCGTTTCGACCGGCAACTGATCAGCGCCACCCTGGCGCAATGCGCCGGCAAGGTGGACGAAGCGGCCCGGCGCCTGGGGCTGGGGCGCTCGACGCTGTACAAGAAAATGGCGGCCTTGGGGATTGCCGAATCTCAATAAAGAGACACAAATCCATTTTTAGAGACAAGCGCTTTTGTGGCGAGGGAGCTTGCTCCCGCTGGGCCGCGTAGTGGCCAAAAACCCAGTAATTGCGGTCTTTCTGAGGCCACCTGGTGGCCAGTATGAGGAGTGCTACGCACTCCAGCGGGAGCAAGCTCCCTCGCCACACTGTCTCAAATAAGAGAATATCTGGATAAATCATATTTGGAATATCTAAAAAGTACTTATATTTCAATAAGTTAACTACATGGCACAGTTCTCGCTAAACCGCTCTCCACACGCAACACCCGACAACAATAACAATCCTGGAGAGACACACCATGAGTGTGATCATTGCCTTGGCAGCCCTGGCGCTGCTGATGCTGGCGGCCTACCGTGGCTACAGCGTCATCCTCTTTGCCCCGATTGCCGCCCTCGGCGCGGTGCTGCTCACCGACCCGTCCGCCGTGGCGCCCGCCTTTACCGGGGTGTTCATGGAGAAGATGGTCGGCTTCATCAAACTGTATTTCCCGGTGTTCCTGCTCGGCGCGGTGTTCGGCAAGCTGATCGAACTGTCGGGCTTCTCGCGTTCCATCGTCGCCGCCGCGATCCGCCTGCTCGGCACCCGCCAGGCGATGCTGGTGATCGTGCTGGTCTGCGCCCTGCTGACCTACGGCGGCGTCTCGCTGTTCGTGGTGGTGTTCGCGGTCTACCCGTTCGCCGCCGAAATGTTCCGCCAGAGCAACATCCCCAAGCGGCTGATCCCGGCGACCATCGCCCTGGGCGCCTTCTCCTTCACCATGGACGCCCTGCCCGGCACCCCGCAGATCCAGAACATCATCCCCAGTACCTTCTTCAACACCACCGCCTGGGCCGCGCCCTGGCTGGGGGTGATCGGCACGGTGTTCGTGTTCTGCGCCGGCATGCTGTTCCTCCAGCGCCAGCGCAACAAGGCGCAGAAGGCCGGTGAAGGCTACGGCACCGAACTGCGCAACGAACCGGAAACCGCCCCAGACCTGAAGCTGCCCAACCCCTGGCTGGCGCTGTCGCCGCTGCTGCTGGTGGGCATCATGAACCTGCTGTTCACCCACTGGATTCCCCAGTGGTACGGCAAGACCCACAGCCTCAGCCTGCCGGGCATGGCCGCGCCGGTAACCAGCGAAATCGCCAAGCTCACCGCTATCTGGGCGGTGCAGGCGGCCTTGCTGGTGGGCATCCTGATGGTGCTGGTGTGCGGCTTCTCGGCGATTCGCAGCAAGCTCGCCGAGGGCAGCAAGAGCGCGGTCAGCGGTGCCTTGCTGGCAGCGATGAACACCGCTTCGGAATACGGGTTCGGGGCGGTGATCGCCTCCCTGCCAGGCTTCCTGGTGCTGGCCGACTGGCTCAAGAGCATACCCAATCCGCTGGTCAACGAAGCCATTACCGTAACCCTGCTGGCGGGCATCACCGGCTCCGCCTCGGGAGGCATGAGCATCGCCCTGGCGGCCATGTCCGAAAGCTTCATCAGCGCCGCCCACGCCGCCAACATCCCCCTGGAAGTGCTGCACCGGGTGGCGTCCATGGCCAGCGGCGGCATGGACACCCTGCCGCACAACGGTGCGGTGATCACCCTGCTGGCGGTCACCGGGCTGACCCACCGCGAGGCCTACAAGGACATTTTCTGCATCACCCTGATCAAGACCCTGGCGGTATTCGTCGTCATCGCCACTTTCTACGCCACCGGCATCGTGTGAGGTATTCATGAGCATTCTTTCTGGCAAGACCGCCCTGGTCACCGGTTCCACCAGCGGCATTGGCCTGGGCATCGCCCTGGTCCTGGCCAAGGCCGGGGCCAAGCTGATTCTCAACGGCTTTGGCGACGCCTCGAAGGCGATCGCCGAGGTCGGGCAATTCGGCGGCCAGGTGGGCCATCACCCGGCGGACGTCAGCGACCCGGCGCAGATCGCCGAGCTGTTCGCCTACGCCGAACGGGAATTCGGCGGCGTCGATATCCTGGTCAACAACGCCGGTATCCAGCACGTGGCGGCGGTGGAGGAGTTCCCCGTGGAGCGCTGGGATTCGATCATCGCCATCAACCTGTCGTCGGTGTTTCACAGCACCCGCCTGGGGCTGCCGGGAATGCGCGCCAAGGGCTGGGGGCGGATCGTCAACATCGCCTCGGTGCACGGCCAGGTCGGTTCCGTGGGCAAGGCCGCCTACGTCGCCGCCAAGCATGGGGTGATCGGCCTGACCAAGGTGGTGGGCCTGGAAACCGCCACCAGCAACGTCACCTGCAACGCCATCTGCCCCGGCTGGGTGCTGACCCCGCTGGTGCAGAAGCAGATCGACGATCGCGTCGCGGCGGGCACCGACCCGCAACAGGCCCAGCATGACCTGCTGGCGGAAAAACAGCCGTCCCTGGAGTTCGTCACCCCATCGCAGTTGGGGGAACTGGTGCTATTTTTGTGCAGCGAAGCCGGCGCCCAAGTGCGTGGCGCGGCCTGGAACATCGACGGCGGCTGGCTGGCGCAGTAAACAGGCCCATGCCCCTTTCTGTGGCGAGGGAGCTTGCTCCCGTTCGGCCGCGCAGCGGTCGCAAACCAGACGACCGTGTTTTGGAGTTGAATCTCGGTTGCCTGGTTTCAGGGCCGCTGCGCGCCCCAGCGGGAGCAAGCTCCCTCGCCACAAACAGCGACAGAGCCCCCCAACATAAGAATAAATAGAGGCCTTGCATGTCCGACATTCTCTGGCAACCCAGCGCCGAGCGCATCGGCAAGACGCGGATGGATGCCTTTCGCCGCTTCATCAACCAGCGTCACGGCCTGAATCTTCACGACTACCCCGCCCTGCACCAGTGGAGCATCGACCAGCGGCAAAGCTTCTGGCAGGCGATCGTCGATTTCTTCGAGGTCAGCTTCCACCAGCCTGCTCAATGCGTGCTCCGCGAAGGCCCGCAGATGCCCAGCGCGCAGTGGTTTCCCGGCGCCACCCTGAACTTCGCCGAGCACCTGCTCAAGCGCCGGGACAACGCAGTGGCGCTGGTGGCGATCAACGAAAACGGCCAGCGCGAACAACTGACCCACGCCGAACTGGCGGCCCAGGTCGCCGGCCTGCAACGCAGCCTGCGCGCCGCCGGGGTCGGCCTCGGCGACCGGGTCGCCGCCTGCATGCCCAACACCTGGCAAACCCTGGTGGCGATGCTCGCCAGCACCAGCCTCGGCGCGGTGTGGTCCAGCTGTTCGCCGGATTTCGGCACCCAGGGGGTGATCGACCGCTTCGGCCAGATCGAGCCCAAGGTGCTGATCACCTGCGCCGGTTATCGCTACGCCGGCAAGGACATCGAGCAGACCGCCAAGGTCAATGAAATCCTCGAACGCCTGCCGTCCCTGGAACAGTTGCTCATCGTCCCCTATGCCCGTCCGCAAGCCCGGGCCGAGGACTACCGCACCCCGGCCCGAGTCAGCCTGTGGGACGACTTCTACCGCCCCGGCGGCGAGCCCGAGTTCGTCCCGGTGCCCTTCGCCCATCCGCTGTACATCCTTTATTCCAGCGGCACCACCGGGGTGCCCAAGTGCATCGTCCACGGCACCGGCGGGGTGCTGCTGCAACATCTCAAGGAACACGGCCTGCATTGCGACCTCGGCCCCGGCGAGCGGCTGTTCTACTACACCACCTGCGGCTGGATGATGTGGAACTGGCTGGTGTCGGCGCTGGCCACCGGCGCCAGCCTGGTGCTCTACGACGGCTCGCCCTTTCATCCCGCCAACGAGCACCTGATCGACCTGATCGACCGCGAAGCCATCAACGTCTTCGGCACCAGCCCCAAGTACCTGGCGGCCCTGGAAAAGGCCGGCAGCCGGCCGCGCCAGAGCCACCGCCTGGACAGCCTGAAAACCCTGCTATGTACCGGCTCGCCGCTGTCGCCACAGAGCTACGACTACGTGTACCGCGAGATCAAGCGCGACCTGTGCCTGGCCTCAATGTCCGGCGGCACCGACATCGTCGCCTGCTTCGTCGCCGGCAACCCGGTCCAGCCGGTGCGCCGTGGCGAGATGCAGGGCAAGGGCCTGGGCATGGCCATCGAAGTGTGGAACGACCAGGGCCAGGCGGTGATCGGCGAAAAAGGCGAACTGGTATGCACCCGGCACTTTCCGAGCATCCCGGTGGGCCTGTGGCACGACCCGGACCAGAGCAAGCTCAAGGCCTCCTACTTCAGCCTGTTTCCCGGGGTCTGGGCCCAGGGCGACTACGCCGAACAGCTGGCCTCTGGCGGCTGGCTGATTCACGGCCGCTCCGATGCGGTGCTCAACCCCGGTGGCGTGCGCATCGGCACCGCGGAAATCTACCGCCAGGTGGAAAAACTGGAACAGGTCCTGGAAAGCCTGGCCATCGGCCAGAGCTGGGAGCACGACGTGCGGGTGGTGCTGTTCGTGCGCCTGCGGGACGGCGTGGTGCTGGATGAACCCCTGCGCGAACGGATCCGCCAGGTGATCCGTGACAACACCACCGCGCGCCACGTACCGGCGAAGATCCTCGCGGTCACCGACATCCCGCGCACAATCAGCGGCAAGATCGTCGAACTGGCGGTGCGCAACGTGGTGCATGGCATTGCCGTGAAAAACACCGACGCCCTGGCCAACCCCGAGGCCCTGGAGCAGTTCCGCGACCGTGAGGAATTGCTCAGCTGACCCGCTCCTGCAGGCGGCGCCCTCCAGCCCATGCCACCAGCCCGGGGCGGCTCGCTGCCCCCCCTGGACAACCGTTCAGCCCCTCTAGACTGGTCATCTGCCGCAAAAGCGGGTGAAAATGCGCGCGCCAGAAGCGCCTACAATCCACCCGCTTGAATATGCACGGCATGTCCATGGGACTTTTCCAGTACGCGCCCCATGACCTTGCCGCGTAACACCGCTGCACCCAGGACACACCCGACATGAACGCCCCCCACTCCGGCAACGAAGCCGCCACCCTGATTGCCCGCCTGGACTGGTCGGCCACGGCCCTCGGTCACTCCGGTCAATGGCCCCAGAGCCTGCGTACCGCGGTGGACATCGTGATCCATTCGCCGATGCCGATGCTGCTGCTGTGGGGTGGCGAGCTGACCCAGATCTACAACGACGGCTTCGCCTTGCTGGCCGGCAACAAGCACCCCAACGCCTTCGGCAAGCCGGCGCACCTGATCTGGCCGGAGCTGATGGACTTCACCGACCCGGTCTACCGCGCGGTGCTCAACGGCCAGGTGCGCAGCTTCAGCGAGCAGCGTTTCAGCCTGCAGCGCAGCAACGGCAGCCAATACGACCTGTGGCTGGACCTGACCTACAGCCCGATCCGCAACGAGCGCGGCGACGTTGCCGGGATCCTGGTGACCGCCATCGAAACCAACGAACGCCGGCGCATCGCCCTGGAGCTGCAACAGCGCTCCGAGGCCAGCCTGCGGGCCCAGCACGAAACCGAGGAGCGCCTGCAACTGGCCCTGGCGGCCACCGACGCGGTGGGCACCTGGGACTGGGACATTGGCGAAGACCGCTTCATTGCCGACGCCCACTTTGCCCAGCTGCACAGCGTCGACCCGCAGCAATCGCGGCAACTGCCGATCAGTGAATACCTCAAGGGCGTGCACCCGGAAGACCGCGCCACGGTGGCCCGCAGCATCAAGCACTGCATCACCCAGGGCAGCGAATACGCCGAGGAATACCGCCTGCAACTGGCCGACGGCCAGGTGCGCTGGGTGTTCGCCCGGGGCCGCTGCTACAAGGATCACCATGGCCGGCCCACGCGCTTTCTCGGCGCCGCCCTGGACCTGACCGAACGCAAGCAGATGGAGCAGGCCCTGCGCCAGAGCCAGACCGAGCTGCAACTGATCATCAACGCCATGCCGGTGCTGATCGGCTATGTCGACCACGAAGAACGTTTCCGCCTGAACAACAGCGCCTACCTGGACTGGTACGGCCTGACGCCCCAGGAGCTGTACGGCAAGACCATCCGCGAAGTGGTGGGAGACGAGATCTACGCCACCCGCGCCGACAACATCAAGGCGGCCCTGGCCGGCAAACCGTGCAGCTTCGAGGCCAATTCGCCGCACCGCGACGGCCGTCCGCGTCATGCCCTGATGAAGTACCTGCCACGCCACGGCGCCGACGGCGCGATCAACGGCTTCTACATCTTCGTCATCGATGAAACCGAGCGCCGACAGACCGAAGAAGCCCTGCGCAACCTCAACGAAACCCTGGAAGAACGGGTCAACCAGCGTACCGAGGCGCTGGCCACCGCCAACCAGCGCCTGCAGAACGAGATGTTCGAGCGCGAGCGTGCCGAAGACGCCCTGCGCCATGCGCAGAAGATGGAAGCCGTGGGCCAGCTCACCGGCGGCATCGCCCACGACTTCAACAACATGCTCACCGGCATCATCGGCAGCCTGGACCTGATGCAGCGCTACATCGACAACGGGCGCAGCGAGGAGATCGGCCGTTTTACCGAAGCCGCCATGTCCTCGGCCAAGCGCGCCGCCTCCCTGACCCACCGCCTGCTGGCCTTTTCCCGTCGCCAGTCCCTGGACCGCCGGCCCCTGGACCCCAACCAGTTGGTGCGTTCGCTGCACGAGCTGTTCAACCACACCAAGGGCGAGCACATCCAACTGCAGATGCAACTGGCGGACGATGTATGGCCGGTCAACACCGACGCCAGCCAGTTGGAAAACGCCCTGCTCAACCTGGTGATCAACGCCCGCGACGCCATGCCCCACGGCGGCTTGCTGCTGATCGAGACGGCCAACAGCTACCTCGACGGCAGCGACATCCGCACCCTGGAACCGGTCAAGGCCGGCGACTACGTGATGCTCGGGGTCAGCGACAACGGCGCCGGCATGAGCCCGCGGATCCTGGCCAAGGCCTTCGACCCGTTCTTCACCACCAAGCCCATCGGCCAGGGCACTGGGCTCGGCCTGTCGATGATCTATGGCTTCGCCCAGCAGTCCGGCGGCCACGTGACCATCAGCAGCGAACCGGACCAAGGCACCTGCGTGCGCCTGTACCTGCCGCGCCTGCACAGCGCGCCCCCGGCAACGGCAGAACCGGCCGGCAGCCAGCCAGCGCCCCAGGCCCTGGCAGGGGAAAGCGTGGTGGTGGTGGAAGACGACCCGGCGGTGCGCATGCTGGTGCTCAATGTGCTCAACGAGCTGGGCTACCGCGCCTTCGAGGCGCAAGATGCGCGCAGCGCCCTGCCCTTGCTGGAGTCGCCGACACGCGTTGATCTGCTGGTGACCGATGTCGGCCTGCCGGGCATGAACGGCCGGCAGCTGGCGGAGATCGCCCGCAAGCAGCGCCCGGGGCTCAAGGTGCTGTTCATGACCGGCTACGCGGAAATGGCCGCCGAGCGCCAGGGCTTCCTGGAGCCGGGGATGGACCTGCTGGCCAAGCCGTTTTCGATTGAAGAACTGGCGCAGAAGATTCGTCAGATGATCGGCTGCGAGGCCTGAATTCAGGCATAATCCGCGGCCGCCGATTTCCCGCTACCAGGTCACCCGCCCATGAAAGCCCAAGCCCGCCATATCCTGGTGAAAACCGCCGAAGAAGCCGAACAGCTCAAGCAGCGCATCGCCAAGGGCGAAGCCTTCGACGTCCTGGCCAAGAAGTATTCCACCTGCCCGTCCGGCAAGCGCGGCGGCGACCTGGGGGAAGTGCGTCCGGGGCAGATGGTCGGCGCCATCGACCAGGTGATCTTCAAGAAGCCCCTGCGCACCGTGCATGGCCCGATCAAGAGCAAGTTCGGCTATCACCTGGTGCAGGTGTTCTTCCGCGACTGACGGCGCCAAACCACCCCGCTCCCCCCACCCTCCTACGGGGCGGGTGTTCAATCCCGGGGAATCAACGCCCCGTGATGCTGAATCACCCGGCTCGCCAACCGGTGTCCGGCCTCTGCGGCCTGCACCGGGCTGCCGCCGCGCAAACGACAGGCCAGGTAAGCCGCGCTGAACGAGTCCCCCGCCGCCGTGGTGTCCACCACCCGCTGCACCGGCAGCGCCGGCACCTCGTAGCACTCGGCGCCGCAACGCACCAGGCACGAATCCGCCCCGCGCTTGATCACCACCTCGGCAATGTTCGGGTAAGCCGCAAACACGCCATGGGCATAGTCATGGCCAAATAGCGCCTTCTCGTCCTCCAGGGTCAACAGCGCCAGGTCCACATGCTCCAGCACCTGCAGATAGGCCGCTCGCGCCTGCTCCACCGAGGCCCAAAGCCTGGGCCGATAGTTGTTGTCAAACACGATCTGCGCCCGGCGGATGCGCGCTTCCACCAGCAGGTCAATCAGCTTCTTGCGCCCCGTCTCCCCCAGCACCGCCAGGGTGATGCCGCTGAAATACAGCACATCGTAATCGCACAGGTCCGCCAGGATCGGCCCCGCCGCCGCGGTGTTGAAACAGTCCCGTACCGCCGCCTCATTGCGCCAGTACAAGAAGCGCCGTTCTCCCCGGGCATCGGTCTGGATGCAATACAGGCCCGGCAATCGCCCCGGCAGGCGCTGGACCTTACCCAGGCCGATCCCTTCCTCGGCCCAGCTCTGGCACATGGCATCGCTGAAACTGTCCAGGCCCAGGGCGGTGACGTAATCCACCTCGGCCAGCGGCCCCAGTTCGCGGCACAGATACACCGCCGCATTCAAGGTATCGCCACCAAAACCCTGCTGCAGGCTGCCATCGTGATGCTGTTGCAACTCGATCATGCATTCACCGATGGCGGCAATGCGTTTCTTGTTACTCATGTTCATCTCCCCCTGTAGGAGCTGGCTTGCCAGCGAAGGCGTCCGTAAGACCTGTACCCCATCCAAGGGCTGCTTCGCCGGCAAGCCGGCTCCTACAGGTCAGAAGCAGGTTTCCAGGTTCTCGATCACTCGCAGCTGCTCATCCACCAGCAGGCCAATGCGCCACTTGTCGAAGGTCAGGCACGGGTGCGAGGTGCCAAAGGAAATGATGTCGCCAATCCGCAACTCCACGCCCGGCGCGACGGTGAGAAATGCATGCTGGTCCATCACCGCAGTGACCTTGCACGCCGTCACATCATCCCCGGAGCCCGCCTCGGCCCCGGCGCGATAACGCCGCAGCGGCACCGGCAAACCGGCGTCGTAGGCCACATCGCGCTTGCCCAGGGCCACCACGGCAAAGCCCGGTTCCGGCAGCGACTGCACATGGGCCCAGACTTCCATGGCCGGGCGCAGGCCCTCGTGCAGATCACTGCGTCGATCCAGCACGCAGCACTGGGCCTCCTTGTAGATGCCATGGTCGTGGGCGATGTAGCTGCCCGGACGCAGCACGCTGAGGAAGCGGCCCTTGGCGTTGTGCGTCTCGAACGACTCGGCGATCAGGTCGTACCAGGCCGAACCCGAAGCAGTGATGATCGGCCGCTCGATGGCGAACAGCCCGTCGCTGTGCAGCTCCACCGCCAGGCGCACCAGGGAGTCGGCAAACTGACGAATGCCGCTGACGGCCTGGTCGCCATGGATCACCCCTTCGTAGCCTTCGATGCCGCACAGGGCCAGGGCCGGCTGCGCCTGGATCGCCTTGGCCAGGGCCAGTACTTCCTGCTCGCTGCGACAGCCGCAGCGCCCACCGACCACGCCGTACTCGATCATCACCTTGAGGGTGACCCCGCGCTGGGCGAAAAACGCCCCCAGATCAGCGACGTTGTCCGGGTGGTCGACCATGCAATAGAAATCAAAATCGGCGTCCGCCAGCAGCTCGGCGATCAGCGCCATGTTCGGCGCCCCCACCAGTTGGTTGGCCATCAACACCCGGCGCGCGCCATGGGCGTAGGCGGCGCGGGTCTGTACCGCGGTCGCCAGGGTGATGCCCCAGGCACCGGCGTCCAGCTGCCGCTGGAACAGCGCGGGCATCATGCTGGTCTTGCCGTGAGGCGCCAGCTCGGCACCGCTGTCACTGACGAATTTCTGCATCCAGCGGATGTTGTGTTCCAGTGCCTCGCGGTGCAGCACCAGGGCGGGCAGGCTGACGTCGCTGAGCAGGCTCGCAGCGTGGGCCGCAGGGCCCTTTTCCACCAGGGGCAGATTCAAAGCAGAAGACATCTTGGCACTCCTTATCAAGGCGGCTGCGCACAGCCGCGACACAGTCATCAATCGTTGATACGCCGGGCCAGACGGTTGGCGCTGTCGATCAGCACCCGGCGATATTCCTGGTAATTGCTCTGGGCATCGGCCCTGGGCGCGACGATGCACAGGGTGCAGATGCACACCCCGCGCTCATCGCGCACCGGCGCGGCAAAACAATGGGTGAAGGTGTCGGCGACACTGTCGAAGGAGAAGAACCCCTCCTCGGTGGCCTGACGGATTTCCTTGAGGAAGGTCGCCAGCGGCAAGCGCTGGCCATCGGGGAGGATGAAGTCGCGCTCAGCGATCAACTCGACGATCTGCTCATCGCTCAAATGCCCTAACAGCAAGCGCCCGGAAGCGGTCCAGGGGATCGGCGCGTTCTCGCCAATGTCCGAGGTAATGCGGAAATTTCGCTCGCCCTCCTTCATCAGCGCCACGGTGTATTTGCGCCCGTTGAGCAGGCACATCTGCGCCGTTTCCCGGGTCTGACTGACAATTTCCTGCAAGGCCTGATCGGCCTCGCGGCTCAGATCGAAATGGCGCAAATGCGCCTGCCCGAGAAAATACAACTGGCGGCCCAGGTACACATGGCCGTCCTTGCCCACCGGCTCCAGCACCCGCCGCTCCAGCAAGGACGCCACCAGCTCGTAGACCGTGGACTTGGGACTGCTAATGCCCTTGGCGATATCGTTGGGCCGCAACGGCTGGCCGATCTCCTTGAGGAAATCGAGAATATCGAACGCCCGATCCAGCCCCTTGGCACGGCGCTTGATGCTGTCTTCGCTCATCTTCGAACAACCCTTCCAAAACACACCCAAATACACGCTTCGCCTTGCGCTTGCAGCTAGCCGCTTACCGCTTACCGCTGCTTGTACGCCACACAATCGATCTCGACCTTGCAGTCGACCATCATGCTGGCCTGCACACAGGCCCGGGCCGGCGCGTGCTCGGGCTTGAAGTACTCGCCGAACACCTTGTTGAAACTCCAGAAATCCCGCGGGTCTTCCAGCCACACCCCGACCCGCACCACATCCTCCAGGCCGTACCCGGCCTCTTCGAGAATGGCCACTAGATTGCGCATCGTCTGATGCGTCTGCTCGACGATCCCACCGTGAATGATCTCGCCATCCAGCGCCGGCACCTGGCCGGACACATGCAGCCAGCCATCGGCCTCCACGGCGCGAGCGAAAGGACGCGGCTGGCCACCGCCTGCGGTGCTGCCGGTGCCGTAACGGGTGATGCTCATGAGGAGTTCTCCTGGTTGAAGGTTGGCCAACTGGCGGCTCCATCCGGCCGCCCTGCGCAAGCGCCATCCAGCTCGCCGCGGACTTCTGCGCAAACTTTGCCGCAGCAACCCGCGATGGCCTGGAAACGTACAAGCGTTGAACGAATTAATTCCACTATAACGGAATTAAATATCAAATAGCGGAACAGGCGCCAGAGTGTGCCATGGAGAACAAAGGAGATAACAGGGGGGATGGAAAAACTTTCCGGAACGAGGAATGGAGAGATGAGAAACAGCCATTGGCCAATGTCAGGCATTTCTGTATTTGCTGAAGGCACGCCCGAATGCCTGGTGATGCGACTCGCCACCTTCTACATTGCGTTGCGTCACAGCAGTTCTGTGACCGGATTTGGCCGTCCGAATCTCCATGAGCACACCTCAATATTCCTTCATGGAGGGTCACCGGCATGGATCTGCAACCTTTCACCTCCTCCACCGACCACCCCGTCGCCTTCATCAACCCACAAGCGCCGCTGCTCGACCTGCTTTGACCTACGCCGGTCTGCGCATCCGCGCCGCCCGGGACATGCTGGACAGCCTTACCGACATGACCAGCCGCCACGCCGATCACCTCGACCTGCGGCGCTTCTCCAGCGTGGCGACCCTGATGTTGCAAGACGGCTGCGATGTATTGCATGCAGTTGAGCAGCGGGCAATGGGTCTGCCCGAGGAGTAATGGTCAGGTCACGGAAAAAACAACACACAAGTGTTGTACAAAAATATGAATGTTGTACCGTGCAGAAATCCAAGCCATGAGGCGAGGTGATGAAATTCAGCGAATTCAGACGATGGTTGAAATCTCAAGGCGTGGTATTCGAGGCCGGTAAAGGCAGCCACTTCAAAGTCACGGCCCCAAACGGCAACAAGACCACCTTTGCGGATCACGGCAGCAAGGAAATGCCCGAACCCACCCGCAAGGCAATCATCAGGCAATTGGGGCTTTAGAACTCTCATTCATCCTCTGCACGCTGAAACGTCGCCTCCGAGGAGTGACCATGTACGACTACGCCATTCGCTTCGAGCAAGACCGTGCACCGGGAGTGGCGGTCTTCTGCCGCGATCTGCCCGAATTCAATAGCTTTGGCGATGATCCCGAGCACGCCATCAACCAGGCCATCGACGCGCTCGAAACCACTCTGTCCCTTTACGTCGACCAGCGCCGCGCCATTCCCCCGGCCTCCGCGCCGCTACCAGGGGAACAGGTCATTCATTTGCCAATGGTGACCGTGGCCAAGATAGCGCTGTGGAACACGATGATGGAGCGGGACATGCGCAAAGCCGATCTATGCCGACTGCTCGGAATCCACCAGGCCCAGGGAGATCGCCTGGTAGACTTTCTACACAGCTCCAAAATGGAGCAGCTGGAAAATGCCCTGGCAGCCCTAGGTAAACGTCTTGCGGTATCAGTGGAGGCGGCATAGCCCGAAACGGATAGCCCGTAAAGCATTCGGCCAACGCCTACGCCTTGACGGTCAGAATCGGCGAAAACCGTGATGTATCGCGGCTAGCGAAACAACACGCGCTGCAACTGCCAGAGCCCTACCCCAAGGCACCGCCAAGGCTCCTGCTCTGCCCTGCTTAGATCTGATTTGCTTTGCTTTGGCTTTGGCTTTTGATCTTCAAGGCCCCGTCAACCACGATGGCCGCAATCACAGCAATGGATATGTACACAGTCCCTCGCTGTAAAAGCGAAACCGTCAGCAGCGGCACCCGCAGCAACGGATATGTACGCGCCCCTCATCGTAAGGACGAAACCTACAGCAGCAACGGATATACCCCAAAATCCGCGATATCAGGGATTACGACCGCTGCGCGCTCGTGCGGGAGCAAGCTCCCTCGCCACAAAGGTTGTGGCCATAGCAGAGGACTAGGGATTACCGCAGCAACAAGCACCTACTACGCCAGATACTCCGGCGCCCTCAAGGCAGCCTTCGCTGGCAAGCCAGCTCCTACAACAGCGAGCCGCACAGTTGGCGTCACACATGTGGGTGAACTCCTCCCACACAGCCAACCTCAAGCCCAAAAGCCATCAGTCAACATCAGCAACACACAGCACCCACCACAGATTCCGCGCCCCCTGACACACCACATAGGCAGAAGAAATCGTTGCCCCTCTGGTCAACTCACACCAATCAGGGCTATCGAACCGATACACCACCAGCTCGGAAAACGGCGCCGGAAACACCGCCTCCAGCGCCTCGGCCACCAAGGCCCGGGCCTTGACCAGAGGCAATCCGGCAGCGCTCCCGTGGCATCCACCCCGCAGCACCACCGCCAGCAACGAGCCCTCGAACTCATATCGATTCAACATGGAAAAAGGCCCGAACTCAGGCTCGACCCGCCCGATGGCCGTCGAGCTGGCGAGGCCGCTGAAACGCGCGAGAAACTCGGCCAGTCGCTGCCTCTCACCCAGCACCTTGATGGCGGGATCGGGCTTGAAGAAGCAGGACACCACCTCCCCACACTGGGCAAGCACGGCAAGCAGTTCGGCAAGGGGTTGCTTGTCGACGACAAACTCGCTGGCAGCGGTCAATGGCGCTAGCGCATCGTGCTTCAGGTTTTCATCTTGATTCATGCTTAAGCACCCGAGGTTGATCACAAACAGGCAAACACCCTAGCGGCTAGCGCACCCTGGGCTTTTGCGACCGCAGATAACTGCGACGGCGCCGCTCGGAGCGAACAGGCCGGGGGGCGACAATGTATCGAGCGCACAGTTGCACGGCAAACCCGAAAGCCATCCCCCCCAGCCCAGCACTCTTACGCCTTGAAGGTCAGGATCGGCGAAAACCGCGCCATCACCGACACCGTGCCCTCTTCCACCTGGGACTGGATCACCTGGCCGATTTCCTTGTAGGCCCCCGGTGCTTCCTCGATCATCCGTTCCTCCTTGGTGGTGATGCACTCCACGCCCTGCAAGCCGAGGAACGCCTTGTCCTGCTTGGCCTTGAACACAATCTCGCTGCGCGACATCGAGCGCCCGGCACCGTGGCTGGCCGAACGCAGCCAGCGCTCATTGCCCAGGCCGGTGAGCAGGTAGGAGTCATGCCCCATGCTCCCCGGAATCAGCAACGGCTGCCCGGCGTAAGCCGGTGTCGCGCCCTTGCGATGCACGTTGCCGCCT
This sequence comes from Pseudomonas sp. TKO26, assembly GCF_003225665.1. Lineage (NCBI taxonomy): Bacteria > Pseudomonadati > Pseudomonadota > Gammaproteobacteria > Pseudomonadales > Pseudomonadaceae > Pseudomonas > Pseudomonas sp. TKO26. The sequence continues at coordinate 26,772 of NZ_QKLN01000042.1, forward strand.
TCTTCGCGCAGCACGATGTTGTGCGGCACATCGACAATCAGCGGCGCTTCGATGCCCGCGCCGAACACCTGCCGGGTGCGCTGGCGGACCATTTCCGCGATCAGCGCGCGGTTGGCATCGGCGTAGTGGGCAGCGCTGTGCATGGCCAGCAGGTACTCGTCGGCCATCTCGCCAAACAGGGCGAAGATCTTCGAATCAGGATGCTTGATCCCCGCCGGCCACAGGGCCTTGGCCTTGTCCATCCAGCGCCGCCCGACATAGAAGCCCACATCGCGGGAGCCGGTGTGAATCATCATCACCACCTGCCCTACCGACAGGCCCTGGGCGAAACAAGCCTGGCGATCCACCAGTTCGGTGACCACCTGGATCTCGACAAAGTGATTGCCGCCACCCAGGGAGCCCAGGCCCGGGTCACGGAGGATCTTGCGCGACAGATCCTGCAAGGCTTCCGGCGCGTAGTCGGCGCTGCCGCGGGCGAACGACGACTCATGCAGTCCCGACAGCTCACGTTGCAGCTGGGCGAAGTCCGCCCCGGCAAACAAGCCGATCGGGGCCTGCTGCTGCACCTGGGCCCAGAAGTCTCCGAGCCCGGCCTGAAACAGCGCGGTCATGGCCATCGGGCTGGTAGGAATGTTGCGCGTACCTTCCAGCAGATCGCCGCGCACCAGGGCGGTCCACTTGGCTTTCTGCGCCATGAACTGCTCGTAGTTCAGCCCCAGCTTGTGCAGGCGCATACCGCAATTGATGTCGGTGCCGATGGCTTGCGGCACCACCAGGTCGTGGCTGGTGACAATCACGCTGCCCACCGGAATCGGGCTGCCGGTGTGGAAGTCCGGCGTGGCGCAGGCGCACTTCACTTCGCCGCCATGGGGGTGAGCCACCTTGGCGAAATCCATCAGTTGCAGGACGGCTTTTTCTTCAATGGCAAAGCTTTCGGGCAGCAGCAGATCCACCTTGAGCCCGGCGTCGTTGATCGAAGAGATGGAGAGGGAATTGGAATTCAGGCGTTCGATGGCCACCCCGGAACGGGCGAGCTTGTGCTGAATTCTTTTCAGAGGAGTCTTGGTCATTTTCAACTGCTTTTCTTGGACGCAACAAAACAACCACCCGGTTGGTGGCTGGAATTGTCTGGTCAGCAGCGAAACTTAGACGGCGCGGATGATGGGGGAATGACGCAGTGGATGTAAATAGACCGGGGGAATTTATTTGCCCAGGCGCCCGGGAAGGCGCCTTCGCCGGCAAGCCGACTCCTACCGCGCGGCGTGGCGTCAGTGCGGTGCCGGGCCGCCACGCCACGGCATGTACTCCACCAGCACCTCACCGCGACTCTGGCCGCCGGGCTGGCTGAGAAAGTCCGGCATCTGTCGCAGATCCAGCTGCAGGCAGCGCTGGGTCAAGCGTTGGCGCAAGGCGATATCAGCCTTGAACGCTGCTGGCCGGAGCGCGCTGCGTTCCAGGTTCACCAGGCATTCCTCGACCCGCCCCTGGGCATTGGCGCTGTATTGAAAGCGCGCCACGCCGATGCTGTCGATGCCCGGCCCGGCAACTGCCTGCTCCCAGAAAAAACGGCTTTGCTGGTAGCGGCTGGACCTCAGCCGATAGGCTTGCTGCTCACGGCGGGACAGTTGGCTGAAGCGCGGAAACTCCAGGTCGGCAATCGCCTTGATGCCGTCCTCATCGCCAAAGGCCTCGGGCGCGGCAGCAGGAAACAAGGTGTTCCAGCACACCTGGCGGGCCAGCCGCAACAGAGTCGGGGTGGCCAGCGCCTGTGAGGTATCTGCGCCGCGGCCCGGTCGCACCGTGCAGTCCAACACTTCGTTCTGCCGATTGAGCTTGATCCGCAACTCCACCGCGCCAGTCAGGCCCTGGGGGTTGGCGGCCATGATGTCGCGCCTCAGCACTTCGCTGATGGCGGCAGAAAACTCCAGGCTTTTCCGGGTTTCCAGGGCCTGGGCGGCGATCTGCTCCGGGGTCTGGCTCTGGCAGGCGCTCAGGGTCAGCAAGATCGGAATCAGCAAGGCCAGGGTCGTGGTGCGCAAGAATGCTAGTGGCATGAAGGGGTGACTCATTGATCAATGACGAGGCACAGGGGCGATGCCCCTTGCCCCAGAAAAAAGCCGGCTCATTCACTGAACGAACCAAGAGCCAAAGCTTTAGCGAAAGCAGCTCAGCGAGGCGCAGTAACCAGGCTCAACCTTCGGTGCCGCTTGCCTGCGGTAGCTGCGCGGCCTTGTTCGGCCCGCCTTTCCACGGCGTGTAAAACACGCTGGCATGGATCGGCTGCACCTTGCCCTGATCGACCGCAAAACCCGGCATCTGCCGCAGGTCCAACTGCTCACACAGCTGGGTGACGCGATTGCGCAATTGATTGTCGGGCTTGAATGACTCGGGTCGGTAGCGCACCGCCCGCAGGTTCACCCAGCACTCCTGGACCCGGCCCTGGGGGTCGGCCTTGACCTCAAAACTGGCGACCCCGACGCTGTCCACCGGCAAACGGGCCAGCGTGTGCATCCAGAAGAAATGGCCTTGGGCGTATTGAGCGGCATTGAAGGCAAACTCCTTCAACTGCTCGGGCTCCAGGGTCAAGCGAGGGAACATCAATGTCCCTTTGACCTCCAGCAGGCCATCAGGCTCAAAGGCGGCGGCGGGCGCCAAAGGGAACACCGTGTTCCAGCAGACGCCCTTGAGCATCTCGCCAAGTTTCGGGTTGTAGGGATAGGCCCTGGCGTCAGGCAAGGGGCTGCTCTGCGCTGCACAACCGATGACCTGATTCTGCCGATTGAACTGCATGACCAGTTCCACGCTGCCCATCAGTTGCTCGGCGTTGGCCCTGAGGCTTTCGCGGTACAGCACCTGCTGCACAGAGTTGGCGTAGAACTGCGTCTCCAGTTGTCGTTGCTGCTCTTCCTGGGACAGCGGGGTGCCAGGCAAGTCCGACTGGCAAGCGGACAGTGCCAGAAGCAGGCCGAGCAGGAACCCGCACCGCGCCGGGGTTCCGTTCAGACAGTTGTACATGTTCAGTTCCTTTGATGGGTTCACTCACGAACCGTCCTGTTCTGCGTTCAATGACCTCAAGAGGCCGGATCCTAAGGCAACATCCACGTTAAAAGCCAACGACACGACCGCCGCCGCTCCAAGCTCGCGATTGGCTGCGGTGCCGTAGGAGCTTCTCCAGCCACCCGCCGGAAATCAGGTTACCCTGTCGCTCCCCACCCGCAGCTAAGTCCAAGGAAGGAAGCTCCATGACCCGTGCCATCACCCTGCTCAGTGACAACTTCGCCGACTGGGAAACCGCCCTGATCAACGCCACCGGCCGTGGTTTCTACGGTTTCGACTGCCGCTACGCCACCCCCAAGGGCGCCGTCGTGACCTCTATGGGCGGCCTGCGGGTGACCCCGGACCTGGCGCTGGAAGACATTCATCTGGATGAAGTCGACCTGTTGATGGTCTGCGGCGGCACCATTTGGCAAAGCGCCAATGCACCGGACATCGGCGACCTGCTGCGCGCCGCCCAGGCACGCCACATCGTGATCGCCGCGATCTGTGACGGCACCCGCGAGCTGGCCCGCGCCGGGGTACTGGATGCGCTGAAACACACCTCCAACTCGGCGGCCAATCTGTTGGCGGTGAACTATGGCGGCGCCGCGTTCTATCAGGATGTGCCCCACGCCGTGGCGGACCAGCGCGTGATCACTGCCTCGGGCAGCGCCCCGGTGAGCTTCATGGCGCAGATTCTCGCCACCCTGGGCATCAACGACGCCAACCTGACCGCCTATCTCGCGATGCACGCTGCGCAACACCGCGCGTCGCAATGAATCGGCTGCCCATAGGCGGCCGGCGGGCCAAGGCGCTTGCCTTGCTCAAGGCCGCTTCGGCCCACCCCTCCAGGGGCTGTATTGCAGCTCGACGAGGAATCGATCGCCCACTGTCTCCGAGGCGAAAAAACCCGGCATCTGCCGGATATCCAGGGCCGTGCAACGCTCTTGCAGACGCTGCACCCGTTCAGGGTCCGGCTTGAAGTCGCAGGCTCTGGCGGCAATGGCGGACAGTCGCACCTGACAAGCTTGCACCTGTCCCTGAGCGTTGGCGTGGCCCTCGATCCGGGCGCTGCCCAGGCTGTCGAAGGTCTCTGCGGCGAACAGTTGCCGCCAGAAATACTGCTCTTGCGCCTTGTATTCGCGCACCGTCTCGCGAATCTTCTGTTCCTCCACGGGCAAGCGACCAGGAGGAGTGACCACCACCGGCAACACCACCTCAAGATTGGCTGCGGGCCGACCTGAGAACATCTGCGGTTCGGCCCTGGGGAACACCGAATCCCAACAGATCCGCTCCACCGCCGCGGCCAGCAGGCGATTATCCGGATAACGCGGCAACGGGTATTCGGGGAGTGCCTCGGTGCTGCAGGCCACCATCCGATTCAGCGGATCGATCACCGCTCGCAGCGACACGCCGCCAGACCAGCCATCGAGATCGGCGCTGCGCACGCCCTGTTCCAGCACCTGACGGAATTCGTCGACAAAGCGCTGGTAGCGGCGTTGCTGCTGTTGCTCCGGCGTCTCTGGGGCGGCGGTCTGGCAGGCGGCCAGCGCCAGCAGGCCGGTCAGCATCAGCGCCGCCAGAACGGCATGGGTAAGGTCGGTCGAGAAGCGGGCGTGCACGGTTCACTCCATGAAAAAGGGCCTCGGCCCCGGGAGCACAAACCTGCGGCCTCGTCCAAGGGACGCCGGAGCATATCGCCCGGCACCACCGGCGACAAAGTTTCCTGTGCTGCGACCGCCTACGCCCAAGCCAACTTGCTGCGAGAAACGTGCCCGCCGCCTGGACAACTGGCTCAAGGCCCAGGCCCGGCCCAACAAGGCATGCGCCTTGCCCGCATAACCAGAGAACGACCCGCTCAAACAGGTCAACGACGCCTGAGCAAACGCCAGCGGCGACGATATGCATAAGCAGATCGCCGCCGACATCCCATCAGGGGCAGAGGCGCGGCCAGGGCTCGCGCCCTCGCCAATCGCTCAGTCCACGGCCTGCCGCGCCAGCAGCACCTGGGTCACCCGGCGCTCTTCCACGGCCTTGACCTGAAGCGTCCAACCGCCCCACTCCACTCGGTCGCCCTTGATCGGCAAGCGGTCCAGCAGGCTCATCACCAGGCCGGCCAGGGTCTGGTAGTCCTCGGTGGGCTCGGCGCCAAAGCCGGTGCGCTGACGCACCTGCGGCAGGTTCAGCGCACCGTTGACCAGAAAGCCGCCCTCTTGCTCCACCACGTCCGGCCCCTCGATCTCACTGGCGTCCGGCAGCTCGCCAGCGATGGATTCGAGAATGTCGGTCATGGTCAGAATGCCCATGAAGTCGCCGAATTCGTTGATCACGAAGGCGATATGGGTCGACGCCTTGCGCATCTGCTCCAGCGCGTTGAGGATCGAAAAGCTCTCCAGCAGGTTGATGGTCTTGCGCGCCAGGTGCTCAAGGTTCGGCTGGTTGCCCGCCAGGTATTCCTTGAGCAGCTCCTTCTTGTGCACAAAGCCCAGGGGTTCATCCACCGCGCCATCGCGAATCAGCGGCAGGCGCGAGTAGGACGAGTGCATCAGCTTGGTCCGAATGCTTTCCGGGCTGTCGGTCAGGTCAATGCAGTCGACTTCGGCACGCACCGTCATCAGGCTGCGGATCGGCCGCTCCGCCAGTTGCAGGACGCCGCTGATCATCACCCGCTCGCGGCGGTCGAACAGCTCGCGGCTGGGCGCCTCGCCATCTTCCAGCAGATCGGCAATCTCCTCGCCCACCTCTTCCGCCGCCAGCTTGCGTCCGCCCAGCAGGCGCATCACCGCATAGGCCGTGCGCTCACGCATCGGACGCAGGCCCTGCATGGATTTCTTGCGCCGAGCCCGGGCGACCTGGTTGAACACCTCGATCAGGATCGAGAAGCCGATGGCCGCGTACAGGTAGCCCTTGGGAATATGGAAGCCCAGGCCCTCGGCGGTCAGGCTGAAGCCGATCATCATCAAGAAGCCCAGGCACAGCATGATCACCGTCGGGTGAGCGTTGACGAAGCGGGTCAGCGGCTTGCTGGCAACGATCATCACAGCGATGGACACCACCACCGCGATCATCATCACCGCCAGGTGCTCGACCATGCCCACCGCAGTGATCACCGCGTCCAGGGAGAACACTGCATCGAGCACCACGATCTGCGCCACGATCGGCCAGAACAGGGCGTAAGTGGTGCTGCCCGCGCGCTGGCTGACATGGCCCTCCAGGCGTTCGTGCAACTCCATGGTGGCCTTGAACAACAGGAACACACCGCCGAACAGCATGATCAGGTCACGGCCGGAGAAGCTGTGCCCGAACACCTCGAACAGCGGCTGGGTCAGGGTCACCATCCACGAGATGCTGGCCAGCAGGCCCAGGCGCATCAGCAATGCCAGGGACAGGCCGATCAGCCGCGCGCGGTCACGCTGCTCCGGCGGCAGCTTGTCCGCGAGGATGGCGATGAACACCAGGTTGTCGATGCCCAGTACCAGCTCCAGGACGATCAGGGTCAACAGGCCAAGCCAGGCCGTGGGGTCTGCAATCCATTCCATAACGACTCAAGTTCTCCGGAAAATTCAAACGGCCAGACGCGAGCGAGCGCCAAGACGCAGGAACTGCGAGATCTTGGGAGCGGGCTGGTCAGAAAAGGATGTGGCAAATGCCAGAAAAGTGCGGCCGGGAGAATGGCTGCCTGAAGAGCAAGGCCTCAGTGCGAGCGAATGGCGCGATAGGTCATGGGGCGAAACAAGGAAAGAGCGCCGACTGGGGGGCTCCGAGAGCGTGTTCATGCAAGTCCTGAGTGAAAAAACGGACTTGGAGATTACAGGCAGGACGGGCCGACTCCCCAGTGGGAAATCATTACAAAACTTTATCCGGCATCCCCCTGGCCGGAGCTAGAGCAGCTCGGAAATCTCGATCAGGTTCAAGTCCGGATCCCGCAGGTACACCGAGCGGATCGGCCCCGTGGCACCGGTGCGCGGCACTGGCCCTTCGATGATCGGCCAGTTGACCCGCTGCAGGTGAGCAATCACCTGTTCCAGGGGCACGCTGGCGATAAAGCACAGGTCCAGCGCCCCCGGCACCGGCAAATGGGCCTTGGGCTCGAACTCCTGACCGCGCACGTGCAGGTTGATCTTCTGATTGCCGTACTTGAAGGCCTTGCGCCCTCCGGCAAAGGTTTCCAGGCTCATCCCCAGCACCCGCACATAGAAGTCCTCGGCAGCCACGGGATCGACGGTGGTCAGTACCAGATGATCCAGGTGATCAAGCATCAACGGCATAACTCCTGAAGGGTAGGAAACGGCCCGGGGATTATGCGCGCCGGGCGCGCCCTTGAACACGCGCTATCAAGCCTTGCGCCGGTACTCGCGACGCACCTGCTCGATGTAGCGCACCACTGCCGGCGCCTGTTCGAAACGCCGGTGAATCAACGACAGCCAGGAGCTTGCCGAACTGCCGCCGATGGGCCGGTACACAACGTTGGGCAGGCTGACATGGCCCACCACCGATTCGGGTACCACCGCCACGCCCTGCCCCAGGGACACCAGGGCCAATACCGCCACCAGGCCACCGGGCTGGGCGCCCAGTTTCGGGGCATAGGCCCCCTGGGCCGCGACCTGCAAGGTGCCGCTGATCTGTTCCGGAAGGATGAAGGTTTCATTGAGCAGGTGCTCGGAGGCGATCTGCGGCAGGCGGCACAGCCAGGACTCGGCGGACAGCGCCAGGACGAAGCCTTCAGCGTCCAGGGCAATGGCCTCGACGCCCTCGGGCAGGGTCATGGGCGAGCGGATGTAGCCGACATCCAGGCGCCCGTCGGCGACCCGCGCCGGCAGGGTCGCCATCGGACACTCCCGCACATTCAGGCTGACGTCCGGACAATCGCGGCTGAAACCCTGCACCTGCTTCTGCAGCAACCCGCCGTACACCGCCGACGCCACATAACCCAGTTCGATATGACCGATCTCGCCCCGTCCCGCGCGCTGGGCATTGCGCTGGGCGAACTCGAACTGGCGCACCGTGGCTTCGGCCTCCATGAGCAAGGTGGCACCGGCTTCGGTGAGGCTGACCTCGCGCTGCTGACGCACGAACAGGCGGGTGCCGAGGGCTTTTTCCATGTCCTGGATTTGCCGGCTCAAGGTCGGCGGGGCGATCCCCAACTGCTCGGCGGCACGGGTGAAATTGCGTTGCCGGGCCACGGCGAGGAAGTAGCGAAAGTGACGAATTTCCATAAACGGCATTAGCTCAAAGGTAATGAACTGGCGCTTGGCGGCTAACAAAAGCCCGCAAAGCCCGGGATAAGCTGGGGGGACCTTCACAGTAGAGAGCCTCTGCCATGTCCGTCAAACCGCTGTTTCCGGCAATGATCGTCTGTTGCGGCCTGCACAACGCCGGGGCCGGGCACACTCGATTCGGCATTGCCTACGAAGCAATCCATACCCCGGACACTCCCCACAGCCTGCGCAACCGGCGGACTGCGCCATGAGCCGCCCCGTCAACCCGCGGGCAACCCTGCTGACCGCCTCCGGGGTCTGCTCGCTGATCGTCCTCGACACCAACATCGTCGCCGTCGCCCTGCCGAGCATCGCCCGCGACCTGGGGGCCAACTTCGCCGATATCGAGTGGGTGGTCAGTGCCTACATGCTGGCCTTTGCCGCCTTGCTGCTGCCGGCGGGCAGCCTGGCCGACCGCTTCGGGCGCCGAAAGACCCTGCTCTGCGGCCTCGGCCTGTTCATCCTCGCCTCCCTCGGCTGCGGCGCCGCCCCCAATGCGCTGCTGCTGGACATCGCCCGGGCCTTCAAGGGCGTGGGCGCGGCGCTGCTGCTGACCTCGGCCCTGGCTTCCATCGGCCACACCTTCCATGACGAGGTGGAGCGGGCCAGGGCCTGGGCCTTCTGGGGCGCTTGCATGGGCATGGCGATGACCGCCGCGCCCACGGTCGGCGGGCTGATCACCGAATACTGCGGCTGGCGCTGGATCTTCTACTTCAACCTGCCGGTGGGCGCCCTGCTGTTGTGGAGCGTGCTGCGCAATGTGCCCGAATCCCGGGATACCCAGGCCGCGCGCCTCGATCCCTGGGGCAGCCTGGCCTTCAGCGCCAGCCTGCTGTGCCTGATCTGGGGCCTGATCGAAGCCAATCGCATCGGCTGGGGCCACCCGGCCACCACCACCCGGCTGCTGGCAGGTCTGGCCCTGCTGGGCCTGTTCGTGCTGATCGAACGCCTGCAACGCCGGCCCATGGTGGATCTGCAGCTGTTCCGTCATCCGCGTTTCATCGGCGCCCTGCTGGGCATGTTCGCCTACGCCGGCTGCGCCCAGGTGATGATGACCCTGCTGCCCTTCTACCTGCAGAACGGCCTGGGCTTCTCGGCCATTGCCTCGGGCCTGGGCATGCTGCCCTTCGCCCTGACCATGCTCATCTGCCCACGGATCGGCGCGCGCCTGGCAGGACGTTATGCTCCGGCAACCCTGATGGCCGCCGGGCTGACCCTGGTCGGCGGCGGCAACCTGCTCAGCGCCTGGGCGGTGCACAGCGGCGGCTACCTGAGCTTCGCCCTGGCGATTGCCGTGACCGGCGCCGGGGCCGGCCTGCTCAACGGCGACACGCAGAAAAACATCATGGCTTGCGTGCCCCGGGAGCGCACCGGCATGGCCTCGGGCATGAGCACCACCATGCGCTTCAGCGCCATCATGCTGGCCATCGGCGTGTTCGGTGCGCTGCTGGCCAGCCATACCCAGCAACTGTTGCAAGGCAGCCTGCGGCAACTGCCCGGCAACTGGACGCTGTACGCGCCGGACATTGCCTCCCGCGTGGTGGCCGGGGACATGCCCGGCGCCCTGGCCGGCCTGCCACCACAAGCCCGGGCCCTGGTTGAGCCCCTGGCGCAGCAGGCGTTTGTCGGCGGCTTCGGGCTGGTGCTCGCGGTAGCGGGCCTGCTGGCCCTGCTCGGCGCCCTGGTGGTCGGGCGGCTGATGCGCAATCCCCTGCCCCAGGCGCAAGGGCTGGCCCTGAAGCTGGAGTAGCCGCCTGGTACCCGCTGCCGCACGTTCGGCAGCGGGTCCCCCTTGCTCCAGTCAACGGCCATCCACATGCCGGTACAGGTTTCGTCGTCGATCCTGATCCGTGTCGATGCTCCGCCAGGCCTGCTCAAGACTCTGGTTTCCAGCAGCCCGCTGGAAATCCGCGAAGCGCACCGACGGCGGCGCCAGGCCCAGGCCTGAAAGGCGACCACTTCAGGGCCCGGCGCCGACCTAAAAAGTTCGTAAAGAATGCTGGGGCCGCCCCCGTCGTGCCCGGCAAATGCGCTTCAATAACGCTCACGCCAAGCCTGAAACTCCCGGAGAACAGCATGAGCAAGCTTGCCCGCTACCTGCAGGTCGAAGACATTCTCCTGGCCGTCAACGTCTCGAACAAACAGCGCTTGTTCGAGCAGGTGGGCCGTCATCTTCAGGAAACACGACAGTTGCCCGGCGATGGGGTCACGGCCAGTCTGTGGCGCCGGGAGCTGGCCGCCAGTACCGCGATCGGCGATGGCGTGGCGCTGCCCCATGCCCGGTTGGCGGAACTGGACGCCATCCACGCCCTGTACCTGCGGCCGCAGAGCCCCATGGCCTTTGCCGCCCCCGACCACCAGCCGGTGAGCGATATTCTCGTGCTGCTGGTGCCCGCCCCCGCCGATCAGCAGCACCTGGACTTGCTGGCGGACACGGCGCGGCTGTTTTCCAACCCGCGCTTTCGCCTGGCGCTGCTGCGCTGCAAGGAGGCGCTACAGGTCAAGCAACTGTTCGATCACTGGTAGGGGTCAGCGCCGTCGAGCAGGCGCGGGGCGATGGACACCGGGCATCGGTGGAGATAGCTCCAGGCCACCGATCGCCGCACCGCACAAGATTTCCTCTATTGGCGGTTAGTCCACTCATCCATTAACGTTCATGACACCTCGCGCAGCGCGCTGCTTGAGGGGGGTGCCTGTCCTGCGCTTGGCCCGGCAGCCAGATGGCCGTTGAAACCACTCACCGATCGATCCATTCGAGTGATTATGAAAGAGCGACAGCTGCCGCCCCCATCCCCCGGCGGCCGGCCACCGAGCAACGGCCGCGCCGGTCGAAAACCCACCCGACACCCTGCCCTGTTCGCCTTCGCCCTGCCGCCCTTGAGCCTGATCTGCAGCGCCTGGCTGGCCGGCTGCGCGGTCGGGCCGGACTTCACTCGCCCCGAACTCGCCGCAGACGCCGGCTACAGCGCCACGCCCCTGCCCGCCAGCACGGCCTCGGCGCAGATCGCCAACGCTGGCACGGCGCAGCGCTGGGTGGCCGGCATGGACATCCCCGGGCAATGGTGGACGCTGTTCCGCTCACCCGAGCTCAACACCCTGGTGGAGGAAGCACTGCGGGCCAACCCCGATATCGACGCCGCCCAGGCCGCCCTGCGCCAGGCCAATGAGTTGCTGTATGCCGAGCAGGCTTCGCTGTTTCCGTCCCTTGGCGCCTCGCTGTCGAAAACCCGGGAAAAAGCCTCCGCCGCCAGCGCCCTGGGCACCAGCGGCGCGGCGGCGGCCGGTGGCTCGTCAGGGCAGATCTTTACCCTCAACTCGGCGTCGTTGACTGTGTCCTATGCCCCCGACGTGTTCGGCGGCAACCGTCGGCAGATCGAGGCCAGCGGCGCCCAGGTGGACTACCAGCGCTACCAGCTTGAAGCCGCCTACCTGACCCTGAGCGCCAACCTGGTGAACAGCGCCATCAGCCTGGCTTCGATCCGCGACCAGATCGCCGCCACCGAAAGCGTGATCGGCCTTCAGAGCGATCAGCTCGAACTGCTGCGGGCGCAACGCCGGCTCGGGGCCATCGGCGACAGTGACCTGCTGACCCAGGAAGCGACGCTGGCCCAGACCCGCGCCACCCTGCCGCCCTTGCAGAAGCAACTGGCGCAAACCCGCAACCAGTTGCAGGCCTACCTGGGCCGCCTGCCCAGCCAGGACCGCGGCGAGCAGTTCCAGCTGGCGTCCCTGCACCTGCCCGAGGAACTGCCCCTGAGCCTGCCCTCGGCCCTGGTCGAACAACGACCCGACGTGCGCGCAGCCGAGGCCCAGTTGCATCAGGCCAGCGCCAGTATCGGCGTGGCCATCGCCAATCAGTTGCCGCAGTTCAGCATCACCGGCTCCCTGGGCTCCACGGCGCTGGCCGGCACCCGGCTGTTTTCCTCGGGCACCGGGGTCTGGAGCCTGGCCGGTTCGATCACCCAGCCGATCTTCGACGCCGGGGCCCTGGAGCATCGCAAGCGCGCCGCGGTGGCCGCCTACGATGAGGCCGCCGCGCGCTATCGCAGCACGGTGATCGCCGCCTTCGAGGATGTGGCCAACGCCCTGCGCGCCCTCGAAGCCGACGCCGAGGCCCTCAAGCAGCAAGTGGCCGCCGAGAGCGCCGCGCGCCAGAGCCTGGACCTGGCCCAGGCCCAGTACCGCCTGGGCGCGGTGGGCTACCTGAACCTGCTCACCGCCCAGCAGGCCTACCAGAACGCCATTGTCGGCCGGGTCCGGGCCCAGGCCGCCCGCTACAGCGACACCACCGCACTGTTCCAGGCCCTGGGTGGCGGCTGGTGGCAACGCCACGATGTCGATCCTTCCAGCCTCGGCAGTCCCGACCGTTTCGGCTGGCCGTCGCTCAAGGAGATGTATCCGCCGGCCCCTGCGCACGACCGCGAGCACGCTCAAGTCGGGTCCGCAGCGACCGGTATCCGCACCTTGGCGCCCGCGCCGGCCGCCACCACCCGACCTGCACCCTTGCCCTAAGTGAGATCCGCCATGGCCGACGTCAATTCCAGCTCCGCCACCGCGCACCCCGCCGCGGCTCCACAGGCGCCGCGCAAGCGCCGCCTGCTGCGGCCCATGCTGATCATGCTGGGTGTGGTGCTGCTGATTGTCGCGGTGATCGGCGGGGTCAAGTTCGCGCAGATTTCCAAGCTGATCGCCCAGGCCAAGGTGCCTCTGCCACCCGCCGTGGTGACCGCGCTCAAGGCGCAATACGAAGACTGGCAACCGAGCCTCTCGGCCGTCGGCTCGATGAAGACCGTGCGCGGGGTGGATGTCACCACCGAGGTCGGCGGCATCGTGCGCAGCATCGGCTTCAAGCCCGGCCAGGAAGTGGCGGCGGGCGACCTGCTGGTGCAATTGAACGCCGACGCCGACATCGCCCAGTTGCGCGCGCTGGAGGCCACCGCCAACCTGGCCGGCACGGTGCTCAAGCGTGACAGGGCGCAGTTGGCGGTGAGCGCGGTGTCCCAGGCCCAGGTCGAAGCCGACGAGGCGGACCTCAAGGCCAAGCTCGCGGCCGCCGAGCAGCAGCGCGCGCTGGTGGCGAAAAAGAGCATCCGCGCGCCCTTCGCCGGCCGTATCGGCATCACCGGGATCAACCTCGGGCAGTACCTCAATCCCGGAGACAAGATCGCCAACCTGCAGACCTTCGACCCCATCTACATCGACTTCAACGTGCCCCAGACCCAGGTGCAGCAGATCGCCCTGGGCCAGAGCGTCACGGTCAGCGCCGACGGCCTGCCCAAGCAGCGCTTCAGCGGTCGGGTCAGCTCCATCGACACCCAGTTCGACCCCAATACCCGCAACGTCACGGTGGAAGCCACCATCGACAACCCCAAGCGCAGCCTGGTGCCGGGCATGTTCGCCCGGGCCGTGGTCGCCTCCGGCGGCACCCAGCGCTACCTGACCCTGCCGCAGACCTCGGTCACCTACAACCCTTATGGCACCACGGTGTTCGTCGCCACCCAGAAGAACAACGAGCAAGGCGAGGCGCTGTTCACCGCGCAGCAGACCTTTATCGAAACCGGCCCGACCCGGGGCGACCAGGTGGCGGTGCTGTCCGGCGTCAAGGAAGGCGACCTGGTGATCACCAGCGGCCAGATGAAGCTCAAGAACGGTTCGCCGGTGAAGATCGTCGACCGCGACGCGCCCTTGAACGATCCCTCCCCGACGCCACAAGAACACTAGGGCCCGGCCATGAATTTCACCGACACCTTCATCAAGCGCCCGGTCTGGGCCGTGGTGGTTTCGCTGTTCATCCTGATCCTGGGCCTGCGCTCGATCTTCGAGCTGCCGGTCAACCAGTGGCCGCGCACGGAAAACACCGTGGTGACCATCAGCACCTACTACTACGGCGCGGATGCGGCGACGGTGGCCGGCTTCATCACCCAGCCCCTGGAAGCGGCCATCGCCCAAGCCCAGGGCATCGACTACCTGTCCTCCTCCAGCATCACCGGGCTGTCCACCATCACCGCGACCCTGCGCCTGAACTATGACTCGAGCAAGGCGCTGACCGAGATCAACACCCAGGTCAACTCGGTGAAGAACCAGCTGCCGGCCCAGGCCCAGGAACCGGTGCTGACGGTGGCCGTCGGCCAGACCACCGACGCCATGTACCTGGGCTTCTACAGCGACACCCTGGCCACCAACAACATCACCGATTACCTGGTGCGGGTGGTCAAGCCCAAGCTCGACTCCCTGGAAGGCGTGCAGACCGCGGAGATTCTCGGCGGCCGCCAGTTCGCCCTGCGCGCCTGGCTCGATCCCGACAAGCTGGCGGCCCACAACGTCACCGCCCAGGACGTGGCCAGCGCCCTGGCCAACAACAACTACCTGTCCGCCGTGGGCTCGACCAAGGGCCAGATGATCACCGTGGACCTCACCGCCGGCACCGACCTGCACACGGTGGACGAATTCAAGCGCCTGGTGGTCAAGCACAACGGCGACGCCCTGGTGCACCTGGAGGACCTGGGCAACGTCACCCTGGGCGCCGAGAGCTACAACAGCAGCGTGGCCTTCTCCGGCAAGCGCTCGGTGTTCATCGGCATCAAGGCGGCGCCGACCGCCAACATCCTCAATGTCGCCGAGAACGTGCGCAAAGCCTTTCCCGACCTGCAATCGCAACTGCCCGCCGGGGTGCGCGGCGAGATCGTCTACGACTCCACGGCCTTCATCAACACCTCGATCTACGAGGTGGTGAAGACCCTGGTGGAAGCCATGATCATCGTCTCGGTGGTGATCTACCTGTTCCTCGGCTCGTTCCGCGCGGTGATCGTGCCCCTGGTGGCGATCCCGCTGTCGCTGGTGGGCACCTTTTTCGTCATGTACCTGCTGGGCTACTCGATCAACCTGCTGACCCTGCTGGCCCTGGTGCTGGCTATCGGCCTGGTGGTCGACGACGCGATCATCGTGGTGGAGAACGTCGACCGGCACATCAAGGAAGAAGGCCGCGGCGTGCTGGACGCGGCGTTGCTCGGGGCCCGTGAACTGGGTGGCCCGATCCTCGCCATGACCGTGGTGCTGATCGCCGCCTACGTGCCCATCGGCCTGCGCAGCGGCCTGACCGGGGCGCTGTTCAAGGAGTTCTGTTTTTCCCTGGCCGGCGCGGTAACGGTGTCGGCGGTGATCGCCCTGACCCTGTCGCCGATGATGACTTCGCGGCTGTTCAAGGACGGCCAGGAAGAAGGCCGTTTCGCCAAGCGCCTGGACCGTTACTTCGACTGGCTGCGAGGACGCTACCATCGGGTGCTGGCGGCCGGGCTGGATAGCTGGCCGGTGCTGGTGACCTTCGGCTTCCTGCTGTTCCTGCTGGTGGCCGCCAGCGGCATGACCGCCAAGAGCGAGCTGTCGCCCACCGAGGACCAGGGGCTGGTGTTCATGCAGATCAAGGGCGCGCCCACCGCGTCGCCGCAGCAGATGGAGCGGATTGCCGACCAGGCGTTCCAGATCGCCAACAAGGAGCCCGAATACCTGCAGATGTTCCAGCTCACCGGACTGCCGTCGCTGAACCAGGGGCTGGGCGGGGTGCTGCTCAAGTCCTGGGAAGACCGCAGCCGCACCCAGGCGCAGTTGATCCTCGACCTGCAGCAGAAGTGGAACCAGGTGCCCGGCGCCGCCATCGCCGCCTTCCCCCTGCCGTCACTGCCAGGGGCCCAGGGCCTGCCGGTGCAGTTCGTGATCAGCACCACCGAATCGGTGGCCAACCTCAACGAAGTGGCCCAGGCAGTGCTCGCCGAAGCCACCAGGCAGAAGCTGTTCTGGTTCTCCGACCTCGACCTCAAGCTCGACAAGCCCCAGGCCAAGCTGGTGGTGGACCGGGAAAAGATCGCCGCCCTGGGCATGACCCAGGCCGACGTCGGCGCCGCGCTGTCGGCGGCCCTGGGGGGCAACTACGTGAACTACTTCTCCACTGCCGGGCGCTCCTACCGGGTGATCCCGCAGGTGCTGCAGGTGGACCGCCTGAACCCGCAGCAGATCCTCGACTACTACATCCGCACCCCGTCAGGAAGCATGATCCCGGCCAGCACCGTGGCGCATATCGAGACCTCCACGGAACCGGAGTCGATCAACCACTTCCAGCAACTCAACTCGGCCACCCTGTCCGGCGTCAGTGGCCTGTCCCAGGGCGAGCTGCTGGCCAAGCTCAAGGGCATCCTCGAACAGGTGGCGCCCTCGGGCTATTCCACCGACTACGCTGGCGAGTCGCGGCAGTTCATCCAGGAATCCGGAGGCTTCGTCGGCTTGCTACTGTTCTCGATCCTGATCGTCTACCTGGCCCTGGCGTTCCAGTTCGAGAGCTACCGCGACCCGGTGGTGATCCTGTTCTCGGTGCCGCCGGCGCTGTTCGGCGCCCTGGCCTTCATCACCATGGGCTTTGCCTCGATCAACGTGTACACCCAGGTCGGGCTAGTGACCCTGCTGGGGCTGATCACCAAGCACGGCATCCTCATCGTGCAGTTCGCCAACCAGTTGCAACTGGCCGGATACAGCAAGCGCGAAGCCATCGAAGAGGCGGCGGCGGTACGCCTGCGGCCGATCCTGATGACCACCGCGGCCATGGTCCTGGGGGTGGTGCCGCTGGTCTGGGCGTCCGGCGCCGGGGCGGCGGGCCGCCACGACATGGGCCTGGTGATCTTCGCCGGGCTGTCCATCGGCACCCTGCTGACCCTGTTCATGGTGCCGGCCATGTACCTGTTCATTGGCACCACTCACTCTGCGGCCACCAGTACGGCACCAGGCCCGATAGCAGTCGAGGAAGGCGCGCCCGGGGCCTGAGCCGGCCCCCCGAGGTGGCTGCTGCCTTTTTCCGAGCCCCGAGCCACATCGCAAAATGCCCAGCCTGACGAGCTCGACTCAAGAACAAGAGGCCTGTCGCAAGCTCCAGCAGCTGCGCCACGTTGCCCAAAGCGGCAAGCGCTGCCGGGCCCCGCCGCGCCAGGCATGGCGCTATTCCTGCCGGACCTTGCCCAAGCGCAGGTTGCGCGCCAGGCTGCTGGTCAGCACCGTTCCTTGCTCGGCAAAGCTGAGCACCCCCAGCTCCCCGGCGCTGAAGCGCTCCGCGGTCAGTGGCTGCATCGGGTAGGTGTGCGGGCCGATACGCACGTAGAGCTTGCCTTGCCGGGCATAGACCTTGAGCTGCCCGGGACTGGTTTTCAGGGCATAGAGACCGACGTAGGGACGGATGTCCGTGGGCTTCCAGGCCGGGGCCAGGGCATAACTCGAAGCCGGGTTGTTGGCCA
Source organism: Pseudomonas sp. TKO26 (assembly GCF_003225665.1). NCBI lineage: Bacteria > Pseudomonadati > Pseudomonadota > Gammaproteobacteria > Pseudomonadales > Pseudomonadaceae > Pseudomonas > Pseudomonas sp. TKO26. Next base: position 44,338 of record NZ_QKLN01000042.1, read on the forward strand.
CGATCCGCCCTGGCCCAGCCGCCGCCAGGTAGATCGGCGTGCCGTCGTTGTCTGCCGCCAGCACCCGGTCGCTGTGCCGGAGCAGCGGCAGAACATCAGGGAAGCTCTCCAGGGCCCAACCCTCGCCGCTGCGTTGCAGCTGGAATTGACGGCCCGATGCGTCCAGGTAGCTGCCGGCCACCAGGGTTTCCAGGGCCGCCTTGGGCACCGCCCTGATGCTCGGCGGCGGCGCTGGAATGTCCCCTTGCGCGGGAGCGCCGGGCGAGCCCAGCAAGGTATCCAGCAATTGACGAGCGCGCTCCGACGCCTGGCCATCCTTCAGGTTGCACAACACCGCGGTGGCAACATCCAGCTTGGGATACCAGGCCACGTCGGTGCTGAAACCGGCCCAACTGCCACCGTGGGACAGCTCTTGCAGGCCGCGATAGCTGCGGTTGGCCAGGCCCATGCCGTAGTAGCCCGGGTCGCCGTCGTTGAAGGGCGCGGTCTGGCGCATCTGCTTGACCAATGCCTGGCCTCCGATCCGCCCGGTGGACAGGTTGCGCAACCACCGCATGAGGTCCGCCACGTTGCTGTGCACCTGGCCGTCGCCAGTCTGTTCCCAGCGCGCATCCACCGCCACGAGGGGCTTGCCCTGCTCGTCCAACTCATAGCCCTGCGCCAGGTTCGGCAGCTGCACCGGGTACTGGTCGACGATGCTTGAGTGCTGCATGCCCAGGGGCTGGAAGATGTTGGCCTGCGAATAGTGCTTGAGCGGCTGGCCGCTGACCCGCTCGACGATGCTCGACAGCAGCAGGTAACCGCTGTTGCTGTAGCTGTATTCGCTGCCGGGCGGAAACATCAGGCTGTCCTGGCGCGCCAGCAGGTCCAGCGCCTGTTGCTGGGTGAAGCGCTGGGTCAGGGGGATCCCCGCCAGCTCGGCCAGCAGCATGTAGTCCTGCAACCCTGAAGTGTGGTGCAGCAGATGAGCGATCTTGATGCCCTGGGCATAGGCCGGCAGCTCGGGCAAAAAACGCCGGATCGGATCATCCAGGCTGAGGCGCCCCTGGGCCTCAAGCTGGAGGATCGCGAAAGCGGTGAACTGCTTGGACACCGAAGCCAGGTTGAACAAGGTGTCGGCCTGGATCGCCGTGCCGGTCGCCAGGTTGCCGACGCCATAACCCGCGCTCCAGATCAACTTGCCGCCGCGCATCACCCCGGCAGCGCAACCGGGCTGGTCGGCCGCAATATCCTCGAACACCTTGTGGAACGCCGGAAGCGCGCCGGCACTGGCCAGGGGCAAGGCCCCCAGGGTCGAGATCAGCAAGCAGGTCAGCAGTGCGCGCATGTGGTTCTTCCTTCAGTCGCGTCGGTCCCGAGTGCTCCGGCGGAGCAGGCAGCAGTATCCCCAGCGCCGGCGTTGCAATCTGTGGCGCTCTGGTGATTTTCTGTGAACAAAGGTGCAGGGATGTAAAGCGCGCCCGGATCTGTCGCAAAGGCCCGGTGACAGCCCGCCGACCGACCTGGACTGGCCGGGGTACTTCATCAGGGATGACGTCAAGTCGCTGGACACCGGCAGCGGGAGTCAGATGGGAGTGAGCGACGGCCAGGTATCGGACCGCAGCAAGCGCCGCAACCCCGCCTCGAATGCACCGTCCAGCCCTGCCCCGGCCTCGCCGGCCAGAGCCAGCGCCAGGGCGTGGCCGTGGCTGTAGTCCACCAGCAGGTCGAACAGCACCGGATCGGCGTCGAAGGCCTGCACTTCCTGGCGCAGGCGCTGGCTGAAGGCTGCCAGGGAACCGGCGAACAACCGCGGATCGCCGAGGATGCACAAGGTCAGCGCCGGGTGGCGACGAACCCGGGCCATGTACGCGCCCAACAGCGCCTGGATCCGTTGCCCCGGCAGCAACGACGGCGCCGGCTCGGGCAATGGCTCTGCGTGCACCCGCTCCACCAGCAGGCGCATCAGGTTGTACTGATCGCCGACGTGGTAGGCCACCGACATCGGCGTGATCCCCAGTTGCCGCGCCAGGGCCCGGCCGCCGAAGCCCTGGGGTCCCAACGCCTCCAGCAGCGCCAGGCCGGCGTCGAGAACCTGTTCCAGGCTCAGCTCGCGACCCGCCGCCGGCCGGCCGCTGCGCTTGGGGTGCTCAGTCATGGGCGGCCTCGCGCTCGACCCGATAACGAGTGCTGACCAGCCCGTCGGGATAGCGCCGGGAGTCGATGCAGCTCAGGCGCAGGTCCTGCGCCAGGGCGCCAAACAGTGGCCGGCCAGTGCCGATCAGCACCGGCACCCGGGTCAGGGTCATTTCATCGATCAGGCCGGCCTGGAGAAAGGCCTGGATCAGCTTGCCGCCGTCGACATAGGCGCTCTTCCAGCCCTCGGCCCGCAACTGCGCGACCAGTGCCACAGGCTGCGCGGCACTGATACGGACCTTGCCCTCCAGGCGCTGTGGCACATCCTGCTGGCCAAGGGTGCGGCTGAGCACCACCACCGGTTTGGTGAAAGGCCAGGGGGTGAAACCCAGCACGCTGTCGTAGGTGGCGCGGCCCATGACAATCCCGTCCACCGTATCCATGAAGGCGGCGTAGCCATAGTCCTCGGCGGATTCGCCGCTGGGCAGCCAGTCGATGGCGCCATCGTCGCGAGCGATGAAACCGTCCACCGAGGTGGCGATGAATACCTTGCCGAATGCCATGGGCGTTGCCTCCTGAGGGCTTAAACATACAGCGTATGATAAACCGCTGTCGGCGCCGCCGGACATCCCTGCTCAAGCTCCCGGCCGTCAACCGCCCTCGGCGTAGGCCGCCAGCCCCTGCACCAGCGCGGCAAAGGTCACCGCGCAACGCGGGCTGTCTCGCAGGTCTTCGTGCATGGCCACCCAGGTTTCCAGACGCGGTGCAAACTCCGCGGCCAGGACCCGCACCAGCCGCGGGTCGGCGCTGGCCAGCCGGACCTGGCAGGCACCAATGCCGAACCCCGCGCGCAGCGCCGCCAGTTGCGCCAGATCGCTGTCGCTGCGCAGGGCAAAACGACCGCGGGAGAGCAGCGGGTACTGCTGTTGCATGCGGCGGATAAAGGCGCTTTCCCGGTCGAAGCCGATCAGCGCATGCCCCTCCAGCTGCTCCTGGGTCTGCGGCGTGCCCTCACGCGCCAGATAATCGCGATGGGCATGCAGACCCAGTTCGATCTCCCCGACACGGCGCACCAGCAGCGCTTCCTGGGTCGGGCGAAACATCCGCACCGCGATGTCCGCCTCGCGCTGCAGCAAGTCCTCGGCACGGTTGGACAGCACCAGCTCGACCACCAGCTGGGGATGCTGCTGGCGCAAGCGGGCAAGCATCGGCGGCAATACCTCGACACCGATGACTTCGCTGGCCGAAATCCGCACACAGCCCTGCACGCCCTGCCCGTGGCTGCTGGCCACCCGGCGCAAAGCCGCCTCTCCCGCCGCCAGCTGCAGCAGGTAAGGCTTGAGCTCCAACGCCGCTTCGGTGGCGGCGTAACCATCGAAGGAGCGGATGAACAGCTTCAGGCCCAGGGCGGCTTCAAGCTGATCGATATGTCGGCCGACCGTGGGCTGGGTCAGGCCCATGGCACGGCCGGCAGCGGAAAGCGAACCGGTTTCCAGCACCGCGAGAAAGCTGCGGTACCAATCCCAGTGAGGAGTGCTGTCTGTCTGGGTATGCATTTTTTTATAGAGACCATCAAGGAACAGGCAATTTTCATTTAGCCGAGGATTTTGCACCCTGCAAGCACTCGTCAACCAGAAGGAACCTCAGCATGCCAAAAATCGCTCTGTTTGGTGCCGTCGGCGCCATCGGTCAAAGTATCGCCAGCAGCCTGCGCAGTCAGGGCCAGGCCTATCGAGTGGTGGGCCGCGATGCTGCCAGCCTGCAACAGGCGTTCGGCGCCGACCCGCTGGCCGAATGCGTGACCTGGAATCCCGACCACAGCGCCAGCATCGAAGCCGCAGCCGCCGGCATCGACACCCTGATCTATCTGGTGGGGGTCAACTACTGGCAGTTCGAACTGCACCCGCAACTGATGCGCAAGACCCTGGACGGGGCGATCGCCGCCGGGGTACGCAAGATCCTGCTGATCGGCACCGTCTACCCCTACGGCCCGGCCCAGAGCAATCCAGTGACCGAAGATCACCCGCGCCGGCCCAACAGCTACAAGGGGCGCATGCGCATGGCGCAGGAACAGGTGCTGTGGCAGGCCCACGCTGCGGGAAAAATCCAGGCCACGGTGCTGCGCCTGCCGGACTTCTACGGACCCGGGGTCGACAAGAGCCTGCTGCACAGCGCGTTTCAAGCCGCGCTCCAGGGCGGCACCGCGAACCTGGTGGGGCCCCTCGATCGCCCCCACGAATTCGTCTTCGTGCCCGACGTCGGCCCGGTGGTGTGCCGCTTGCTCGAACAGCCCGCCGCGTTCGGCAAGACCTGGCACCTGGGCGGCGCCGGCGTCACCAGCCAGCGTGAGCTGCTGGACCTGATCCGCCAGCATGGCGCCGTGCCCTTCAAGCAACGGGTGATCGGCAAGACCCTGCTGCGCCTGCTGGGACTGTTCGACCCGTTGCTGCGGGAGATGGTGGAGATGCACTACCTGCTCAGCTCGCCGCTGATCCTCGACGATTCGGCCTTGCAACGCTTGCTCGGGCCGATCGTCAAGACCTGCTATGCCGAAGGCGTGCGCCAGACATTGGCCGCGGCGATGCATGCACCTCAGAAGCTCAAGCGATAACCCAGGTTGGCGGCCCACGGCCGGTCGATGTTCGAGCCCTCACTGGTCTCAAGCTCGGCATACAGCTGGTGGCGGCGGCTCAGCTCGGCGTTGATGCCGACGCCAGCGTACCAGCCGCCACCGCTGCCATCGGGGCGACTGGCGATGCCGTTGGTGCGGACCTTGTTTTGCGCCGACAGGTCCTCGACCCAGCCAGCCTTGAGGTAAGGCTGCAAACCCGTGCCATCGTCCAGTTGCAGGTAGCGCCCGGCCCGGACACCGCTGCGGATCTGGGTCGACAGGCCTTCGCCGGGCTGCACCTGCAGGCCGTTGTCCAGGCGGTAGTTGTCGGAGCGCGCATAGAGCATGGAGACCTGCGCCTGAGGCTCGACGAACCAGCGGTTGCCCAGGTCGATCTGCTTGCCGGCTTCCACCGACAGGCCGGCACCCTTGCTGCGTGAATGCCCGGCAACCTTGGCGCCGTCGGTGCCCCGCACATCCAGGCGGGTGGACCAGCGGTTGAGGGTCAACAGGGTATCGGTGTACCAGCCCGAATCATCCAGGTAGGTGGCGTAGCCGCCCACATGGTAACTGTCGAGCTTGCCACTGCCCTCGTGCTTGAAGTCGCGGTCGGTCTGGCTGTAGCCGGCCAATGCACCCAGCACCAGGGCACCACCGGCGGTGTCGATCCGCGTATCCATTCCCAACTGAGTGCCCTGCACACGCTGGGAGAAATCGCGGCCGACGCCATTGTCCAGCGACTGCTGCTGGCCGAACCCGCGTATCCACAGCCCTTGGCGATCCGCCCCCTGGCGCAGGTCGCCCAGGCGCTGTACCAAGGTTGCGCGCTCGGCGTCCCAGGTGGCTCGCAAGCTGGCGATGGCGCTGCTGTTGACCGCCGCGCTGGCGCCGGTGGAAAGGTTGTCCGGTCCCGGCGCCGGTTGGGTACGGCCGACGTTCACCAGGTTCCAGTTGCCCGAGCCGTCGGCCTGCAAGCCGTAGCGGTAGGTGCCGGCATCCACCACGCCGTCACGGTTGGCCAGGCTGAACGCCCCCGGGCCACCCGCGCTTTGCACCAGGGTCAGGCTTTGCCCTTCGGCCCCTGGCTCACTGCCGGAGTTGCGTACCAGGATGTCGTTGTTGCCGGTGACCTGGCCACCGACGATCAACCGGTCACCCTGCTCCCGGCCCAGGTCGGTGTTCATGATGTAGTGGCCGTTGCCTTCGAGGTCGCCACTGACCTGCAACTGCTTGAAGGCCCCCGCCAGGCCGGGATCGGCGAACTCCACCACGCCGTTATTGCTCAGGCGAGTGAGCTGGGAGTCGCCACGCAGGGTCCAGGCACTGCTGTCGTCCAGGCTCAACCGAGTGTCCCGGCTGCCGCCCCTGATCGCCCCGTCCAGGCTGGAATGGTCGGCCAGGGACAGTTGCAGGCTGCCGCCGTCCACCTGCACGTCACCCACCAACTGCGACCTGACAGCCTCCAGTTGCACGGCGCCGGCCAGCACCCCGTCGGCGCGGTCGGTGATCCACAAGGCGGTGCCCGGCTCGCCAGCGCTGCGCCCCGTCAGGCTGCTGTCGGTGAAGCGCGTGCTCAGGCCGCCACCGTTGACCAGGATGCCGGCGCCGTTCTGGGTCTGGATATGGCTGGACGTGACCTCGACGTTGTTCACCACCCCGGCGCCAGTGGCGTAACTGACAATGCCGTTGGCGTCGGTTCCGCTGGTTGCCAGGGTCGCCCCCTGCAAGCGGGTGGTGGCATTGTTGCTGATGGCCAGGCCGTGGGCCTGCGCGCCCGAGGTCTGCACATCGCTGTCGAGCAGTTGCACGCTGGCGCCACGGCCCGAGGCGAACAGGCCATAGCCCAGATCACCGTGGGTGACGATGCGGCTGTTGCTCAGGCTGATCTTGGCACCCGACATCCGTGCCAATGCCCCTACGGCGCCACGCCCACTGGTTTCGATCAATACGCGGCTGACGTTGAACTCCGCGCCAGGGCTGTTTGAAGTATCCGGAGAGGCGTACAGCCCATGGGCGCTGTTGCCCTGGGTGATGATCGAGCCGCCGTCCATGCTGAACACACCGCCACGGTTGTCGATGGCCACGGCCTGAGTGCCGCTGGTTTGCAGAATGCTGTTCTTGACGTCCACCCGGGTGTTGCTGCCCGGCATCCAGATCGCCGAGCCATAGTCGCCCAGGGTGGTGACCTGAACGCTATCCAGGTCGGCGCTGGCCTGGTCGGCGTTGACGTTGATGCCGTTGCCGTTCTGCGAGGTGATCTGGCTGTGGCTGATCACCGCCGTGCCGCCTGAATTTGGGTATTGGCGGCTCAAGGTGATGCCATCGCCCTTGGCATTGATGGTGCCGTTACGAAAGGTCAGGGAACCACTATCCACACCTACGCCGCGCCCATTACTGGCAGTGATGTTGACGCCATTGGCGCTGATCGAAGAACCCACGCCTTCAGCAGACACCGCCATGTAGGCTCCCTGATTGTCGATGTCAACCTGATCCAGCTCAATCACCGCACCATTCTGGGCCTGCACTGTCGTGGAAAATCCGCTCCCTGTGCTGTTCAGGGTCAAGTTAGAGGCCTTGATCCCCGAACCCTTGCCGTTGGCGGATAACGCCGAGGCAGAGCTGCCCGAGGTGCTGATGGAGCCCCCAGACAACTCGGCCTGGCCACCGGCGGAAACCACTACACCGTGGCTTTGGCCACCACTGGTGGTGATCTGCACATCGTTCAGGGTCAATTGGCTGCCGGCGCCGGTGACCTGGGCCCCGGTGGCGAAATCCGAGCCGCCAGTGCTGATGGTCACGCCGCTCAGTTCGGCCTTGCCGCCGGCGTCCACCTGCACGCCCACCACCGAGTTGCTCGGGCCTCCCGCGGTGGCGTGGATCTCGTATCCGCTGCCCTGCAACTGATTTTGCGAACCACTGACGCGTACTGCCGGGCCGCTACCAACGTGGTCGACGCGCACGTCATCCAGGGTCAGGGATTCACCTTCGGGCGAGGACAAGTCGATTTTTTCATAATCAGCAGCGGTTGCAGACTGAGCAACAAGTGTCATCAATGACAGCGCGGAACTGACCGCGAGACTGACGGTTTTTTTAACCAGAACCATAACTTCCAAGCCTTTGCGTTAGAGCACAAGAGGCAGAAATGGTCGAGTCAACAGGCAAACTAACAAATGAGAATCTTCTTAAACCGCCGGCATTAAGAATATTCTGAAGATTGGCCTGGAAAGTTATTTCTACCATGGCCCAATGCATACACCAGCCCATTTCGAAAGCCTTACCAGCCACTTTTCCGGGTCCCATGCCCCGGTGATCCTGCTGCGGCTGTTCATGTACAGCCTGCTGTTCTGCATTCTGATCATCGCCGGCTTCGTGATTCATTGGTCACTTAATGAAACACTGTCCAACTATCGTCGGCAGATGAATGCCGCGGCATTCAAGGCCCAACAATTCTTCAATCAACGGGAAAACCTGTTGAAGGCCATCTCTTCCTCGGTGGTACGCACTAGCGATGATCGCCTTAGTTCTTCCACCCGCCATTTCCTGGCAACTAACGATCAACTGCGAGTATTGCCATTCGGCCATGCAGGGTCATCGCCCTGGGCCCTGGTACTCACTGCCCGCGATCTGATCGAGGTCGACAACACTCGCAGCCAACTGCTCTACATGGCCCCGGAACAGGGCCTGGTCAGCACCCTCTACCAGCCGCCAGGCCGCAAACCCATCTCGTCATCCGAGGACGCCAGCGCCGCCCCCTGGCTCAAGCAGCTTGACCTGCGCACCGCGCAGAACCTGCTGACCCAGCACCCAGGGGCGCGAACCTTGTGGTACTGGACCGGTGCCGACGGCAGCAAGCAGGTGTACCTGCTGCGCCCGGTGGACGAGCAGCACGCCAGCGAGGGCTGGCTCGGCCTGGAGCTCACCGAGGCCGACCTGGCGCTCGACCCGCTGGAGCTGCACCAGGGCAAATACCTGCTCTATGACGCCGACGGCGCGCTGGTGCTGCACAGCGCGAACTGGCAAGTGCCCGTGAGCCTGTCGCACCTGCCGGCCGACGCAGACTCCTTCGGCCTGCACCGCCTGGGCGGGCTGCCCGACTACATCGTGCTCAACCTATCGGTGGGCAACGCCGGCTGGCGCCTGGTGTACTACGCGCCGGTCAGCCAACTGCTGCAAGACAGTTCCGGCCCGCTGTACAGCACCCTGCTGGTGACCTTGCTGCTGTTCGCGGCGATTTTTCTCGGCGCGCGCTATATCCGCCTGCGCCTGGTGGAGCCGGCGATACGGCACTACAGCGCCCTGGCGGACAGCGTCTCCCTCAACCGGCGCTTCATCGAGGTAGCCCCCGTGGGCCTGTGCCTGATGCGCCGCGACAACGGCCGGCTGATCCTCGGCAACGAATCCGGGCGGCGCTGGCTGACCTCGGTCCCCGGCTTGCGCGAACGGATTCTTGGCGAACCGCATGGCCGCGTGCACGCGATTGACCATGCCCTTGAGGATGGCACGTTCATCCAGCTGACCTGCGCGCCCACCGGCTACAACGGCGTGGCAGCGGTGCTGTGCTGCATCAGCGACGTTACCGACTTCAAGGTGGCCGAGCAGTCGCTGCGGCAGGCCAAGCGGCTGTCGGACCGGGCCAACCGCGAGAAAACCCTGTTCCTCAGCACCTTGAGCCACGAGATCCGCACTCCCATGTACGGCATCCTCGGCTCCCTGGAAATGCTCCGTACCACCGCCCTCAGCGCACAGCAGAGCGACTACCTGGAAGCCACCCAACAAGCCTCCTCGGCGTTGATGCGGACCATCAACGACACCCTCGACCTGTCACTGATCGAGTCCGGTCGGCTGAGCCTGAACCACGCGCCGTTCTCGCCGATCCAGTTGGTGGAGGAAGTGGCCTTCAGTTACTCGGCCCGGGCCCGCAGCAAAGGCCTGCGCCTGTACGTGACCCTGGACCCGAATGTCGCCGAGCAGGTGCGCGGCGACGGCGAGCGCATTCGTCAGATCCTCAACAACCTGGTGAGCAACGCCATCAAGTTCACCGAGTCCGGCCATGTGGTGCTGCGCCTGCATGCCCAAACGCCGGCGGGCCAGGCTCCCGGCCTGCGTTTCCAGGTGGTGGACAGCGGCCCGGGAATAGCTCCGGAGTTCCAGGCCAACCTGTTCGAGCCCTATTACCGCGTCCCCAACTGGCTGGAGCAGAAGACCTCGGGCACCGGGCTCGGCCTGGCGATCTGCCAACGACTGGCGCGCATGATGCAGGGTCAGTTGACCGCCGTCAGCGAGCCGGGGCTGGGGTCCAGCTTCAGTTTCAGCCTGGCCCTGGAGCCCTGTAACGCGGCACCGGCGCCCGACCTGCCGCGCCTGGGGCTGACCCCGGTGTATGTACGCGGTGATGTTCAGGAAGTGAACCTCAACCTCTGCCACTGGTTGCGCCGCTGGGGCGCATTGGCGATCCCCTACGTCGCCGACCGCGACCCGCCGAGCCACAAGGCGGTGCTGGTGGAGGCCTTTCTCGGGCCATCGCGGCCGGTGGCCTGGAGCGGCCCGCGAGTGATCATGCACGCTCCCGGCATGGGCCCGCCACGGCGCCAGGCCAGCGACAGCTGGATCGCCCGCACCTTCAGCCTCGACAGCCTGCGCAATGCCGTGGCCCAGGCCCAGTCCGGCATCGTCACCGAGCGCTGCTTCGCCTCTCCCGAGGCCCTGGCTCCGAGCCTGGACCTCAAGCTGCTGGCGGTGGACGACAGCCCGCTGTCGCTGCAGGTGATCGTTCAGCAGGGTCGCTACCTGGGCAACCACATGGAGGCCTGCGACTGCGCCACCGATGCCCTGAAACGCAACGACCTGCTGTCCTTCGACGCAGTGCTGACCGACCTGCAGATGGAACACATGGACGGCCTGTCGTTTGCCCGTGCCCTGCGCAAGAGCGGGTTCCGCGGCCCCATCATCGGCATCACCGGCGAACTTTCACCGGTGCTGCGCAGCCGCTGCGAAGCGGCCGGGATCCGCCAATTACTCATCAAGCCGGTTCCCCTGGACGCCTTGAGCGAGGTATTGCAATCCATCAAGAGGAAAGTCATGTGAGCGTGCCCAAAACCCTGCGCGTCCTGGTGCTGGACGACCACCCGATGCACTGCATGCAGGCCCGGCAACTGCTACTGCAGGCGGGGTTCGGCCCGGTGGACAGCGCCCTGGATGCGCGCCAGGCCCTGGCCATGCTGCACCGCCAGGTCTACGACCTGGTGCTGGTGGACCTGCACATGCCGGAAATGGATGGGGTGCAGTTCATTCACGCCCTGACCGGTGTCGAGCAGGTGCCGATCCTGGCGATCGTTTCATCCTGCTCGCGACGGCTGAGGAACAGCGTCAGCCTGATGGCCAAGGAGCAAGGCCTGGCGGTGCTCGGGACCTTCCCCAAGCCACTGCAAGCAGCCCACGTCGAGCAGATCGGCACCATCATCGGCAACCGCCAGGTCCACGGGATAGCGCCCAGGCCCGAGCATGCGGCGGTGTTCGACCGCCAGTTGCTGGAGCGAGCCATCGAGCGTCGCGAACTCAAGGCCAGGTTCCAGCCGCGGCGCTCGCTGAGCAGCGGCCGGATCGTCGGCGCCGAGGCCCTGGTGCGCTGGGACAGCCCGTCATTCGGCCTGCTGATGCCGGATTCGTTCCTGGCCTCGATCAGCCGCTGCCAGCTGGACCATCAACTGTTGCTGCTGATGCTCGACGATGCGATCCAGGCGCAGCAGCACTGGCAGCGCCTGGGGTATCGCCTCAAGGTCTCGGTCAACCTGCCCACCGGGCTGCTGGACGATCCCGGCCTGCCGGACCAGTTGCAGCGCCTGACCGTTGCCGCGGGGCTGTCCACCAGCGACCTGTGCTTCGAGCTGCTGGAGACTGAACGGCCGCTGTCCCCGGGCCAGTACCACATGGGCGCCAGCCGCCTGCGCCTGAAGGGCTTCGGCCTGGCTCAGGATGATTTCGGCATGGGCTACAGTTCGATGTACGCGCTGATCTCCACGCCATTTACCGAGATGAAAATCGATCGCCACTTCGTCCATGGCGCCGCCGCCGATGACGCCCGTGCCGCGGCCCTGGTGGCGGCGGTGCAACTGGGCCGGCAACTAGGCCTGGAAGTGGTGGCTGAAGGCGTAGAATCGGCCCGCGACCTGGAGTTCTTGCGCTTGATTGGCTGCGATAGCGCCCAGGGCTATCTTATTTCTGCGGCATTGGAGCTGGACGCTTTTACACAATTGCTGGGATGCAGTGTCACACCCCATTTTTCTTCACCCACCCGGCCCGTCTCTCCACATCCATGCCAGACCTCCCGCTACGACGCATTGCACAAAACTTCCGACGACTGAATCTGGTTCTGTTCGTCATCCTGCCCTTGCTGCTGATCATGGGTGGCGCCCTGTTCTGGGGCGGGCAGCGGATCATTCGCCAGGAGCAGGAACGGATTGCCGTGGACTTCAAACTGCTGACCCACTACCTGGGCGAGCAGAAGGCCCTGCTCGAACGCCTGCAGAACGAGCCGTTCGGCGACGACGACCTGCAGAGCACGGCTCGCATCTTTCACCTGATGGACCAGCAGCAGGCACTCGGCGCGACCCTGTTCCAGGGCAACCCGTCGTCTGTGGAAACCCCCTTCACCCTGGTCTGCGAGGACATGCTCCATTGCCCCCTGGACAGCGCGCGAGCTGCGAGCTTCGGCCGCTACCTGGCGGACCTCTACTCCAGCTTCTGGGTCCGCTCCAGTTACCCGGCCTCGGCCTTGCTGGTGGTGGATGCAGACACCGGCAGCAGCTTTGCCGTGCCGACCGTCGGCGCGCACCAGCCGCAACTGTCCGCCGCCCTGGTCATGACCAGCATCCAGGCGATCCGCAACAGCGCCCGCGGCGTCGGCAACGATGAACTCCGCTGGATCAGTCTGCCGGGGTTCGCCGACCACCTGCTGGCCTTCAAGCCCCTGCGCAACCCGCGCTTGAGCGACAGAGCCACAGACACCTATGTCGCCGCCCTGAGCTACCGCCAGCGCATCAATGTCTTTTCCCAGCCAAGGCAACCGACCTTCTATGACGCCTTCTGGCTGGAAAACCAGCGCGATGGCCTGCTGCTGGGGGAACCGCCGAAACCGGCGGACATGGACCGGGCGGTGAACCTGCGCAGCGACGGCCTGGTCTTTCGCGTCAGTGACGCCAGTGCCACCTGGACCGGCTACTACCTGCTGAGCTACCGGACCCTGTTCCTCGGCCATTCCTGGCCCCTGGCGGGGCTCCTCCTGCTGCTGGTGCTCAGCCCCGTGGCCGGCCGCGCCTACACCCGCTGGTATCAGCGCCGGGTCATCGTGCCGGCGCAGCGAGCCCACCGCGAGCTGGTGGAAAGCGAACAGTTCAACCGGACCTTGCTGGAAACCACCCCGGTGGCGCTGTGCGTGTTCCGCCGCGAGCGCAGCCTGATTGTCTTCGCCAACACCCTGGCGCTGAAATGGTTCGATACCCAGGTCGGCCAGAGCCTGCAGGACAGCGGCCTGGAACCGGCGCTGCTGGCAACGATCAGCCAGGCCAGGGAGCCGGGGGAAATCGAAAACTATCAGAGCCACGACGGTCGCTCGTTCTACATCGCCTACGCCCCGACCCGCTACCGCAACCAGGACGTGCTGGTCTGCGCCTTCGCCGACCTCAGCGTCCGGGCCCAGATGGAACAGCAGTTGACCCAGGCGAAACAGACAGCCGACAAGGCCAACAGCGCCAAGTCGGTGTTTCTGGCGACCATGAGCCATGAAATCCGCACGCCGCTGTACGGCGTGCTCGGTTCGCTGGAGCTTATGGGCCTGACCGACCTGGACCGCGAGCAACGCCAGTTGCTCGAACGCATCCAGGTATCCTCGGGCCTGTTGCTGCAGATCATCAGTGACATCCTCGACATCACTCGCATCGAATCCGGCCAACTGTCCCTGGCCGATCAGTCGTTCGACCCCAGGGCGCTGGTACAGCGCTGTACTGCGGCGTTTGTCGACGCGGCGCGAAGCAAGGGCCTACTGCTGTTTGCCTCGGTCGACCCGGCCCTGCCGCCATTGTCGGGCGACCCCGGGCGGATCAGCCAGATCCTCACCAACCTGATCAGCAATGCGGTCAAGTTCACCCATTCCGGACATGTGATCGTGCGGGCCCGCAGCGAGCCCGGCAGCCAGGGGCGGGTGCGCTTGTCACTGCAGGTGGTGGACACCGGGATCGGCATCGGCCAGGAAGAACAGCAGCAGTTGTTCATCCCCTTCTACCAGATCGACGCCCATTCCCACACGGTGCACGGCGCCGGACTGGGCCTGTCGATCTGCGCCCGGCTGGCGACACTGATGGGCACCCAGATCCACCTCACCAGCGAGCTGGGACTGGGCAGCAGCTTCACCATGAGCCTGGAACTGCCGGTGGCGGACGAGGTGCCCGACACGCCTGCGCCGGACCTCGGCGGTACGCAGATCCATGTCCACAGCCCACACCACGAACTGACCGACAACCTGTGCCTGTGGCTGCAAAAATGGGGCGCCCAGGCCAGCCCCCTGGACGCTGCGGCCGCCACGCTCCAAGGCGAAGGCATCCTCCTGCGCCTGCTGGACGACGGCACGCAAGCGCCACCGGCCAGCGGCATGTTGCACATTGACCTCGGCGGGCAGCCCCCGGCCCCAGGCACAAGCCTGGCCGAAGCCTGTGATTTCATGGCCATCGGCCGGTTGATCGAGCGCCGCCTGGGGCGCGCACCAGAGCCCGACGCACCATTGCCGGGCGACTTGAGCGGCCTGCCGGCCCTGGGCCTGAACGTGCTGGTGGCCGAGGACAACCCGATCAACCAGGCGACCCTGAGCCATCAGTTGCAGCAACTGGGCTGTCGCAGCACCGTGGCCGCCGACGGCGCGGAGGCCCTCGACCTGTGGCGAGTGGGCGACTACGACGTGCTGCTGACCGACGTCAACATGCCCCGCATGAACGGCTATGAGCTGACCTGCATCCTGCGGGCCTCGGGGGATGACCGGCCGATCATCGGCATCACCGCCAACGCCATATGCGATGAAGAAGCCCGCTGCCAGGCCGCCGGCATGGACACCTGGCTGGTCAAGCCGGTGCCCCTGCTGACCCTGCGGGCCAGCCTGGCGCGGCTGACACAGTTGGCCCCCGAGGACGATCAAGACCCGTTGCCCGACGCACCGTCGCCCCCCGATAGCGGCAGGCTGCCGGCCAACCTGCAACAGCTTTTCACCCACACCATGAAGCTCGACCTCGAACACCTGCGCCGGGCCCTTGATCAACAAGACTACGAACGCATCTTCCACCTGCTGCACCGGATTCGCGGGTCGTTGGCGGTAGCCGGCCACGAAACCCTGGTCCAACAGCTGGAAGCCTTGGGCCAGAGCCTGCGCGAAGCCGGTTTGACGGCCACCACGCGCACGAATAGCCTGACGCTGTTGCACGCCTTGCAGGACATCAGCCAGCCCGACTGACCTCTCGCAGCACCCGCATCCCTGCGCATCTCCTTTGACGAAAATGGATCGTGTCCACCATGAAAAAAATCCGAGTTGCCCTGGCTGACGATCATCCCCTGGTGCTCGCTGCCGTCAGCGACCTGTTGCACAAGACCGGCAAATATGAAGTGGTGGCCGCCGTCACCACCCCGAGCGCGCTGGTCCAGCAGTTGGCGGACGACCCACGGATCGATGTGGTGATCACCGATTACTTCATGGAGGGCGACGAGACGTTCGGCGACGGCATTCGCCTGGTGACCTACCTGATCCGCCACTTTCCCAGGGTCCAGGTGCTGGTGCTGACCATGATGTCCAACCCGATGATCGTGGCCGCGCTGTATGACATCGGCGTGCGCTCGGTGCTGCTCAAACGCCACGACATGAGCGAACTGCTCAGTGCCCTGGAAAACGTCCGGCTGGGGCGCATCCACCACCCGCCGAGCCTGGTGCCGAACGAATTCCACAGCAGCCCGCTGCGCTCCATGGCCGACGGCCTGAGCAGCCTCACACCCAAGGAATACGAGGTGCTGCGGCACTTCGTGCGCGGTGAGTCGATGATGCAGATCGCCGCCAACCTCAAGCGCAGCGTGAAGACCGTCAGCGCGCAGAAGATCTCGGCGATCCGCAAGCTCAACCTCGACAGCGACCAGGCGCTGGTCGCCTTCTGCCTGGAGTCCGGCGAGTTCCAGTAGGCGCTGGGGCTTGGACAACGACAGCGCCGCGCCCAGGGCTGTACAGCCAAGATTTCATGGCTCTGCCGGGGCAATCCTCAGGGAAACCGTTGCCCTACCTGGGCAGCGGCCGGGGAATCGCCAGCCGGCTGCTGGCCTTGATCTCGCACAGCGCCAGACTCGACTGGATCGAGGCAATGCCCGGCTGGCCCGGGGCACCTGTTCGCCGCCAGGATCAAGCGTCGCGCCCTGTCGCAAAGGCGCATTTATGGCGCCAAACGAATGACATGAATCAGTCACCAATCGAGCCTCCCAACACCCCCTCTCCACGCTGCAGATTTCAAATTAAATCCATATAAAACAATAAGTTAAGCCAAACAAAGCCAAGCCAAAGAATTAACCGTTGACTTAGTAAGGCGCCAAGATAAACTGCGCCTTATGAATATTTTAGAGAACAAACATCACATCATGCTGCAGGCACTGGAGAACATTTCTCCCGAGGCTCGCGAGAGCGTCAGACTGTGCTTCGAACTGCTCTCGGCCGCAGCGGCAATCAACCGCGTCTGTGCTGTACGGCTTGCCCGCTACAGCCTTTCAGAGGGGCGCTTCGTGATCATGCTGACCCTCAAGAGTGCGGGCGGGAAGCTCTCGCCACTGGAGCTCGCGACGCGCTTGTCCATCACCACCGGCACCGTGACCGGACTGCTCGATGGCCTGCAAGGCGATGGCTTCATCAAGCGCAAGCCGGACCCGACGGATCGACGCAAGCTGATCATCAGCCTGACCCCGGAAGGCAAGCAGGTGGTAAACGAAGTCTTTGCCGATCACACCGATTGGATCTGCAGCATTATCGAAGGCCTGAGCGCGGAACAACGCCAGGCACTGACCGAAGCGATCTATTGCATTTCTGCAAGCCCCGCTCTGGCGCTGCAACCTCCTGACAGGGATTAGCGCCGGGCGTCAATGGTAGTAGCAACACATGGAGGTGACTGATGTTGCAGAGTCAAAAGGTAATGACCAATTTCGGCAGGAAGCCGCGTCTTCACAGTAGCGTCGATACGCTCAGGCATGGCCTGGCCTCATTGGAGCGTTACATTCCTCCCCCCCTCTACCGCCACCTGTTCCTCACGCGCATCGCCCGTGCACCACTGGCCATCGAGGGCTTCGAGTTCCGCCCGATACAAAGCCTCTTCGAGTTGGAAGAAGCCCTGCGACTGGTCAACGAGAGTTATGCGCGCCGGGGAATCTCCACCATCTGCCGTGCCGGCATGCGCTTTTCTGCCTTTCACCTGTTGCCCGGCACCACGACCTTCGTCGCGATCAAGGAACAGCAGATCATCGGCACGGTGTCATTGATCGAAGACTCGATGCTGGGCTTGCCGATGGAGGAAGTTCACGGCAACGAAGTACTGCTGCAGCGTTTGTCCGGCCAGCGCCTGGCTGAAGTCGGGACACTCGCGGTATCCGCGCACTATCGTGGCAAGGGTGTGCCACTGATGCTCTACAACGCGATGTTCCGTTGGGCCATGCACTACCGTGGGATTGAACGACTGCTGATCGCCGTACACCCCAGGGCCAGCTCCTTTTATCGCAAGGTGCTGTTCTTCTCGCCGATTGGCCGCGTGGAGCGCTACACCAAACTCAACGACGCCCTCTCGCAGCCCTTGTCACTGGGACTGGCAGACGCCCAGGACACCTTCAAAAGTGTTTACCAGTCCTCCAGCGTCAAGTTTGCGGTGGCGGGACAGAACACCAACTTCTTCGATTTTTTCTGCCAGCGCGACTTCGATGCGATTCGCCTGCCGGCCGATGCGGGCGTGCATCGCTGGCAGGAACAGGAAGTGCTGATCCATATGGCCCGTTGCGGGGTCCATGGCAGGCACCTGGGCAAGCGCATCAAACGGGCGCTGGCCCTGGCGTAAACACGCCCTTCCCCTGCCGATTTTCACACATCATTTCATGGAGGATGAGTCATGGATACGGGATTGCTGCGGGCGATTTACAGAGAAATAACCACCAGACAGCCGTTCACTCGCACACCGGAACCGGAGCTGGTCATGGAGAGCCAGCCCTGCGTCGCGTCTTATGCCAGCAGTGCCGGACAGGGCCAGGCCCTCTCTGGAACCTACCTTTATCACGCGGCGCAGATGTGCGCGCTGATCAAGCCCGGGGACGTGGTCCTGGATATCGGCTGCGGGCCCGCCAGCCTGTTGCTGCAGGTGGCGCGACTCAACCCGCGGGCCGAATTCGTGGGGGTCGACTTATCCAAAAACATGCTCGATATCGCCCGCGATTCGATCCGGCAACAAGGTATCGACAACGTCGAGTTGATTGAGGACGACATGTCTCGCCTGGGCCGGATCGGCGACCGCAGTGTCGACGTGGTGATCTCCTCCATGGCCCTGCACCACCTGGCGAGCCTGGAACAGCTGGAATCGACCTTCAGGAACATCGCCCGGGTGCTGCGTAACGACCGCGCCATTTACCTGAATGACTTCGGACGCCTGAAGTCGACCGAGTCGGTGGATTATTTCGTGCAGCGCGCCAGCGACGGCGCCGATCAGGAAACCCTGCTGGACTACCGCAACTCGCTGTTGGCGGCCTTTTCCCTGGAAGAGTTCCAGACGCTGGCGGCCAGTTATCTGGGGCCTTGCGCCAGGGTCTACAGCACGGCACTGAGCCCACTGATGATGGTGGTCCGCACGCCCAAGCGACGCTGCGTCAAGACCATGAAGCCGGAGTTCAAGCGCCGTTATGCCGCGTTGCCATCCAGCCGCAAGGCCGATGTACAGCAACTGCGCCTGTTCCTGCGGCTGGGAGGGTTGGCCAGTGCTTTCTGAGAGCACCCGCCTGCAGGCCGCCCTGGAGCAGTGGCGCGAAGTGCTGGGAGAGTCGCAAGTGCGCCTCGACCACGCCGGCATCGCCCACGTCCAGCACGACACCATGCATTCACCGGCCTATGCCCGGGCGGTGATCGCGCCGCTGTGCAGCGAGCAGGTGGCGGCCTGTGTAGTCATTGCCCGGCGGCACCGCATCGCCCTGCACCCCATCAGTACCGGCAACAACTGGGGCTACGGTTGCGCCGCTACCGGTCGCGAGCACTGCGTCGTGATGGACTTGTCGGGCATGGCGCGGATCCTGTCGTTCGACGAAGAACTGTCAGTGGTCACCCTTGAGCCGGGCGTTACCCAAGGCGCGCTGGCGCAATATCTGCAGGAACACGACCTGCCCTACCTGACCCCGGTCACCGGGGCCGGCCCCTCTTGCAGCCTGCTGGGCAATGCCCTGGAACGCGGTTACGGCATCACCCCGCAGACCGACCACTTCCAAGCCGTCCTGGCCCTGGAGGCGGTGCTGCCAGACGGCCAGATCTACCGCTCACCGCTGTCGATGGGCGGCGCCAGCCCGTGTTTCAAATGGGGAGTGGGCCCCTATCTGGACGGCCTGTTCAGCCAGAGCGGGCTGGGCATCGTGACCCAGATGAGCCTCGCCCTGGTGAAAAAGCCCCAGGTCATCCAGCCGTTCTATTTCTGGATCGAAGACCCGGCCAGGCTTGGCGCTGCGCTGGAGGGCGTGCGGCGCATCATCGAACAGGCCCAGGGCCAGGTGGGCGGAATCAACCTCATGAACCGCACTCGCCTGCTGACCATGGCCAGTGAAGGCCAGGGCATCGCCGGACTGCCCCGCGAACAGCTGCGCCAGGCAGCCGATAGCCTCGGACTGCCGGCCTGGATGGGTGTCGGCTCGATCTATTGCCACGCGGACCAGTTGCCCTCGCTCAAGCGCATGATCCGCCGCGAACTCAAGGGCTTTGCCAATCGCTCGATGTTCAGGACCCGTCGCCAGCTGAGCCTGGCCCATGCCCTGTTGCAGCGGCTGCCGGGGAGTTGGGCGCGGCGCTGGCAGCGGACCCTGGAAAAGATGTTGCAAGGCGTTGAATTGATGGCCGGACGACCCAACGAGGTCGCCCTGCCGCTGGCCTACAGCGCAGGGGCCGAACCGCCTCCCGGGCCGGGATTGAACCCCGCGCGCGACCACTGCGGGCTGATCTGGTACGCCCCGATACTGCCGTTCAAGAAGCAGTTGATCGAAGACTTCCTGCACGCCATCAGCGAGCAGTGCCAGACCCAGGACATGCTCTGCCCGATCACCCTGACCACGCTCTCGACCCGAGCCATTGACTGCACCGTGCCACTGCTGTTCGCACGCAACGACCCTCTGGCATCCGCTCGGGCCCATGACTGCTATCAGCAACTGTTCCAGCTGGGCAAGGCTCATGGGATCGTGCCCTATCGCGTCCCGGTGGCCTTCATGCCGCTGCTGGCAGACCGGGAACAAGCTGCCTGGCAACTGGGGGCTCGCCTCAAGCACGCCCTCGACCCCCATCATCTGCTCTCGCCAGGCCGCTACTGCCTGCCTGCCGACACCCGAGCGCCCCTTGCCAACCCCGAGCCGGTAGCCTGCCATGAGTGAAGACACCACCCACCTGATCAATCAGGGACTGATCGAGACCCGCAACCTGGCGCAGTGCCTGGCCGTTGACCAGACCGCGCTGGCCACGGCCATTGCCGGCCGGCTCGATGACAGCCTGGGACAGGCGCTGATCGCCGCCGCCCAGGCCACCGAGAAACAGGGCATCTCGAAAAGAATCGCCGCCCTGGGGCTGGCTCTCGGGCAATGGCTGGAGCATGCCCCGCCTTCCGTACGGCAACAGGCCTGGAGCCAGTTGCAGGCCCATCCATCGGACACCGTGCGCAGTTGGGCCGCCTTCGCCAATGCCTACCGCGAACGCAACCAACCCCTGGCCACTGCAATCCAGAGCCAGTTGCACTTTGCCTGCGACAGCCACTTCGGCGTGCGCGAATGGGCCTGGATCGCCTTGCGGCCATTGCTCAGCCAGGACCTGGCGACGGCCCTGTCCCTGCTGCGCCAATACACGCTCAGTGACGACCCGCTGATCCGCCGTTTCAGCATTGAGGTCCTGCGCCCCCGAGGCGTCTGGTGCGAGCACATCGCCGCCCTCAAGAACACCCCGGAATTAGCCGAACCGCTGCTGGTCCCGCTGCTCGCTGAAAGCCAGAAATACCCTCAGGACTCGGTCGCCAACTGGCTCAACGATGCCAGCAAAACCCGCCCGGACTGGGTTCGCCAGCTGTTTCAGCGCTACCCGCCTGCTTGCAAAGCCTCCCACAGGATTCACACCCGGGCTACCCGAAGCCTGTCTCACTAGCAAAAAGGAGTTACTCATGTCTCTCAAGGAAAAGCTGCAAGGTGCAAAACAGCAGATGGCCGAACAACTGCCGGGCGAGATCCTGCAGAAGTTCGGCGCATCACTGCAGTCACTGGTAGACAGTGGCCTGGCCGCGAAAGCCCTGAAAGCCCAGGACAAGGCGCCTCTGGCGGTGCTCAAGGATCCGGATGGCCAGGATGTCGACCTGCGTCAACTGCTCGACAAGGGTCCTCTGGTGCTGGTGTTCTACCGTGGCCTGTGGTGCCCGTTCTGCAACCTGGCCTTGAGCGCCTACCAACAGATGGTCGGCGACCTGGCAGCCTCCGGCGCCACCCTGGTCGCGGTTTCGCCACAGACACCGCAATCCTCGGCCAAGACCCGTGAAGCGCTGGGCATTCGCTACTTGCTGCTCAGCGACCCGGAAAACCGCCTGGCCAAGCAATACGGCATTGTCTTCAAGCTTGAGGATGAACTGGACGCGGTCTATCGCTCGCTGGGCGCCGACTTGAAAGTCTTCAACGCTTCGCACGCCCTGACGCTGCCCATGGCCAGCGCCTTTGTGATCGGCCAGGACGGGGTGATTCGCCACGCCTTTATCAATGTCGACTACTCGGAACGCGTCGAGCCGCAAACCCTGATCGAGGCCGTTGGCCGCTAAACCGATCAACCCCGGCCGAAGGCCGTCACACCTTCGGCCCTCCCTATTTGTTCACGGACTGAGCCAATGAAACGTATCGCTATCATGGGGGCCGGCGTTGCCGGTCACCTGGCTGCCCTGTACTTCAAGAAACGCCTCCCCGGAGTCGAGGTCATCCTGATCGGCCGCCCGGATCGAAAGCGCCCGATAGTGGGCGAGTCGACCGTTGAGTTGACCACGCACTTCTTCAAGGGCCTGGGGCTGGGCAGCCTGCTGGAGGAGAAGCACTACCACAAGTACGGCCTGACCTATTACCTGAAGCTGCGCAACAACCCGGAATGCCGCAACTATGTGGTGCACGAGGCGCCGGGGGTGATCCGCATGCCGGCCTACAACCTCAACCGGTTCAGTTTCGACCGCGACCTGCGGCGGATCGTCGACGAGCATCAGGTGCAGTTGATCGAGGCCGACGTCAGCGCGGTGGACCTGCACCAGGGCGAGCATGCCACTCACCTGCTGACCTTGCGCAGCGACAGCGACGCGCACCAGCAACTGACCGCGGACTGGATCGTCGATGCCACCGGACGCAACCGCTTCATGGCCAAGAAGCTCAAGCTGCACAAGGAACCCACCTATCAGCGCAGCACCTTCTGGTTCCGCCTCAAGGACTTCGACCGCAACCTGCTGTCCACCATCGACATCCACAAGGTCAAGCACCACTGCTACGACCCCTATTACGTCACCCATCACTTCTACGGGAAGGGCTACTGGATCTGGATGATCCCGATGCGCAGCGACGATGGCAAAGACATGATCAGCATCGGCATCACCTACCGCCCGGACATGCTCGAGGAGAAGATCGGCACCCTCGAACAGTTCACCGACAAGGTCATGGCCGACCATCCGGTGATCACCGAACTGATCGCCACCGGCCAGGTGGTCGATGCCCACGCCATGTACAACTACATGTATGAAGCCCAGCAGTACTACTCCACCGATGGCTGGTTCCTACTCGGCGACGCCGCGTTCACCTTCGATCCGGCCAACAGTGCCGGGCTGGCGTATGTGGCGCAGCAGATTCCGCAGATCGCGGCCATGATCGAGAAGGACATCCATGCCAGCCTGACCCCAGCCTATGTCAACTGCCTGGAGTCTCACATTCAGGCGCAACTGGCGCTGCAGGACACTTGGAGCAAATGGTACGAGGTCATGGACGACCCGTTCATGATGGGCTGGACCCTGCTGTTCGCCAACATGGCCTACTTCCACGTCGTGTTGCCGATGTACATGACCGGCGACTTCCTCGACGGGCACCAGGCCCAGCAGTTTGCCGACCTGCTGCCGCGCTATCCCCGGGAGTTGCAGCCTTCGCCCCTGCCCTTTGCCTGCCTGCTGCGGGAAGTCCGCCGCTCCAACCCGGGCCTAAGCCCGGAGATGATGCCGAACCTGTACTCGCGCACCATCAACTTCGACCTGTACAAAGCCGAGAATCGTGCCCGGCCGCTGTATGCCGCGCATTACTACCTGCGTTCGGCGGCACTGCGGGTCCGCCTGATGAAGATGGTCAAGTGGTCACCGACACCGCGGCACTTGAAACTGTTGCTGCGCCACAGCTGCGGCGTGGTGCAGGACCTGGCGCGGTCCCTGAGCCTGAGGCTCAAGCCCTCGCTGTTCTACAAATATGGCGAATCGCCGGAACTGCTGAAGTCGCCGTTTGGCAATGACGGCGGCTTTCTCGATCTGGCCCGCCGTTGATGTCCGCGCTGACGCCGTCGGCCTCCTGCAGCCGCTCGCCCGCATTGCTGGAACTGAGCGCCGTGCAGCTGGCGCAGCTGATCAAGCGCAAGGAAATCTCGCCGGTCGAACTGGTGGAGCAGTCCATCGAGCGCTGCCAGGAGATCCAGGCCCTGTGCAACCCGATAGCGGTGGAACTCTACCGCTGCGCTCGTGGCGCTGCGCGTCGGGCGCAGGCTGATGTGTTGCGGGGCCAGCCCTTGGGGCGCTTGCATGGAGTGCCCTTCTCGATCAAGGAAGGCCTGGGGCTCGCGGGGTGGCCACAGACCTGCGGCTCGACCTTGCGTCGGCAGGTCACGGCCTCCTCGACGGCAACGGTCGCCCAGCGCCTGATTAGCGCGGGGGGCATTCCCGTGGCACTGGGCAACCAGGCGGAGATGGCCCTGTGGCCGGAAACCGACAATCTGCTCTATGGCCGCACCCTCAACCCCTATCGCGCCTCGCGCACCGCCGGCGGCAGCAGCGGCGGCGATGCGGTCATGGTGGCCAGCGCCTGCGTGCCGTTTGCCCTCGGCACCGATGGCGCAGGCTCAGTGCGCATTCCTGCCGCGTTCAATGGGGTCTTTGGTCTGAAGCCATCGCGCGGCCTGGTGCCCTTGAGCGGCCATTTGCCACTGGACGAGCGTGGCCGCCAGCAAGCCAACGCGCAGGCGGTATCCGCTCATTTTGCGGCCGGCCCACTGTGCCGACATGCCGAGGACTTGAGCGAAGTCCTGCAGATCATCGCCGGCCCCGATGGCATCGACCGCAATATCCATTCGCGGTATGCACCCGTTGCCGAACCCGCGCGTCTCAGGCGGGTACACCTGTACCTGCCTGACAAGATGAAATGGAGCAGCCCGGTGTCCGAGGCCGTCTCCCAGGCCTTGAACGACGCTGGGCAATGCCTGGCCAGCCAGGGCGCCACGCTGCATGCCTGGCAGGAAGCAGGCATGCACAACGCCTTTTTCATCTGGCTGGCGGTGCTGAAGCTTGAGGCGCAGGTCCGCCTGGCGGACTACCTGGGCGATGGGCAACCGCTGAGCTATTGGCGGGCCGCTCGCGCCAGCCTTGCAGGGCGTGCGCGACATGCCACGGGGCCGTTGCTGGCGACCTGGCTGGACAGTGTCGGCGACGCCCTGGGCAATCCGGGGCTGGGGCGCTTTCTGGCCCAGCGCGATCATTTGCAACGCGCCTTCGCCGAGCTCTTCGACGGCCATAGCCTGCTGCTGATGCCCGTCACGCCAGGCGTCGCACCGGAACACGGGCATGCCCTCAAGCGCCCCTTGGACGTTGCTTACTGCGCCCTGTTCAACGCCTTGGGCCTGCCGGCCCTCAGTGTGCCAATGGGGCGCCTGGATCAAGGGTGCCCGGTGGCCGTGCAGTTGGTCGCCGGCCCTGGCCAGGACGCTTTGCTGCTGGACGCCGCAGTATTTCTGGAAACTCAGTTTGGTGGCTGGCTCAAGCCAGCGTTTTCACACTTCAAGGGATAGGAAGTCTCTATGCAAACCACCAGCGCGACAACCCAACAGCCCGCCAGCCCACCCATGGGTCAATCGGCCGTGGGCTCCCAGGCCGAACACCTGACGTTGCTGTTCCTGATCCAACTGATCGTGATCTTTTCCGTCAGTCGGGTGATCTCCTGGCTCAGCACCCGCTGCCTGGGACAAACCCCGGTGGCCGGTGAAATCCTTGCGGGCCTGGTCCTGGGCCCCAGCTTGCTGGGGTATTTCTTTCCGGAGCTGCTGCACAGCATCTTCGTGCCGCAGACCTCTACCGCCTTCATCGCGACGGCTCAGGTCGGGCTGATTCTGCTGATGTTCCAGGTGGGCCTGGAGTTCGAATTTGGCGCGCACCTCAAAGGCCGCAAGCGCTCGATCATCTTCATCAGTCTCGGGGGCTTGCTGGTGCCCTTCGTCAGCGGCTTTTTCAGCGCCGAATTCTTCTGGCAGCAGATAACCGGTGAGCGACCTCCACTGCTGGCCTTTCAACTGTTCTTCGCCACCGCCCTGTCCATCACCGCCCTGCCGATCCTGGGGCGAATTTTCATGGAACTGGGCCTGTCGCGATCACGGGTGGCCACCCTGACCATCGGTGCCGCGGCCATCGACGACGTATGCGGTTGGCTGATCCTGGGCGGCGTGACGTCGATCATCGCCTCGAACTTCAACGTCTGGACCTCGCTCCTGAGAATGCTGGCCCTGGCGCTGTTCATCATCGTGGTGCTGTGGCAGGTCCGCCCCTTGATCCTGCGCTGGATCATCGGCGACCTGGAGCGTCGGCCGCTGTCGGCACACGGCATTTCACTGATGCTGATCGTGCTCTTTGCCAGCGCCGTCATCACCAACCTGATAGGGGTGTTCTCGATCATTGGCGGCTTCATCATGGGCGTGGCACTGCATGCTCACCGGCCCTTTGTCGCGCAGTGGAACGCCAAGGTCGGCGGCCTAGTCAATGCGTTCTTCCTGCCGGTATTTTTCGCCTATACGGGCCTGCGCACCGACGTTGGTTCGTTGGAGGGCAGTCACGCCCTGCTCAACTGTCTCCTGGTGTGCATGGTGGCGTTTGCCAGCAAGTTCTTCGGAGCCTACGGTTCCAGCCGGCTGCTGGGAGAAAGCCCGCGAAACTCGGCGCTGATCGGGGTCTGCATGAACACTCGCGCGCTGATGGAGCTGGTGGTGCTCAACGTCGGTTATGACCTTGGCGTGCTGCCCAAAGAGTACTTCACCATCCTGGTGATCATGGCGATTATCAGCACCTTCATCGCCTCACCGCTGATCCGCCTGCTGACCGCCCGCGAGCGCCTGGGGCAGCCGATGCCGATAGCCGGCAATCAGCCCGCCCAGTTGTGACACCTGCGGTCTGGTCGGTCGCGCCACCGACCAGATCCGCGCATCAGTCATGCGCCGAGGGTGGGCAGGCTCAAGGCAGCGTCCGGCTGCCTTGCCGGGTGCTCTGAGGCACAGGCAACAAAGTCTTCCTTGCGCAGCACCACCAGGGCAATCAGCGACGCCACGCCGGTGGCCACGTAGAAGTACCAGGGCGCGGTGATGTCGCCGGTGAGCTTGATCAGCCAGGTGGAGATCAGCGGCGCGCTGCCGCCGAACACCGCCACCGGAATGTTGTAGGCCACGGCGATGCCGGTGGAGCGGATGCGGGTGGGCAGCAGTTCGCTCATCAGCGCGTAGGTCGACGACGCGTAGAGCCCGAACAGGATCGCCACCGCCATCAACGGCCAGAACAGCGTGGCCGGGGTGGCGTTGGGCGCGGTCTTGAAGAACCAGTACATGGCGAGGGTCGCCAGGGTGCCAATCACCATCAGGAACGGCTTGCGTCCATAGCGGTCGGTGAAAGCCCCGCCCAGGGGCATGACCAGCGCCGCCGAGAGGCTGGCGACGAACACATAGAGCAAGG
The DNA here is from genome assembly GCF_003225665.1 of Pseudomonas sp. TKO26. Classification (NCBI taxonomy): domain Bacteria; kingdom Pseudomonadati; phylum Pseudomonadota; class Gammaproteobacteria; order Pseudomonadales; family Pseudomonadaceae; genus Pseudomonas; species Pseudomonas sp. TKO26. Next base: position 71,302 of record NZ_QKLN01000042.1, read on the forward strand.
TGGTGCCGCTGTCGAACTTGAGGGTGTTGGACATGTAGGTCGAGGCGAAGGTCAGCACCAGGTAAAAGATCGAGCTGTGCAGGGTGATGATGAAAAACACCAGGGCAATCGAGCGCTTCCATTGCCAGACTTCGCGCAGCGGCGCCTTGGAGGTCTGCCCGGCCTGGGCCAGGGCGAGGAACTCCGGGCTGTCTTCAAGCTTCAGGCGGATGTACAGGGAAATGAAGCCCAAGGGACCGGCGAGCAGGAACGGCATGCGCCAGCCCCAGTCCTGCATCAGTTCCGCGCCCAGGCCCCAGGTCATGCCATTGGCCACCGCGCCGCCCAGCAACAGGCCGAGCACCGCGGTGACCATCAGCCAGCAAGTGGCGAAGCCGCGGCGCCCGGGGCCGGCGTATTCGGCAATGAAGCTGGTGATGGTGCCGATCTCGCCACCGGCGGAAAACCCCTGCACGCAGCGGATCAGCACCAGCAGGATCGGCGCGGCGATGCCGATGCTGGCGTAGGTCGGCAACAGGCCCAGGAGGAAGGTCGAGCCGGCCATCAGCACCAGCACCGTGATCAAGGTCCGGCGGCGGCCGATGCGGTCCGCCAGCGGGCCGAAGAACAGGCCGCCCAGGGGCCGGATGAAAAAGCTCAGGGCAAAGGCCGCGAAACTCGCCAAAAGGCTGCTGGTGGGGTCATCGGAGACGAAGAACGCCTTGCCGATGTACACCGCCAGAAAGCCGTAGACGCCGTAGTCGTACCACTCGATCAAGTGGCCGGAGGTGGCGCCGATAAAGGCCCGGCGCCGCTGGCGCTGGGGATTGCTAGAGGTCACGTCCATGTTGGGAGACTCCTGTCGTATTGCGGTCCATGGGAAAACGCGTTCAGCGGTCGGCGATGGTCCCTGTCGGGTCCTGCAGCCACTGACGCAAGCGGGTCTTGAGAATCTTGCCGTAGCTGTTCTTCGGCAGCTCGGTACAAAACAGGTATTTACGGGGTTTCTTGAACGACGCCATGCGCGTCACGAACCACTGGTTGAGCACCTGCGGATCGAGGCTGTCGGGGCTGCGAGGAACCACGAAAGCCACCACCGACTCGCCCCATTCGGCATCCGCCTCGCCCACCACGCACACCTCGAACACCCCGGGATGCTGCATCAGCACCTCCTCCACTTCCCGCGGGTAGATGTTGCTGCCGCCGGAAATGATCACATCCTTGGAGCGGTCGGTCAGGGTCAGCAAACCGCGGCTATCGAGGAAACCGATATCCCCGGTGAGCAACCAGCCGTCCACCAGGGTCGCCCGGGTAGCGGACGGGTTGCCCCAGTAGCCGTGCATCACCGGGGCGCCGCGCACCGCGATTTCCCCGGGCTCGCCGGCTGGCAGGGCTTGCCCCTGGGCATCGAGGATGCGCACCTCGACACAGGCCTGCGGGCGCCCGACTGACGCCGCGATAGCCGGCCAGTCCGGGTGCTGGCGCTCGGCAATCAGCTCCCGGGACAGCGCGCTGATGCTCATCGGGCACTCGCCCTGGCCGTAGATCTGCACCAGCCGCGGACCGAAGGTGTCCAGGGCCTGGGCCAGGTCCGCCAGGTACATGGGCGCCCCACCGTAGACGATGGTCTTGATGCCCGTGCCGTCATAGCCTTGCCGCCGGGCCTGCTCGACCATGCGCTTGACCATGGTCGGCGCGGCAAACAGGCTGACCTGCCCCAGTTCCCGCGCCAGCCCGAACAGCTCTGGCGCATCGAACCCCCGGGACTGCGGCACCACGTGCCGGGCACCACAGCGCACGTGAATGAAGTTGTACAACCCGGCGCCGTGGGACAGCGGCGCGGCATAGACCACGGCATCGCCGCCCTGCACCGGGTCGACATCCAGCGGGTAGCACAGCGACATGGCGATCAGGTTGCCGTGGGACAGCATCACGCCCTTGGAACGGCCGGTGGTGCCCGAGGTGTAGAACAGCCAGGCCAGCTCGTCGTCCGCGCACGGCCAGGGCTCGCGCAGTTCGCCGTCCGCGGCACCTACCGGCGTCGGAATGAGTTCGGCGGGCAGCTCGCGGCAATCGGCGGGCAAGTCCGCCAGCTCGAAGGTCCGGCCACCGTCGGGGAAGATCAGCCGCGCCCCGGCGTTGCCGACGATCCAGGCCGCCTCCCGCGGGTGCAGCTTGGCGTTGACCGGCACCGCCACCGCTCCGCTCCACCAGATGGCGTAGAGCAGTTCCAGGTAGTCGCAGCTGTTCTTCAGCAGCAAGGCCACCCGGTCCCCGGCGGCGATGCCGTGCGCATGCCGCAGGTGCAAGGCGCGGCACCGGACCCGCGCCGCGAAGCCCTGGTAGTCGGCCACCTGGCGGCGGCCCTCGAACAGCGCCGGGCGCTGCGGCCAGCGTTGGGCCGCGTCCAGCAACCAATGGGCGATATTCATGTTCAGGCCCTGAGCGCTTGCAGGACCGAGGCGTAGTTGGCCACCGCCATCCCGCCCATGTTGAACAGCAGGCCGAACTCGGCCCGGGGTACGCCCAGGCCAATCGGCTCGCCGATCAATTGACGAAAGCCCAGGGCATGCATCGACACGCCGGTGGCGCCCACCGGGTGGCCCTTGGCCTTGAGCCCGCCGGACAGGTTGACCGGCAAGCGGCCGCCGGGGCGCACGATGCCATCGTCCAGGGCCCGATGGCCTTCGCCCTTGGGCGCCAGGCCCATGGCTTCGTAGATCAGCAGCTCGGCGATGGTGAAACAGTCGTGGACCTCGGCGAAACTCATGTCGCCCAGGCTGACCCCGGCCTCGCGCAAGGCGCCGTGGATGGCCCGCTGCGGACCGTCAAAGGCCAGGATGTCGCGACTGGCCATCGGCAGCAGGTCATTGACTTGGCTCAGGGCGCGGATCGCCACTTCACGGCGGAACGAGCGCGCGCGCTGCGGCGAAGCCAGGACGATCGCCGCCGCGCCGTCACTGATCAGCGAACAGTCGGTGAGACGCAGCGACGGCGCGATCAGCGGATTGCTCTGGGACACATTGTTGCAATGCTCGAAGTCCATCGGCCGATGCATCTGCGCCAGCGGGTTGGCCATGGCATTGGCGTGGTTCTTCACCGCAATCGCCGCCATCGAGGCCAGCGGGCTGTGGTAGCGCTCGGTGTACTGCTGGGCGACCCGGGCAAACAGCTGGGCAAAGCTCAAGCCGGCCTCCGCGGGGTCGTTCTGGTAACCGGCACCGGCCAGGGCCTGAGTCACTTCGGCGGTGGAGTTGTCGGTCATCTTCTCCGCGCCCACCACCAGCACCAGTTCAGCGGCGCCACTGCGGATCGCATTGACCCCCGCAAGGATTGCCGCCGAGCCGGAGGCGCAGGCGTTTTCACAACGGGTGGCCGGTTTGAAGCGCAATTGCGGGTCGGCCTGGAGCATCAGCGAGGCGGGAAAACCGTCCGGCACCAGGCCTGCGTTGAAATGCCCGAGAAACAGTGCGTCGATCTCGGCGGCGTCGATCGCGGCATCCGCCAGGGCCTCGCGGGTGACCTGGACAATCAGGTCCTCCAGGGTCAGCCCCTGAAGACGACCGAACGATGTGTGGGCGGCAGCGACAATGGATACGGAAGCATGATTCATGGTGATTTTCTTCTGTGCTTGAAGCGGACGTTCCCTACAATGGCGAGCGCCACAATCAGACGCTAGTTAGGGCAACTACGTACAACAGTAAGTAGTGCCCGGCCAGCCAGAGCGGCGCAACGACTTCCACCAGGCAGGATGCCCCATGACCGTATATGCCCAGCAGCTCCAGGACCTTGAGCGCCTGGCCTTCCAAGTGTCGCCCGCACCGCAGTTGATCACCGGGCATCGGCGCATGCTCGACTGCAACCAGGCCTTCCTGCGCCTGTTCGGCTATGAGCGCGAGGAGCTGCTGGATCACCTGACCCTGTTGCTGTACCCGTCCCAGGCCGACTACCAGAGCATCGGCGAGCGCAGCGAACACTGGCTGCGCAACGGCCAGGGCGCTTCCTACACCGACGAACGCTTCATGCAGCACCGCAATGGCGAAGTGTTCTGGGCCCGGGCCCACGGTTTTTCCCTGACCCCGGACGACCCGTTCGGGCTGATGATCTGGCACTTCGAACGCCTGGACCGGCAACTGGCGCCGACGGTGAGCCTGACCCCGCGCGAGCGGGAAATCTCCCTGCACATCGTCAACGGCCTGACCTGCAAGGAAGTGGCGCGCAAGCTGGCGATCTCCCACCGCACGGTGGAGGTGCACCGCGCCCGGCTGATGAAAAAGCTGCAGGCCAAGAACAGCGCCGAGCTGGTGTCGAAGATCATCTACATCAGCTAGATGCCTGCCCCAGCACCTCGCTGGCGCTCAGGCGGAACAACTGCAAGGGCCCGATCGTCCCGCCCTCCAGGCTGCCACCCTGGTTCAGCACTTTATTGGCGGCGTTCATCTCGGGGCTTTTCTGGGTGACGCTGACAAAGGTGCTATGCGGCAACTCTTCACTCCAACCGTCTTCGAGCGTGTTGTAGGCCAGCATCAGCGCGGCGGTGAAATAGTGCTGGCTGGAAACCGGGATCTGCACCTCCTGGTCATTGTCGTCGAAGGCGATGAAGTGCCCGACGAAGCCCTCCACACCCAGGCGCTTGAGCAGCGGCCAGCTCAGGGCCGAGGGCACGAAGGCGTTGAGCTTCTCGGCGACGATGGCCGAGTAGCCACGCGCCTGGAGCAGTTGCACGATCTCGTCTTCGCTGGCCTCGGGGTGGGCGCCCATCACTTGCAGGGCCTCGACCACGGCCTGGTGGGCGCTCTGGTGGTCGGGGTTTTCGGCGCAATGCGCGCAGTTGGGCGGGCAGGTATCGGTCACGGGAGGCGAAGGTCCATATCGGTCTCGAAAAATGAGCCGCAGGGTAACCCCATGGCCTGCGGCCCGCCAGTGCCGCGTCATGCCGGCCGGCATGACGCGACGACGGTCACTTGATGACGATGGGATTCACCGGCGCCCCGCTGCCGCCGACGATCTTCAACGGCGCGGCGGTGTAGAGGAAGGTCCACTGGCCGTCGGCGGCGCAATCCTCGGCCAGGTCTTCAAGCAGCACGATCTCGGTGAAGGCGATCCCCAGGTTGCGCATCAGCGCGCAGTGCAGCGGGATCTGCACCCCGGACACCGGGTCGGTGATCACCTCGTTGGCGATGGTGTCGGTGACCAGGTTGGGGATTTCCATCTGGTTGAACCAGTCCACCAGTTCGCGGCTGTAGGTCAGGCCGGGCTCCACCAGGTCCTTGAAGAACTCGGTCTTGCCGTACTCGTAGAAGGCGCCCATGGAGCCGGTACGGATGATCAGGATGTCGCGCTTCTCGATGGCCACGCCCTGGGCCTTGGCGGCGGCCAGCAGGTCCAGGTGGTTGAAGGTTTCGCCGCGGCCCAGGTACTTCTTGCCGCGATGCCGGGCCATGTCGATCAGCACCGCGCGGCCCACCACGCCGCGCTCGGCAATCGGCAGCACACTGGCCTTGGCCATGCCGCCGACGGTGCTGCTGGCGTCGTAGCCGTTCCACAGCTGGTTGTCGTACCAGGCATGGCCCAGGGCGTCGTACTGGGTCGAGCCCTGCAGCTGCATGAAGATCACGTCGTCGCAATACTCAGCGCCGCCGGTCATCGACGGCTGCTTGCCGGCCTGATAGTGGCTGCGGTCCAGGGTGTTGAAGCGCATCGACGGGTTGCGCGCGGGCCACATCGGGTCGCCGCCGGGGTGGCCGATCTGCACCTGCAGGGTGAAGGTCTTGCCCTGGCGCACCGCGGCGACACCACGCAGCACCTCGGCCTGTTGCAGGTAGTTGAGGGCGCCGACCTCGTCGTCCGGGCCCCATTTGCCCCAATTCTTCGGCAGGCCTTCAAGAAGCTGCTGGGTATTGGGGTGGTTCTTGTCGTTTTCGATCCCACACATGTCGACTGCACTCCATAGCTGGTTCAGGTCTGGCCAACAGGGTTCTACCGATCATCAGACGCAACGTCCACCATCCACTTCCAGGCAGGTGCCGGTGATGAACGCAGCCTCGTCAGAGGCCAGGTACAGGCAGGCGTTGGCCACGTCCTGGGGGGTGGAGAAGCGTCCCAGGGGAATGGTCGCCATGAATTTCTGGCGGTTTTCCGGGGTGTCCGGCACCCCCATGAACTCACTGAGCAGCGCCGTGGCGCCGACCACCGGGTTGACGCAGTTGACGCGGATGTTGTCCGGCCCGAGCTCGGCGGCCATGGTCTTGCTCATCACCACCACCGCGCCCTTGCTGCCGTTGTACCAGACCAGTCCAGGACGCGGGCGGATCGCCGCGGTGGAGGCGATATTGATGAACACCCCGCCGCCCTGGCCGCGAAAATGCGGCACGAAGTGCCTGGCGCTGAGGTAGATGCTTTTCACGTTGACCGCGAACACCCGGTCGAACTCGGCCTCGTCGACTTCCAGCATCGGCCGGTTGCGGTGGGTGGTGCCGGCGTTGTTGACCACGATATCCAGGCCGCCGTATTGCTCCAGGGTGTCGCGCAGCAAGGCACCAACGCTGGCGTCCTGAGCCACGTTGACCTCGACGAAGTGCGCCTGGCCGCCGGCGGCGCGGATCTCGTCCACCACCCGCTGGCCGCCGCTGGCGTTGATGTCGGCGACTATGACCTTGGCGCCCTGCCGGGCGAAGGTCTTGGCGATGCCTTCACCAAAGCCGGAACCGGCGCCGGTGACGATGGCAGTCTTGTTGGCTAGACGCATGGGAGTGACTCCTGTTTTTGTTGTTATCAGCCGCCGACATGGCGGCCCTCAGTCGTGACGAATGGCTATGGTCTTCAAGGTGGTGAAACCCAGCAGCGCCTCGAAGCCCTTCTCCCGGCCATAACCACTGGCCTTGACCCCGCCGAAGGGCAGTTCGACACCGCCGCCGGCGCCGTAGTTGTTGATGAACACCTGACCGCAGCGCAACTGGTGGGCCATGCGCAACTGCCGCGCGCCGTCCCGGGTCCAGACCCCGGCCACCAGGCCGAAGGCGCTGTCGTTGGCCAGGCGAATGGCCTCGGCCTCGTCGTCGAAGGGCATCACCGCCAGCACCGGGCCGAACACTTCCTCCCGGGCCAGGCGGCTGTCTGGCGGCACATCGCGAAACAGCACCGCCTCCTGGAAGTAGCCGCCACTGTCGGCATCGGCCACCACCTGACCACGCGCCGCCACCGGGATGCCGGCGGCCTCGGCCTCGCGGACGAACGCCCGGACCTGACGCAGCTGCTTGTGGTTGATCAGCGGGCCCAGGTCCAGGTCCAGCTCCGAAGGCCCGGCGCGCAATTGGCCAAAGCACTGGGCCAGGCGCTCCAACAGCGGCTCATAGAGGCTGCGCTGTACCAGCAGGCGGCTGCCGGCGGAACAGGTCTGCCCGCCGTTCTGCACGATGGCGTTGATCAGCACCGGCAACGCGCGCTCCACATCGGCATCGGCGAAGACGATCTGCGGCGACTTGCCCCCCAGTTCCAGGGTCACCGGGCAATGCCGTTCGGCCGCGGCCTTGGCCACCTGGGCGCCGGTGCCGGTGGAGCCGGTGAAGGAGATATGCGCCACCCCAGGATGGGCGCACAGCGCCGCGCCGGCTTCATGGCCGTAACCGCTGACCACATTGATCGTGCCCGCAGGAAAGCCGACCTGGGCCGCCAGTTCCGCCAGGCGCAGCAGCGACAGGCTGGCGTCCTCGGCGGGCTTGACCACGCAGGCGTTGCCCGCGGCCAGGGCCGCGCCGACGCTGCGACCGAAGATCTGCATCGGGTAGTTCCAGGGAATGATGTGCCCGGTCACGCCATGGGGCTCGCGCACCGTGAGCACGGTGTAACCGGCCTGATAGGGCAAGGTGTCGCCATGCAGCTTGTCGGCGGCTCCGGCGTAGTACTCGAAGTAGCGCGCCAGGGCGCTGGCGTCGGCCCGGGCCACCTTGAGCGCCTTACCGGTGTCCCGGGCCTCGATCTGTGCCAGTTCTTCGTGGTGCTCCAGCACCGCCTGGCCCAGGCGCGCCAGCAGGCGCCCACGCTCCAGGGCCGACAGGCCGCCCCAGGGCCCGTCGAAGTTGTCGCCCAGGGCCCGCTGCGCGGCCTGCACCGCCAGGCCGATGTCCTCGGCGGTGCCCCGGGCAATGTGCGCGTAGGTGATGCCGGTGCAGGGGTCGAGGACCGGAATGTTCTCGGCCCAGGACGAGGCGTGCAATTGGTTGTCGATGTAGTGTTCCAGACTCATCAGCTCAGCTCCTGTTGCCAGCCAGACATTCTGCAATCGCCCTGCCCACTTCCACGGTGCTGGCATTGCCGCCCATTTCCCGGGTGCGCGGGCCTTCGGCGAGCACCGTCTCGATGCTCTGGACAATCGCCGCCGCGGCCCGCTGGTAAAGCTCATCGCCCTGCCCCAGGTGCTCGATCATCAGCGCCGCCGACCAGATCTGGCCGATCGGGTTGGCCACGCCCAGCCCGGCGATATCCGGCGCCGAACCATGCACCGGCTCGAACAGCGAGGGGTACAGGCGCTCCGGATTGAGGTTGGCCGAGGGCGCGATGCCGATGGTGCCGGTGCAGGCCGGGCCAAGGTCGGAAAGGATGTCGCCGAACAGGTTGGAGGCCACCACCACATCGAACCAGTCCGGGTGCTGGACGAAGTGCGCGCAGAGAATGTCGATGTGGAACTTGCGCGTGTCGACCTGGGGGTAGGCCTTGGCCAGTACCTCCACCCGCTCGTCCCAGAACGGCATGGTGATGGCGATGCCATTGGATTTGGTGGCCGCCACCAGGTTGCGCCGGGGCCGGCGGCTGGCCAGCTCGAAGGCGTACTGCACCACCCGGTCGACGCCGTGGCGGGAGAACACCGACTCTTGCAGGGCGATCTCCCGCGGGGTGCCCTGCCACATGCGGCCGCCGACGCTGGAATATTCGCCCTCGGTGTTTTCCCGGACCACGATGAAGTCGATATCGCCGGGCTCCCGCCCGGCCAGGGGGCACGGCACCCCGGGCATCAGCCGCACCGGGCGGAGGTTCACGTACTGGTCGAACTGGCGGCGGATCTTCAGCAATGAATCCCACACCGCAATATGGTCGGGGACGATGTCCGGCGCGCCCACGGCGCCGAAGAAGATCGCCTCGTGGTCGCCGATCTGCTCGGCCCAGTCGGCGGGCATCATGCTGCCGTGGGCCTGGTAGTGCTCGCTGCACCAGTTGAAATGATCGAACTGCAAGGCGATGCCGAAGCGCCGGCTGACGGCGTCCAGCACACGCAAGCCTTCGGGAACCACCTCGCGGCCGATGCCGTCACCGGCGATCACCGCGATGCGATGGGGAGGTTTTACAGCGGGACTGATCCTGGACAAGCCGTCTCTCCTGGTCTGACGTGTTGTTGTTATGGAGGCAGGTCAAGCGCACGGGCGAGCCCATTCTGGGCATAGGAAGAGACGGCGGGGAATTGCTCATTACGGAAACCGCCTTCGCAAAATTCGAAGGCGGGGTTGCAAGGTTCAGCGACGACCCGAGGCTAACCAGCCATGGGCGCGGCCTGCCCACAACCGGCCAGGTAGTCGAACAGCTCGCGACTGGCCAGGGATGGCTGTTCCTGGCGCCGGCAGAGGTACATCTGCCGATCGGCCCAGGCGTCGTCGATTTCAATAAAACGCAAGGCCATCTCCTTGCGAAAGATCTGCACCGCGCCCTGGGGCAGCACTCCCACACCCTGCCCGGCGGCGATCAGCCGGCACACCGCCTCGAAGCTGCGCACCTGCACCCGCAGGCGCAGGGGCATGCTCACCGCAGCCGCAGCTTCGGTGATCAACGGGGTGATGGCGGCGTTGTCCTCCAGGCCGACGAAGTCGTAGCCCAGCAGGTCCTGGAAACGCGCCCGGCTCATCTTGAACGGGTGCTCCCGGGGCACGATCAGGCACAGGCGGTCGCGGCAATAAGGGATGTAGTGCAGGTCCTGGCCCCGCGGTCGGGTGGTGACGATGCCCACATCGGCGATGCCGTCACGCACGGCGAGAAGGATCTCGCGGCTGCGCTCCTCGCGGATGTCCACGCGAATGCCTGGATGCAGGTCGCTCCACTGGGTCAGTTGCCGGGGCAGCTCCTGGCTCATGGCCGAACTGTTGGCATACAGGCTGACCCGGCCGGTGGCGCCCTTGGCGAAGTCGGCCAGGTCGGCGTGCATCACATCCACCGCCCGCAGCAGGCCGCGCGCGTGCTCGGCCAGGGCCAGCCCTGCCGCCGTAGGCTGGACCCCGGTGGAAGTACGGATCAGCAGCGTCACTTTGAAATGCTGCTCCAAGAGCGACAGGCGCCGGCTGGCGGCGGACAGCGACAGGTGCGACTGTTCGGCAGCCCGGGACAGGTTGCCCAGGGTCAGGGCCTTGAGAAACAGCTCGATGGAAGTCAGGTCCGGGGCCATGGCAGGTTCCTTGTGCACAGTCCGTGGAAACTACCCACTCGGGCGCACCCGGTGCAACCTGATAGCGCGGCTGGCGAGCCTGTTCAACGACGTCCCGCCACGCCGTTCGGCCACCCACATATTGTCCGACAATCATTGCGAAAGCCCCGCCCACACGGGGCCAAAACACCAATGATGGCAAACTGGAATTCCGCCAAAACTCGACAATACTAGCCCTCGGCAGGACGCCGGTGTCCGCCTCCGACCGAAAGGGAATTCCCATGAAAACTCCAGAACTCGAACTCGATGTGGCGGTTGTCGGCGGGGGGGCTTCAGGCACCTACAGCGCCTGGCGCCTGCAACATGAACAAGGTGAAAAACTGCGTGTCGGCCTGTTCGAATACAGCGATCGCATCGGCGGCCGGCTGTTCAGCATCAACCTGCCGGGCCTGCCCAACGTGGTCGCGGAGGTCGGCGGCATGCGCTACATCCCAGGCCCGGGCGGCCATGTGCTGGTGGACAACCTGGTCAAGCAGTTGCGCCTGCCGAGCCAGCCCTTCCCCATGGGCGCACCGCCGCCGGTGGGCTCGCTGAACAACCTGTTCTACCTGCGGGGCAAACGCTTTCGCTACCGCGACTTCAAGGAAGCACCGCACAAGATCCCCTATGACCTGGCCTGGTCCGAGCGCGGCTTCGGCCCCGAGGACCTGCAAGTCAAGGTGATGAACTACGTGTACCCGGGCTTCGACCAGCTCAGCCTGTGCCAGCAGATGCAGGTCAAGGTGTTCGGCAAGGAGATCTGGAGGTACGGCTTCTGGGACTTGCTGTACCGGGTCATGAGCAACGAGGGCTACCAGTTCATGAAGGACGCCGGCGGCTATGACGCCAACGTCGCCAACGCCAGCGCAGTGACTCAGTTGCCCGCCACCGAATACAGCGACAACACCGTCTTCCTGACCCTGACCAAGGGTTTCCAGAGCCTGCCCCTGAGCCTGGCGGCCAAGTTCGCCAAACTGCCGGGGCTGCTGCCCGCCAAGCAGCGGGTGCAGATGAACCAGCGCCTGGTGAAAATCAGCTACGCCAAGGACCGCGACTTCCCCTATCGCCTGCACTTCCAGAGTACCGTCACCGAGGATGGCAACACCCGCGACACCACCGGCAGCCAGGTGGTGAAGGCCAGGCAGATCATCCTGGCCATGCCGCGCCGGGCACTGGAGTTGATCGAGGCGCCGTTGTTCGACGATCCCTGGCTCAAGGAAAACCTCGGCTCAGTACTGATGCAGTCGGCGTTCAAGCTGTTTTTGGCCTACGAGCAACCCTGGTGGCGCAGCCTCGGGCTGGTGGCCGGGCGCTCGGTCACCGACCTGCCGGTGCGCCAGGTCTACTACATGGGCACCGAATGCGAGCAGCCCGGCGGCGAGCCGAGCCTCAACTCGCTGCTCATGGCCTCCTATAACGACATCGGCACCGTGCCCTTCTGGAAGGGCCTGGAAGGCGGTGCACCCTTTGTCGGCCATGTGCCGCCCAGCCTCAGCGGGCGCTTGCACGCCACCGAGGTGGTGCCGCGCTGCCAGTTCCAGGTCAGCGACGAAATGGTCCGGGTGGCGCAGATGCAAGTCACTCAACTGCATGATCAGGTGGAGCTACCACGCCCCTATTCGGCGGTCTACCACGCCTGGGATGCCGACCCTTACGGCGGCGGCTGGCACGAATGGAAGGCCAACTACCGGATCGATCAGATTCTGTGCCGCATGCGCAAGCCCGTGGCCGATCAGCAGATCCACATCGTCGGCGAGGCCTATTCCATGGGCCAGGGCTGGGTGGAGGGCGCGCTGACCGTGGCCGAGTCGACCCTGCAGGAGTTCTTCGGCCTGAAACGCCCCAACTGGCTGCCGAAAAACTACGACCTGCTGCCGGCACTGACCCCGGATGACGGCGCCCTGCCCTGCCAGGACTGCGGCAAGACCTTGAACGCGGTCACCACCTTCGCCTACGAGGGCATCGACCATGGCCAGCAATGACAGCTTTACCGTTGCCGACTACCTGCTGACCCGCCTGCAGCAACTGGGCCTGCGCAAGGTATTCCAGGTGCCGGGGGATTACGTTTCGCATTTCATGTCGGCCCTGGAAGACTTCGACGGCATCGACGCGGTGGGCGAAATCAACGAAATGGCCGCCGCCTACGCGGCCGATGGCTATGCCCGCTACGCCGGGATTGGCGCGGTATCGCTGCAATACAGCGTCGGCACCTTCAGCGGCCTGAATGCGATTGCCGGTGCCTATGTCGAACGCAATCCGCTGGTGCTGATCAGCGCCAGCCCCACGGCGCAGAACCGCGAGCTGATCTGGTCCCAGGACGTGCTGTTCCACCACTCCACCGGCGACCTGGACGTGGGCCGCAAGGTCTTCGAACCGGTGACCGTGGCCAGCCTGATCCTCGACGACAACCTGCGCGCCCCGGGGTTGATCGATGAGGCGCTGGTCAAGGCCATCAGCGAGCGCCGGCCGATCTACCTGGAGGCCTGGCAGAACGTCTGGGGTGAACCCTGCCCGCGCCCCCAGGGCGAACTGCAAGCGCTGCCCGCCCGCTGCGACGACGACTCGATGCGTGCCGCCATCGAGGCCAGCCTGCTGCGCCTGGACGGTGCCCGCTCGCCGCTGATCATGCTCGGCATCGAAGTGGCCCGCTACGGCCTGCAAGAACCGGTGATGCGCCTGATCGAGGCCAGCGGCCTGCCCTTCACCACCACCCTGGAAGCCAAGACCGTGGTCGACGAAAGTCACCCGCAGTTCATCGGCACCTACGCCGGCACCGCGTCGCGCCTGTGGACCCAAGCCTTCATGCAGGACGTGGACTGCATCCTGGCCCTGGGGGTGATCTTCACCGACGACTACCTGCAACTGCTGAACCAGGATTTCAGCCGGATCATCCTGGTCAACAGCCAGCTGGCCCGCACCGGCCTGCAGTACTACCCCCACGTGCCACTGGCGCACTACCTGCAAAGGCTGCTGGGGGTCATGGGCCTGGACAGCGACTACCCGCTGCGCAACCACGCCCCTGAACCCGTACGCCCGCCCCTGCTGCAACAGGGCGCGGCCGACGATGCCCTGGGCTACGAGCTGTTCCTGGAGATCCTCGACGGCTTTGCCCGGCAGCAGAACCTGTGGCCAGGCAGCAGCCTGATCCTCGGTGAAAGCTCGGCGCTGTATGCGGCCAGCAACATCAACGGCCTGCCCCGGGACAGCTTTGTCGCCGATGCCATCTGGGGCTCCCTGGGCCACGAGACCGGCTGCGCCCTGGGTGTGGCCATGGGCAGCGGCCGCCGGCCGATCGTGGTGGCCGGCGACGGCGGCTTCATGATGATCTGCCAGTCACTGTCGACCCTGGCCCGCAACCGGGTCAACGCCCTGGTGTTCGTCATGAGCAACGAGGTGTATGCCATCGAACAGGCCTTCGTCGACATTGACGCCTTCGAGCCCGGTGGCCAGTTCGCGCCGTTCGACACCTTGCCGACCTGGGACTACCTGGCCCTGGCCAAGGGCTTTGGCGCCGAGGGTTTCAAGGTCTCGACCCGCTCCGACCTGGAACAACTGCTGCCGCAACTGCTCAAGCTCCAGGATCGCCCGGCGCTGATCCAGGTGGTGATTCCCCGGCAGGACCTGGCCCCGCAGATCAAGCGCCTGGCCAAGCCGGATGGCCCGTCATTCGTCGCCCGCCATAGCCACGACAATGACTGAACCTTCCCGCTGCCGGAGCCGGCTTGCCGGCTCCGGGCCAGTGTTACCCGCAAGGAGCAACACAGCATGGACCGTCCCTTCCTGCGCTCGACCCTCACCACCGGCCTGCTGCTGATCAGCGCCAGCGCCCTGGCCTACAACGAGCCGCCGGACGGGTACTACACCCTGCGCGAGTCCCTGGGGTATGCCCTGCTGGCGCAGAAGCGCTATGCCGAGGCGGAGCAGGTGTTTCGTGAAGACCTGGCGGGCAATCGCCTCAGCGGCCGCTCCCTCAACGGCCTGAAGCTGAGCCTGGAAAACCAGCCCGGCAAACAGGTCCCAGCGTTGCTCGACGAACAGTTGCAGACCGCCTGGCGCAACGCCACGGTGAGCCCGGCACCGAAGCTCTAGGCGCTGGCCTGTGGAGTAGCGGGAATGGCCAGGCCCGACGGGCCTTGTCGCAGCCTCGCAAGCTCGGCAGCGGCTACAGGGTCAACGCCCGGAAAAACGCAGCCGCGACAGCTGGCGCAGATCCCCTTCCAGGTAGTAGGCGTTGCTCCAGCTGTCGTCCACCGCCAGGGGCTGGACCTGCTTGAGGGCCAGTTGCTTGGCGAAGTAGCGGAACCGGTAGTGCTCGTAGAAGCGCAGCAATTCCAGGCCGTAGCGATCCGCCAGGTCGGTATCGCCACGGATGATCAGGAAGTTCTCGTCGTTGCTCTGGCTGGCGCCGACGCTGAGGTTGTGGCTGCCGCTGATGATCACCGGCGCCTCGCTGGTGAAGTCGGTGACGATGGCCTTGGTGTGCACCAGCAGGTTGCCCTTCTGGCCCTTGAGGCCCTCCTTGAGCCAGCCCTCCAGGCCGTTGTTGAGCAAGGCGGTGGCGGCGAACTCGGCGGTGCGGTCGGCGTGGAAGCCGGTGATGCGGCTGGCGGTGTTTTGCAGCCCATAACGCAGCACGTCGTCATGGGGCTGGCCGAGCAAGGCATCGAGAATGCTGTCGGGCAAGGCGAAGGCGGTGACGAACAGCAGGTCGCGGCGGGCGCCGTTGATGATGTCGACGAACTCGCTCAGGTCGCCCTGGCCGCTGCGCGGGGAAAACCCGGCGAACAGTGGCGCATCGGGCTGCATGGAGTTGTGCTGGGTCAGCCATTGGCGGGTGGCACCGACATCCGCCGGGGTCGCCCAGACCTGTTCGAACACCTCCAGGTAGCGCCCGGCAAGGTCGGCGCGGTCGAGGCTGTGCAGCACGTTGGCCTGGCGGTAGACGCCGTTGGCGGTGAAGTTGGTGCTGCCACAGAGCACCGCCTGGGGCTGGCGCTGGCCGCTGGCGTCGAGGCGGCTGAGGACGATGAACTTGTCGTGGAAGATGGCGTGGGTCACCCGCCCGCGTTTAGAGTCCTGCGGCAGGTGCTGCAGGCTGGCCTGGTTCATCGTGGTGTCGGCATCGCCGGGGGCGGCGTGGTACAGCACCCGCACCTGCACGCCACGGTCGAAGGCCGCGTTCACCGCATCGATGATCGCCTGCAACTGGTACTCGTAGATAGCAATGTCCAGGCTCCAACTGGCGTCCGTGGCGCGCTGGATAAAGCCCAGCAGTTCCTCCAGCAGGCCGTTTTCCAGCCATTGCCGGGGCGCGTCCGGCCAGTCCTCGATGGCCAGGTTCTTGTTGGCGCTGAGCAGCGCATCCAGTTCGGGAAACTTGCGCGAGAACGCCTGGCTGGCGGCCACCGCGCGATTGAAGATCACCCGCTGCCCCGGAGGCTGGCCGTTGTCGGCGCTGATGCTCAACTCCAGGGCCTCGCCCAGTTGCGGCGCGTCGGGGCTGCCATACACCAGGTGCACCCGGTAGTTGAGGGTGGCGCCTGGGTTGACCGCGTAGTCGGCCCAGCGGAATTTCTGCAGCGGCGCCTGATCGCTGGGGGTGGCGTTGTATTGGGGGAAGGTATGGGCCTTGCCGGGGAAGGTCAGGCTGTTGAACAGGAACAGCCAGGGCTTGCCGGCGGCCTGCTTCTCGATGGCAAACCCCAGCAGGCCCTGGCGCCGCGAAGCGTCCAGGTCCATGGCCAGCAGCACGCCGTTGGTCCCGGCATAGGCCTTGACCCGGAAATCGTCCTTGTCGTTACGCACCAGTACCCGCATGAAGTCACTCCTGTGAAAGACAGCGCAAAGCGTAGCCGCTTCCGCGACACCCACAAACACCCCCGACAACGCCGCCCCTGCAGGGGATGTGGGGTGCGTCGGGGGGCAGTCAGGGGGTGTTGGCGTCGAGGTGCTGGTAGGCGGCGTTGAGGCTCGCGGCCAGTTCGCGGGCCCGGCCAAGGCGGATCGGGCCGCGTTCGATGTCGAGCAGTAAGGTCGGGCAGTTCAAAGGCTGCAGCGGCGGCAGGCTTTTCAGGCGGCCATCGGTGATCAACAGCACCCGCTGTTGCTCCGCCGGCAGGCGCCGCTGGCGTTGCTCCAGCCATTGGCTGGCCTCGGCCAGGGCTTGTGACAAGGGCGTGCCGCCACCGGCGCCGAGGCCGTCGAGCCAGTGCCGCAGGTCCTTGGAGGCCTTCAGGCCCTGGACCTGCCAGTTCGGTGCGCGGCCACTGGCGGTCAGCAAGGCCAGGCGCGCGCGCTGGCGGTAGGCGTCGTCGAACAGTTGCGCCAGCAGGCCCTTGGCGTCGCTCAGGGCACTGTGGCGACGGGTCGAGGCCGAGGCATCGACAATCACCAGCCACAGTTCATGGGGCGAACGGCTGCGCAGGCGAAACAGCAAGTCTTCACGCAACCGCGGCCGGCCCTTGAGCAAGGTGCCGGGCCAGTTGATTGCGCCGCTGCCGGCGGCGCGACTGGCACCGTGCCGGCCTTGATCCAGATGCCCCGCCCGGGGCTTGGCATCCGCCCCCCGGTCAGTACGGGGGCGGATGCCTAGGGCTTTTTTGGCCAGCTCGGCACTTCGCGGCGGGCGCCGGTGGGCAGGGCCTGGGCCGGCATTTCGCCCCATTGGCCCTGACCTTCACTGGGGTCGGGGCTCGGGTTGGCGGATGCCGGTGCCTGGGGGCTTGGCCCCGAGGATGGCGCGCTAGGGGGAACCTGCCGCCGCCGGTGACGCAAGGCGAACTCGGCCACGGCGTCGATATCCTCCTCGGCAATCGCCGGAGCACCGCGCCAGGCGGCATGGGCCCGGGCCGCGCGCAGCCAGACCAGGTCGGCGCGCAAGCCGTCAACGGCGGCGGCAAAGCAGCGCTCGGTGATCAGCGCCAGGGCCTGGTCGTCCAGCGGGATGCCGGCCAGGGCGGCCCGCGCCTGCTGGCAGCGCTCGCGTAATGTGGCCTGGGGTTCGGCCCACTGGGCACAGAAGCCCTGGGGATCGCTGTCGAAATCCAGACGGCGGCGAATGATCTGCCCGCGCTCTTCGGGGGCGGGCTGGCCGCTGAGAGCGACGTTGAGGCCGAAGCGATCCAGCAGCTGCGGGCGCAGTTCACCCTCTTCCGGGTTCATGGTGCCAATCAGCACGAACCTCGCCGAATGGCGGTGGGAAATGCCGTCGCGCTCGATCAGGTTGGTGCCGCTGGCGGCCACGTCCAGCAGCAGGTCCACCAGGTGATCGGGCAGCAGGTTGACTTCATCGACGTAGAGCACGCCACCGTCGGCCTTGGCCAGCACCCCAGGGGAAAACTGCGCACGGCCTTCACCCAGGGCGGCGTCCAGGTCCAGGGTGCCCACCAGACGCTCTTCGCTGGCGCCCAGGGGCAAGGTGACGAACTGCCCGCTGGCCAACAGGTCGGCCAGGCCCCGGGCCAGGGTCGACTTGGCCATGCCGCGGGGGCCTTCGATCAGCACACCGCCGATCTTCGGATCGATGGCGGTGAGGCACAGGGCCAGTTTCAGCGCATCGGCGCCGACCACGGCGGACAGCGGGAAATGGGGGGTGTCGCTCATGTCGGGGGCTCGCTTGGGTCGGGTC
>NZ_QKLN01000043.1:0-70402 GCF_003225665.1 Pseudomonas sp. TKO26
CACGGGCGGGGCCACCGGCAGCCCCAACCCGACCCCCTTGACCATCCCCGGCGGCGCCGCCGTCAGCGTCGCCGTGCCCAGCGCTGCCAGCCATGGCCCCGCCACCGCCAGCGGCACCAGCATCACCTACACCCCGACCGCCGGGTTCTCCGGCTCCGACAGCTTCACCTACACCGCCACCAACGCCAGCGGTACTTCCAGCCCGGCCACGGTAACCATCACTGTCAGCGCGCCAAGCATCAGCCTGAGCCCCACGACCTTGAGCGACGGCACCGTCGGCAGCGCCTATAGCCAAACCGTCAGCGCCTCCGGTGGCACCGCGCCCTACACCTACGCCATCACCGCCGGTAGCCTGCCGGTCGGCCTGGCCCTGAACACCAGCAGCGGCGTGATCAGCGGCACACCAAGCACCACCGGCACCCTCAACCTGACCGTCACCGCCACCGACGCCAACAGCGCCACCGGCTCCCAGGCCTACACGCTGACCATCAACGCCCAGGCCCCGGTAGCCAATGCCGTAAGCGCCACGGTCGCGGCCAACAGCAGCGCCAACCCGATCACCCTGAACATTACCGGCGGCGCCGCCGTCAGCGTCGCCGTGGCCAGCGCCGCCAGCCATGGCACCGCCACCGCCAGTGGCACCAGCATCACCTACACCCCGACCGCCGGGTTCTCCGGGTCCGACAGCTTCACCTACACCGCCACCAACGCCAGCGGCACCTCCAGCCCGGCCACGGTAACCATCACTGTCAGCGCGCCGAGCATCAGCCTGAGCCCCACGACCCTGAGCAACGGCACCGTCGGCAGCGCCTATAGCCAAACCGTCAGCGCCTCCGGCGGCACCGCGCCCTACCCCTACGCCATCACCGCCGGTAGCCTGCCGGTCGGCCTGGCCCTGAACACCAGCAGCGGTGCCATCAGCGGCACACCGAGCGCCAGCGGCACCCTGAACCTGACCGTCACTGCCACCGACGCCAACAGCGCCACCGGCTCCCAGGCCTACACGCTGACCATCAACGCCCAGGCCCCGGTAGCCAATGCCGTCAGCGCCACGGTCGCGGCCAACAGCAGCGCCAACCCGATCACCTTGAACATCACCGGCGGCGCCGCCACCAGCGTCACCGTGGCCAGCGCCGCCAGCCATGCCCCCGCCACCGCCAGCGGCACCAGCATCACCTACACCCCGACCGCCGGGTTCTCCGGGGCCGACAGCTTCACCTACACCGCCACCAACGCCAGCGGCACCTCAAGCCCGGCCACGGTGACCATTACCGTCAGCGCGCCGACCCTGGTGCTGACCCCAGCGACCCTGGGCGCCGGCACGGCGGGCAGCGCCTACAGCGCGACCCTCAGCGTCGCCGGCGGCACGGCGCCGTACACCTACGCCATCACCGCCGGTAGCCTGCCAGCGGGCCTGAGCCTGAACGTCGCCAGCGGCCTGATCAGTGGCACACCGAGCACCGCCGGCACGAGCAACCTGACCGTCACCGCCACCGATGCCAACGGCGCCACCGGCGTGCGCAACTACTCGATCGCCATCTCCGCCGTGGCGATCACCGTGCCAGCGTCCAGCCAGATCCTGGCGGCGGGCCAGTCGGCCACCGTCGACCTGACCCAAGGCGCCACCGGTGGCCCGTTCACCCAGGCGATCCTGGGTTCGGTCACCCCGGCCTCCGCCGGGCGAGCGCGGATGATCGGCCCATTCTCGATGAGCTTCGTGCCCTCGGCTGCCTTCGCCGGCACCGCAGTGGTCAGCTTCAGCCTGCAGAACGGCGGCGGTGCCAGCGCCGCCAGCACCGTCAGCTTCATCATCCAGGAGCGTCCAGACCCGACCCAGGATGCCGAGGTCATCGGCCTGCTCAACGCCCAGACCCGTGCAGCAGAACGCTTTGCCAGCACTCAGATGGACAACTTCAACCGCCGTCTGGAGCAGTTGCACCAGATGAACTGCGACCGCAATTCGTTCAACGCCAGCTTGCGCAAGGAAGGTCGTGACGTGCCCCTGGGCGAGATCGCCAAGGCCGTCCAGGACCAACTGGGGGCCTCAGCCCACCAGACCGAGCAGGAAAAACGTGAAGCGGCCGCCGCCCTCAAAGACAGCTGCAAACAGGATGCCCTGGCCTTCTGGAGCGACGGCTTCGTCAACGTCGGCTCGACCCACACCCGGGGCGCGCGGGACAGCAGCTTCACCACCCTGGGCCTGAGCGTCGGCGTCGACTATCGCCTGTCGCCCAGCGCCATTGCCGGGGTCGGTATCGGCTACGGCAACGACCGCAGCGACATTGGCAAAAACAACACGCGCAGTGACGGGGACGCCATCGGCATCGCCACTTACCTGAGCCTGAACCTGGCGCCGCAGGTGTATGTCGACGGCCTGCTGGGCTACAACCGCATCAGCTTCGACTCGCGCCGCTACATCACCGGCAGCGCCGATGACTATGCCCGTGGCTCCCGCGATGCCGACCAGCTGTTCGCCTCCCTGACCGCCAGCTACGAGTATCGCCAGGGTCCGCTGTCGCTGACGCCCTACAGCCGCCTGAACGCGAGCACCACGCGCATGGACGCCTACCGTGAACGTGGCGGCGGCATTTACGGCCTGTCCTACGACGAACAGCGCCAGCAGAACTTCACCTCCTACCTGGGTGTACGCACGGGTTACGACCTGATGACCCGCATCGGTGTGGTCACGCCCAAGGTCGGCCTGGCCTGGGGCCACAACTTCAGTAGCAGCAGCGACTACAAGATGCGCTACACCGACCAGGGCGACGAAGGCACCCTGTACCGGCTCAAGCCCGATGCCCTGGACAGCGATTTCGCCAGCCTGGACATGGGCGTGGACTTCAACCTCGGACGCGCCTGGCAACTGGGCGTCTCGTACAAGACCGCCCTGGGCTCGGACGAACGCAACGACACCTTCCGCCTGGGCTTGAACGGCAAGTTCTGAACCCTGGCCACAGATTAGTGGCCCGGGACCGGGCCCTACAGCGGGAAATGGCTCCCCCCGAGCCAAGGCAAAAAAACACACCCCGCCAGAGTCCGACTCTGGCGGGGTGTGGTGTTTTTGCCGCGACCTCAGGCGCTGAACCGAGGACTGTCCTCAGGCCGTCGGCAACTGCCCGCTCTCGATCTCCCGGGCCGTGCGCTCCACCGCGCGGCGGGTCTTGTCGATCAACTCATCGATATCGCCACGCGTCGCCACCAGCGCCGGGGCCATGATCATCCGCCCCAGGGTCGAGCGGATGATCACCCCTTCTTCAAAGCCCAGGGTGCGGCAGCGCCAGGCGATGTCGTTCTCGTTGGCAAAGCGCTTGCGGCTGGCCTTGTCCTCGGCGAACTGCAAGGCGGCCACCAGCCCGCAGCCCTGGATCTCGCCGATCAGCGGGTGGTTGCCGAACACTTCGCGCAGGCATTGCTGCAGGTAAGGGCCGGTGTCGTTCTTGACCTTTGTGACCACCCCTTCATCGCGCAGGGCCTTGAGGTTGGCGATGGCCACGGCGGCGGCCACCGGGTGCCCGGAATAGGTCAGGCCGTGGGCGAACACCCCGCCCTGCTCCACCAGCACCTGGGCGATGCGCTTGCTCAGCACCAGCCCGCCCATGGGGATGTAGCCGGACGTCAGGCCCTTGGCGATGGACAAGGTGTCGGGCTCGAAACCGAAATGCTGATGAGCGAACCACTCGCCGGTGCGGCCGAAGCCGCCGATCACTTCGTCGGCGCACAGCAGCACGTCGTACTGGCGGCAGATACGCTGGATTTCCGGCCAGTAGCTGTCTGGCGGGAAGATCATGCCGCCGGCGCCCTGGAACGGCTCGGCGATGAAACCGGCGACGTTCTCGGCACCCAGTTCGAGGATCTTCTCCTCCAGCTGGCGGGCGCAGCGCAGGCCGAATTCGGCCGGGGTCAGGTTGCCTTCGTGGGCGAACCAGTAGGGTTCGTCGATGTGCGCCACGTCCGGGATCAGCCCGCCCATGTCATGCATGAACTTCATTCCGCCCAGGGCCGTGGCCGCCAGGGTCGAACCGTGATAGCCGTTCCAGCGGCCGATCATCACCTTCTTCTGCGGCTGGCCGAGGATCTGCCAGTAGCGGCGCACGCTGCGGATCAGCACCTCGTTGGCCTCGGAGCCGGAGTTGGTGTAGATGGCGTGGCTGTAGTGCCCGGGCAACAGGCTGAACAGCAGCTCGGAGAGTTCCACCACCGCCGGGTGGGTGGTGTGGAAGAACATGTTGTAGTACGGCAATTGCGCAAGCTGGGCCGTGGCGGCGGCCGCCAGGTCCTTGCGGCCATAGCCGAGGTTGGTGCACCACAAGCCGGACATGCCGTCCAGGTAGCGCGTGCCGTCGTTGTCCCACAGGTGCAGGCCCTGGCCACGGACGATCACCCGCGGGCCTTCGGCGTTCAGCGCCTTCTGATCGAGGAAGGCATGGATATGGTGGGCGGCATCCAGGGCCTGGTAGTCCTGGGTACTGCGTTGGGCGGTTGGGTTTTCAGCACTCATGGTCATTCTCCTGCACGACAAGTGGATTCAAGGGAAGGCGCGGCGACGGGACTCGGCCCGGCGGGCACCAGCGGTTCGGGAACAAACAGGGGCTTGCGCATCACCCACTTGATCCAGACCACGGCGATCAGCGAGATCACGCCCAGCACTACGCCGGCGCTGCCGAAGATCCGCGCGGTCATCTCGGGGGACGGCGAGACGTGGTAGATCGCAAACAGCATGCCGACGATGCCCAGCACCTGGGGCCAGGGGTAGAACGGCGAGCGAAACGGCCGTGGCGCATCGGGGTAGCGCCGGCGCAGGGCGATCACGTCGATGTGCACGATGATGTAGGCCAAGAGCCAGGCCAGGGCCGCGGCCAACAGCAACAGGCTGATGGAATCCGGGTCCTGACCCAGGACCAGGATCGGCAGCCCCGTGAGCGCGGCGACGAACAGCACCGCCACCCAAGGCGTGCGGCCCCGCCGGCTGAGGCGCTTGAACTGGGGGAAGGCCTGGCCGTTCTGGGCCATGCCGTAGAGCATCCGCGGCAGCGCCGCCAGGGACGAGTTGACCGTGCTGCAGGTGGCGGTGATCACCGCGCCCACCAGGAACAGCTTGCCGGCCTCGCCGAACACCGTGGTGGCGAACAGGAAATGCGGCAGCGGATCACTGGCCAACTGCGCCCGCGGCACACAGAGCAAGGCTCCCAGGCAATACAGGGTGATCACCAGGAAGATCACGCTCAGGCCGATGATCATCGAGCGCGGAATGTTGCGCTCCGGGTTGCGGGTTTCCTCCACCAGCGGGCAGACGAACTCGGCGCCGACAAAGCCCCAGATGGCCATGGCCGCCAGGGCCAGCGCCCCCACCTGCATGGGGTTCCAGCCCTGATCCAGGGGCAGTTGCAGGTCCGCCTGGGCGCTGCTTACGGCGCCCAGGCCGAGGGTCAGCAGGATCACCACCATCACCACGGCCAGCACCGTCTGCAGCTTGGCGAACACATCGATGCCCAACAGGTTGAGCAAGGTGAACAGCCCGAGCACCCCATAAGCCACCAGCATCGGCGGCAACACCCCGGGGTAGACCTTGCCGATGATCAGGTCCAGGAGCAGTAGCTCGGCGGACAAGGCAAACATCGCCACCACCATGTAGCCGGAGAAGGTGGCGAGGATCGCCGGAAAGTGCCCGATGGCCACTTCGGTGTAGCTGCTCAGGCTACCGGCCCGGGGCACCATCAGCGCCAGTTCGGAAAACGACAGCGCATAGGTCAGCGCCAGCAGGTAGGCCAGCAGCAGCGGGATGAAGAAGCCCAGCCCGGCCATCCCCGCGCCTTGCAGCATCAGCACCATTACCCCCTGGGACACCACCAGGCCGACAGCCACCGACACCAGCGAACCCAGGCCCAGCACCCGGCGCAAGCCGCCGCTGCTGGCGGGGCTCAAGGCCGCCGTGGAGATATTTGCAGTCATGGCACGCACTCCTTTCTTATTGTTGTTGTGGGCCTGCCGCTACGGCGGCAGGTGCAGCGGCGCCGGGGTGGCGCCGCCCAGGCTCGGCAGCGCTCAGCGCAGCTGGAACCAGGTGGTTTTCAGTTGGCTGTACTTGTCGAAGGCATGCAGCGACAGGTCGCGACCGAACCCCGATTGCCGGCCGCCGCCAAAGGGCACGCTGACGTCCAGGGCGTCCACGGTGTTGACCGACACCGTGCCGGCGCGCAACTGCCGGGCCACCCGGTGGGCACGGTTGAGGTCGTCGGTCCACAGCGAGGCGGCCAGGCCGTAGACGCTGTCATTGGCCAGGGCGACGGCCTGCTCCTCGTCATCGAAGGGGAGCACCGCCAGTACCGGGCCGAACACTTCTTCCCGGGCGATGGTCATCTGCGGGGTCACCCCGGTAAGGAGGGTGGGCTCGATGTAGTTGTCGCTGCCGTCGATGCTCAGTTGGCGGCCGCCGCACACCAGCTGCGCGCCCTGCTCCCGGGCGCCGTCGATATAGCCCATGACACTGGCGGTCTGGCGCGCGTCGACCATGGCCCCGGCGCGGCTGGCCGGGTCCAGCGGGTTGCCCGGACGCCAATCCCGGGCCTTGGCCTGGAGGCGCTCGACGAATTCATCGTGAATGCTGCGCTGCACCAGCAGCCGCGAGTTGGCCGAGCACACCTCGCCCTGGTTGAAGAAGATGCCGAAGGCGGCTTTTTCGGCGGCCAAGTCCAGGTCCTGGCAGTCGGCGAACACCAGGTTCGGGCTCTTGCCGCCGCATTCGAGCCAGACCTGCTTGAGATTGGATTGCGCCGAGTACTGCATGAAGCATTTGCCCACCGCGGTGGAACCGGTGAACACCAGGCAATCCACATCCGGGTGCAGGCCCAGGGCGCGACCGGCCTCGCTGCCCAGGCCCGGCACCACGTTGAGCACCCCTTCCGGCACCCCGGCCTCCAGCGCCAGCTCGGCCAGGCGCAGGGCCGAGAACGGCGACTGCTCGGCGGGTTTGAGCACCACCGAGTTGCCCACCGCCAGGGCCGGGGCCAGCTTCCAGGCGGCCATGTCCAGGGGGAAGTTCCAGGGCACCACCGCGCCGATCACTCCCAGAGGCTCGCGGGTGATGCTGGCGTGGCTGTTGCGGGCACCGGGGGCCAGCTGATCGTAGAGTTTGTCGACGCTCTCGGCGTACCAGGCGAAGACATTGGCCGCACCGGGCACGTCGATGTTCCAGGCGTCCATCACCGGCTTGCCCATGTTCAGTGAGTCCAGCAGCGCCAGCTCCTCACGGTGGGCGAGCATCAGCTCGGCCAGGCGCAGCAGGACTTTCTTGCGCTCCACCGGGGCCATGCGCGCCCAGGGCCCCTGCTCGAAAGCCAGGCGCGCGGCGGCCACCGCCAGCTCGACCTCGGCCGCGCCGCAGGCGCTGACCCGGGCCAGCACCTGGCGGGTGGCCGGATTGACGGCATCGAAGGTGGCGCCGGACTGGGCGGCCAGCCGTTGGCCGCCGATCAGCGCCTGGTCAATGAATGTCTGTTGGGCAGCTCGCTGCTGCCAGTAAGCGAGATCGAACACGCTGCACTCCCTCGTCGGCCGTTGCGACGGCCTGCTTGTTATTAGGTCCTGAGGGATGGTGCGTCACCGCGAGCCCGAGGAAAAATACTAAAAATATGCTCCAGCACCATGAAAAAGCTCTGTAGCCTTCAGGCCCCGAAGGGCCCGCGCAAACGCCAGCGCCCCAGGGCATCCGTGCGATGGCCTGGGGTTGGAACGACGCCTGCTTCAAACGCCCGGCAAGCTCAGCCGGGCCCCTCCAGCCAGTCGCCCAGGCGCTGCAACAGGGCGTCGCAGGCGTGCAGTTGCTCAAGGCTGATGAACTCGTCCGGCTTGTGGCCCTGCTCCATGCTGCCCGGGCCGCAGACCACCGTGGGGATGCCCGCCTCATGGAACAGCCCGCCCTCGGTGCCAAAGGCCACGGTGGCGAACTCCCGCGAGCCGCTGAGCAGCGCCAGCAGTTGCGCGGCCTCGCTGTCGGCGGCGGTGGCCAGCCCCGGGTAGGCACTCAAGGGTTGCAGGTCGATCCCGGTGTCGGCCTGGACCGCCTGCATCTGCGGCACCAGCTCGGCCTCGGCATAACCTTGCAACTGCTCCACCACGGCCTGGGCGTCGTAGCCCGGCAAGGTGCGCACCTCGAAATCGAACTGACACTCGGCCGGCACGATGTTCAGCGCACGGCCGCCCTGGATGGTGCCGGTCTGCACCGTGGAAAACGGCGGATCGAAACGCGGATCGTGGTGCTCGGGTTGCGCCAGCCGGCTACCGATTTCCCCCAGCTTGCCGATCAGCCGCGCGGCGTACTCGATGGCATTGACCCCATAAGGCGCGTAGGCCGAATGGCAGGCCGCGCCCCGCACCTGGCAGCGCATGGCCAGCTTGCCCTTGTGCCCGAGCACCGGACGCAGCTCGGTGGGCTCGCCGATCAGGCACAGCAGCGGCTTGTGCAGGCGTTGCTGCAAGCGTTCGAGCATCGGCCGCACCCCCAGGCAGCCCACCTCCTCGTCGTAGGAAAACGCCAGGTGCACCGGCAGCCGCAGGCGACGCCGGGTCAAGCCCGGCACCGCCGCCAGCACCGAGGCGAGAAAGCCCTTCATGTCGGCGGTGCCACGGCCGTACAGCCGCCCTTGCCGCTCGCTCAAGACAAACGGCTCGACGCTCCAGGCCTGCCCATCCACCGGCACCACGTCGGTGTGCCCGGACAGCACCACCCCGCCACAGTCACTGGGGCCGATGCTGGCAAACAGATTGGCCTTGGTCCGCTCGGGGTTGTAGATCAGCTCGCTGTCCACCCCATGGCGCGCCAGGTAGTCGCGGATAAAACCGATCAGTTCCAGGTTGGAATCGCGGCTGACCGTGGCAAAGCCCACCAGCTGCGCCAGCAGCTCGCGGCTCGATGGCTCACTCATTGCCCGGCACCCCGTAGCTGGGGGCCGCCGTCGGGTCCAGGGCGCGAGTCAGGTAGTCCTGCATCTGTGGCCGGTAGGCCTGCCACAGGCCGGCGAGCTGGCCGATGGGGTCTTCATCGGCCCAGTCCACCCGCAGGTCGACGATGGGCCAGGTCAAATCGTCAACCACGCTCAGCGCCGCCGAATGCACCGGGCCCGCCTCGCCACCGGCGGCCATGGCCGCGTGCAGCGCCGCCAGCAGGCGCTCGACTAGCATCCCCGGCGTCTGTTCGAACGCCTGGACCATGGCCTGAATGACCCCGGCGTCCGCCAGCAGGTTGCCGGCGGCCACGCACTGCTCGCCGGCCAGCGCATGGTGGGTGCCCAAGGCCTGCTGGCCGCTGAACAGCGCCGTACGGCCCTGGTTGTCGATCACCGTCACCTGGCGGTACTGGCTCCAGCCGTTGCGACTCAGGGCCTGCTCCAGGGCGGTGCCGGGGTCGAGCCGGCGCTGTTCCAAGAGGTCGAGAATCTGCGGCCCCAGGGCCGGCAGGGTGACGTTTTGCGTAGCCACCGCCCCCACACCGGCCCGCAGCCAGGGGCAACGGGCGCCGACGGCGATGCTCGACGAACTGATGGCGATGCCCAGCTGGCCGGTTTCGGCGCAGCGGCCAACGATGGAAAAAGTCATGCAAACTCCTTGGCCCATGGGGCCTGCGTCGACGCCGGACGCGGCATCGGTGAGAACAACGCCGGGGT
The DNA here is from genome assembly GCF_003225665.1 of Pseudomonas sp. TKO26. NCBI lineage: Bacteria > Pseudomonadati > Pseudomonadota > Gammaproteobacteria > Pseudomonadales > Pseudomonadaceae > Pseudomonas > Pseudomonas sp. TKO26. Next base: position 9,660 of record NZ_QKLN01000043.1, read on the forward strand.
CACTCGGGAATCACCGCGATCACGTCGATTTCCATCAGCCACTGCGGCTGGCCGAGGGCCGACACCACCAGCCCGGTGGAAATCGGGAACACCCCTTTGAGCCACTTGCCCACTTCCTGGTACACCGGCTCGCGGTAGCGCGGGTCGGTGAGGTAGGTGGTGGTCTTGACGATGTGGGACAGGTCGCTGCCGGCCTCCTCCAGCAGTTGCTTGACGTTTTTCATCGCCTGCTCGGCCTGGGCCCGGGGGTCGCCGAGGCCCACCAGCCGGCCATCGAAATCGGTGCCGACCTGACCGCGAACGTACACCGTGTTGCCAGCGCGCACGGCCTGGCACAGGTCGTTGTCCAGGGACTGGTTGGGGTAGGTGTCCTTGGTGTTGAACATGCGAATACGAGTATGAGTCGGCATCAGTGGGCTCCCACGCGGTCGAGGTTATGGAGGGGCGTCTGCGGCTGCGCTGGAGACGGCGCCGCAGACTGCCGGGCTTCGCTGTAGGCAAGGTATTTGCGCTGGGTGGCGATGTGATCGGCGACGTGCTTGGCGTCGTGCCAGACCCCCCAGATAAAGGAGGAGCCGCGGCGCGACAGCCAAGGCAGGCCGAGGAAATAGATCCCGGGCTCGCGGGACACGCCGCGCTGATGCAGGGGCTTGCCCTGTTCGCTGAAGGTGTCCACTTGCAGCCAGGAAAAGTCCACCGCATAGCCGGTGGCCCAGATGATCGAGGTGACCCCGGCCGCCAGCAGGTCCAATTCCAGAATCGGCTGTTTCACGCACGGCGGGTCAGGCAGGCGCTGCCGGGCTTCGGGCTCCAGCGGCAGGTCGAGGCCGTTGCGGGCGATGTAGGCATCGGCCGCGTCCAGCAACGCCAGGTAGTTCTCGTCGCCCCGCGCCAGGTTGTCCACCAGGTCCGCGCGAAAGGTCACACGCTCGCCGTCGAAGGCCTGGGTCAGGCCCACCAGGGTGATGCCTTGATGAGCCAGGGCGCGGAAGTCGATGGTCTGGCCGCCACGGGCACCGCTGACGGCGATGGTCACGTGTTCCCGCCCGGGCTTGGCAATCTCCGCATCCCACTCGCCCAGCACCCCAAGCCACCAGCAGAAGTCCCGGCCACGGTAGGAGCGCGGCGGCCGGTCATGGGCGCCCACCGAGAGGTAGACCTGACGCCCCGCTCGTTGCAGTTCATCGGCGATCTGCACGCCGGAAGAGCCCGCCCCCACCACCAGCACGGCACCCGCGGGCAGTTGCTGCGGGTTGCGATAGGCAGCGGAATGGATCTGCTCGATCCGTGCGTGCTTGGGCGCAATCGGCGGAATCACCGGACGCTGGAAAGGCCCGGTGGCGGCCACCACGCGCAGGGCCTGGATCACCCCGTCGGAGGTTTCGACGGTGAAGCCGGGCCGTCCGACATTGCGCTGCACCTTGTGCACTTCCACACCGGTGCGGATCGGCGCATTGAACTGCCGTGCATAGGCCTCGAAGTAATCCGCCACCTGATCCTTGGCCGGGAAGGCATCGGCCGGGGTGTCGAATTCCAGCCCGGGAAAGCGGTCATGCCAGGCCGGGCCGTTGGCCACCAACGAGTCCCAGCGACCGGTGCGCCAGGCCTCGGCGATACGGCTGCGCTCCAGCACCAGGTGGGGCACCCCCAGTTTGCTCAGGTGTTCGCTCATGGCCACGCCGGCCTGGCCCGCGCCGACCACCAGGGTATCCACTTGTATTTGTTCTACGGTCATGTGTGTGTCCTTCTGCGAGACGGGGGCGCCAGCGCCAGCGCTGGACACCTGGTTCAGAACCCGGGTGTGAGTCGGATGCAGCAGATGGTGCGACAGACGTCGACGAAGGAAAATGACTAAAAATATGCTCCCTGGATAAGAAAAAACGAGGCAGCGCGGGCGCCTGCGGCCGCAGGTTGCACAGGGCCCGACGGTGCTCGTGGGCATAGGGGCACGGGCTGATGGAGATCAGACTGATCCGCAGGGCCTTTCAGATGATTACCCGGCAAAAAAGCATTTCCGAGCTTTCGATCTGCAGGCACTGAAGGCACAATGCGTACCTTTTTGGCTGGCCCTGCCGGAGACCCTGAAATGATCAAGACGCCGTACTACCTCATCGACAAGCAGAAGCTTTTGCACAACATGCAGAAGATCGCCTACGTGCGCGAGCAGTCCGGCGCCAAGGCCCTGCTGGCCCTCAAGTGCTTCGCTACCTGGTCGGTGTTCGACCTGATGCAGCAGTACATGGACGGCACCACCTCCTCGTCGTTGTACGAGCTCAAGCTCGGCCGGCAGAAGTTTGCCGGCGAGACCCACGCCTACAGCGTGGCCTGGGCCGACGACGAGATCGACGAGATGCTGGCCAACTGCGACAAGATCATCTTCAACTCCATCAGCCAGCTGCAGCGCTTTGCCGAGGCCAGCGCGGACAAGGTCCGTGGCCTGCGGGTCAACCCCCAGGTCAGCAGCTCGGACTACCTGCTGGCCGATCCGGCCCGCCCGTTCAGCCGCCTGGGCGAATGGGACCCGGCGAAGATCGAGCAGGTGATCGAGCAGATCTCCGGCTTCATGTTCCACAACAACTGCGAGAACGGCGACTTCGGCCTGTTCGACCAGATGCTGAGCACCATCGAGGAGCGCTTCGGCCACCTGCTGCATCAGGTCGAATGGGTCAGTCTCGGCGGCGGCATCCACTTCACCGGCGAGGACTATGCCCTGGACGCCTTCTGCGCACGGCTCAAGGCCTTCTCCGAGAAGTACGGCGTACAGGTCTACCTGGAGCCGGGCGAAGCGGCGATCACCCAGAGCGCGTCTCTGGAAGTGACCGTGCTCGACACCCTGTACAACGGCAAGCACCTGGCGGTGGTGGACAGCTCCATCGAAGCCCACATGCTCGACCTGCTGATCTATCGCCTGAACGCCAAGCTGGCCCCCAGCAGCGGTGAACACAGCTACATGATTTGTGGCAAGTCTTGCCTGGCCGGAGACATCTTTGGCGAGTATCAATTCGAACGTCCGCTGGCCATCGGCGATCGACTGTCGTTCGTCGACGCGGCGGGCTACACCATGGTCAAGAAAAACTGGTTCAACGGCCTGAAAATGCCATCCATCGTTGTGAAACAACTCGATGGCAGCATCGACGTGGTTCGCGAGTTTGGTTTCGAAGACTACCTGTCCAGCCTTTCCTGAGCGGACAGACACGAGGAGAAGTAAATAAATTGAAGAAGAATGTTCTTATCATTGGTGCAGGAGGTGTCGCCAAGGTGGTGGCCCACAAGTGCGCGCAGCACAACGACGAACTCGGTCGTATTGCTATCGCGTCGCGCAACATCTCCAAATGCCAGGCCATCATCGACAGCGTCAAGGCCAAGGGCAGCCTCAAACAGCCCGCTGAAATCAAGGCCTACGCGCTGAATGCGCTGGACATCGAAGCGACCAAGACGCTGATCCGCGAAACCGAATCGCAGATCGTCATCAACGTCGGTTCGGCCTTCCTCAACATGTCGGTGCTGCGTGCCTGCATCGATACCGGCGTGGCCTACCTGGACACCGCGATCCACGAAGAGCCGGGCAAGATCTGCGAAACGCCGCCCTGGTACGGCAACTACGAGTGGAAACACCTCGAGGAATGCCAGGAGAAAAAGATCACCGCCATTCTTGGCGTGGGCTTCGATCCGGGCGTGGTCAACGCCTATGCCGCCCTGGCCAAGCAAGAGCATTTCGACCGCATTGATTCCATCGACATTCTCGACGTCAATGCCGGTTCCCATGGCAAATATTTCGCCACCAATTTCGACCCGGAAATCAACTTCCGCGAATTCACCGGACAGGTGTGGAGCTGGCAGAACAGCCAGTGGACCAGCAACACCATGTTCGAAGTCAAGCGCACCGACGACCTGCCAGTGGTCGGCTCGCAGAACCTGTACCTGACCGGCCACGACGAAGTGCACTCGCTGTCGAAGAACCTCGACGTGCCCAACGTGCGTTTCTGGATGAGCTTCGGCGAGCACTACATCAATGTGTTCACCGTGCTGCGCAACCTCGGCCTGCTCTCCGAGCAACCGGTCAAGACCGCCGAAGGCCTGGAAGTGGTGCCTCTGAAAGTGGTCAAGGCGGTGCTGCCTGATCCGGCTTCCCTGGCCCCGGGCTACACCGGCAAGACCTGCATCGGTGACCTGGTCAAGGGCACCAAGGATGGCCAGCCACGTGAAGTCTTCATCTACAACGTGGCCGACCACGAAGAAGCCTACGCCGAGACTGACAGCCAGGGCATCTCCTACACCGCCGGCGTGCCGCCCGTGGCCGCCGCCCTGCTGGTGGCCCGTGGCGAGTGGGACGTGCAGCGCATGGTCAACGTCGAGGAGCTGGCCGCCGAGCCGTTCCTCAAGGCGCTGGACGTGATGGGCCTGCCGACCCGCATCAAGGATGAACATGGCGACCGTCCATGGGACGCCAAGGCTTGATGCACTAGCCACAACAGGGGGCGCCACACAGGCGCCTCCTGCCCGGGACGAGTTTTTCGCTGGTGCGTCGCTTTTGCATTTCTGTGCGACAGATCCCACTTCAGGGGCTCCCGCCCGACTCCTTCGCAGTGTTAGCTTGGCAAGGTTTCTGACTATTCGTTCAGATAATCCTTACCCCCTGCCAAGGAATGCCCTACGCAATGGATTTTTCTCTCAAGCACCTGGCTGCGGCCACCCTGATGCTCGCCAGCCTGTCCGCGTTCACCAGCAGCGCCCAAGCCAACATCACCCCGCAGCAAAGCGCGGCCATCCTCAAGACCTTCAGCGACGCCCCGGCCGGTGACTTCCGCCAGTTCCTCGGTGCCCTGGCCAAGAGCGAAACGGCCAAGAGCGCCAACCTCGGTCCGGCCATCGCCGCCTTTCTCGACAAAAAATCCCTGAGCGCCGAACAACAGAACGAAATCCATCGCCTGCTGGGTATCTACGCCCGGATCAAGTACGGCAAGGCCGCCACGCAAACCCTGCGCGAACTGGTGGCCATCCCCACCTTCAACGTCGACGGCCTGCCGCAGTACAAGAACCCCGAGTTTCTCAAGATCGCCGAGAAGATTAAGGAGCTGGCCAAGGCCTTCAACCTGAACTTTCGCAACATCGACAACCGGGTCTACGAGATTTCCCTGGAAGGTACCGGCCAGGAAGTGGTCGGCATCCACGCCCACGCCGACGTGGTGCCGGTGACCCCGGAAAACTGGGTGCTCGAAGACGGCACCCGCCTCGACCCGTTCAAGGTCACCCTGATCGGCGACCGCATGTACGGCCGCGGCACCGAGGATGACAAGAACGGCATCGTCGTCGCGCTCTACGCGATGAAGATCATCAAGGAAGAGCAACTGCCCCTGGCCAGGAACTTCAAGCTGCTGGTGGACACCACCGAAGAAACCAGCGGCGACGCGATTCCCTACTACTTCGAGCACAACCCGACGCCCAACTACAACCTGGCGCTGGACGGCGGCTACCCGGTGGTGATCGCCGAGAAAGGCTACGGCACGGTGATGGCGACCTTTGCCCGGCGCGCCGCCGAGGGTAAAGGTGCAGAAATCACCCACCTCACCGGCGGCCTGGCGACCAACCAGATCCCCTCGACCTCGGTGGCTACCCTGATCACCGAGCAGCCCGCGCAGCTCGCCGCCAGCCTGCAGAAAGCCGGCGCCGAGTACGTCAAGCAGCACGGTGGCAACTTCCAGGTCGCGGCCAAGGTCGTGGGCAAGGACGTGGAGTTGACCGTCACCGGTGTCTCGGCCCACTCCTCCGAGCCCGAGTCCGGGGTCAACCCGGTGGCGCGGATGCTGGACTTGATCAACAGCCAGGACGGCAAGATCGCCTTCAAGCACAACGCCTTCACCGACGCCGCCCGCTATGCCGCCGACAACTGGGGCCTGGACTACCTGGGCAAGCAACTGGGCATCGGTTTTTCCGACGACTTCATGGGCCCGCTGACCACCTCGCCGACCCTGGTCAGCGTGGATGACCAAGTCCTCAAGCTGGCGGTCAACCTGCGGGTGCCCAAGGGCAAGACCCCGGAGGTGCTGAAGGGCGAAATCACCGACAAGCTGGCGGCCTGGAGCAAGAAGACCGGCGTGGCGGTGAACATCGACACCAAGATCGCCGAACCGATGTACCGCAACCCCGAGGGTGAATGGGTCAAGGCGCTGCTGGCGGTGGCCAGCGAGAACCTGGGCATGGCGCACAAGTTCGGCACCTCCGCCGGTGCTACCTCGGTGCATGAACTGCCCAACGGCGTGCAGTTCGGCCTGGCGCGGCCCGAGGTCAAGTACACCGGCCACACCGACAACGAGTTCAAGACCCAGGAGCAGTTCCTGCTGGACCTGCAGATCGTCACCGAAATGATGGGCCGCATCGGCCAGTTGCCCAAGCTCTGACGCACAGCCCGGGCCCGCCACCCTGGCGGGCCCGAGGTTTTTCCCCGCTCAAGCGCAGCGCGCTTTCTATACTGATGGTCGGCGCCCTGTGCCCTGTCCCCGCCGGTTTCCCCTAACCTCGGCAAGCCCCCTCCCGGCACAGGCAAGATCAGCTTCTGAGCGCGGAGAACTCGATGAACAAGCCGGGGATTGTCCTACTGGCCAGCACCGTTGGCCTGCTGGCGCTGCTCGCGCCCCTGTCGCTGTCGCTCTATCTGGCCCAGAGCCAGGGCCGTGAAGCGGTCATGTCCTCCTTGCACGAAGTGGCCAACGACGTTCTGGAACGCGCCCGCATCGAACGTGGGCAGATCAATGACGCCATCAGCCAGCTCGACCAGCAACCCTCACCAGTGACCTGCTCCAGCCAGCAGCTCGACCGGATGCGCAGCCTGGCGCTGAGCTATCGCTACATTGTCGGCATGGCGGCCATGGCCGGCTCCACGCTGCTGTGCAATACCCTGCTCACCCAGGCCGAGCCCCTGGTGCTGGGGCCTTTTTCGGGGCCGGACCCCAGCGGCCTGCGCTTCTGGAACAAGGTGCAACTGCCCGGCCTGGCGGACAAGGACTTTGCCGTGGTGGCGCGGGGTGACTACGCCGCCATCATTCACCCCGACTTCGCCCTGGACCTGCTCAATCAGCAGTCCTCGATGTCGGTCGCCTTCCTGCAGACCCGCCTGCACCGCATCATCGGCCAACGCGGCGTGGTGAAGCCGCAATGGGTGGAGCGCTACAGCGGCAATGGCCAGGCGCTCGAATTCGAGGACGAGGGCTACTTCGTGGTGATCGTGCCGGCGTCCAATAGCGAAACAGCGGCACTGGCCGCCCAATCCACATCGGCGATGAGCGAGAGGATGCGCCACCTGGCCCTGGTCATCACCCCGATTGGCCTGGTACTGGGCCTGGCCCTGGCCGCCCTGGTGCTTTACCTGGCGCGCCGCCGGCTGTCCCTGGAAGGCGAGTTGCAAGCCGCCCTGGAACGCGACGAATTCTTCATCGAGTACCAGCCGATCATCGACCTGCGCAGCGGCCGCTGTGTCGGCGCCGAAGCCCTGGCCCGCTGGCGCAACCAGAATGGCAAGCTGATCAGCCCCTCGGTCTTCATTCCCATGGCCGAGGCCAACGGACTGATCCAGCGCATCACCGCCCGGGTCATGGAGATCGTGGTACGGGATGCGGCGCAACTGCTGCGCGACGATGAACGCCTGCACATCGCCATCAACCTGTCCACCGAGGACCTGAAGACCCAGGACGCCGAACAGCGCTTGCGCAGGCTGTCCGCCGAGGCTGGCATGGGGCCGCGCAGCCTGATGGTGGAGATCACCGAGCGCGGGCTGATCGACCCCGACAAGTCGCGCGCCGTGCTGCTGGCGGTCAGGGCCAGCGGCTTCCAGGTGGCGATCGATGACTTCGGCACCGGGCACTCCAGCCTGTCGTACCTGGCCACCTACGATCTGGACTTCCTGAAGATCGACAAGATGTTCATCGACACACTGGGCACCGACGCCCCGACCCGCCTGGTGACCTTGCACATCATCGAGCTGGCGCGCTCCCTGGGCCTGCAGATGATTGCCGAAGGCGTCGAAAATCAGACCCAGTGCGACATCCTGCGCCAGCACGGCGTGCAGTACGCCCAGGGCTGGCTGTTCGCGCGTCCCATGAGCATCGAGCAACTGAGCGCGTTCATCGACCAGCACACCGCAGCTGCCCGGCACGACAGCGAGCAGGCTCAGCCGGCCGGGGGTTTCAACGGCGGGTAGCTGACGTCCCGCAGCACCCCGATGTAACCGTGATACAGGTTGGCCGTCGGCAGCAGCTGCCGCGCGGCCAGTTGCCGATGCAAACGACGCAGATGGTAGAACGGCACGCGCACATAGAGGTGATGCTCGATGTGGTAGTGGATGGCGTGGGGGCCGAACAGGAAGGTCTGCCAGTTTGGCCGCACGATGCTGCGGGCGTTCTGGCTCTGGTCGGCATGGGCCGGCAGGCCGGCATGCTCCATGATCGCCCGCACCCGGCCCAGCAAGGGCAACAGGGTAATCGCCGGCAGCAGCCACAAACCCGGGTACAGCCAGGGGTGGCCGCTCCAGGCCAGCAGGCCGAACAGCAAGGCATTGCTGGCCAGCATCGACAGCACCTCTCCCAGCGCCTGGCGCGGCGACTTGTCGACCTTGGGCATGATTGCCCGATAGTCGCCCCGGGCGAACCGCCAGGCACTGATGCAATAACCCACCCCGCTCAGGTCCGCCAGCAGCCGCAGGATCAGCCGGCCCCGGGGCAAGGGGTAATCCCCCAGGCCGAACACCGCCACTATCGGGTCGTCATGCTGCATCGGTTGCAGGTGATGCTTGAGGTGCCCGGCGCGGTAGGTGCGCAGCGAAAGAAACAACGGCCCGGCCGCCAGCCACTGGCCGACCAGGTCGTTGGCTCGCTGCCCGCGCAGCAGCAGGCCATGGGCGCTCTCATGCATGAGCACCGCCAGCGCCAGCTGGCTACGGGCGATCAGCAACGCGGCCAGCAGGTAGGTGAGCGGGTGCGGCCAGAGCGCGGCGCCGGCGAACCCGGCGCCGATCAGCGTCCAGTCGCCCAGCAGCGCCAGCCAACTGATCCAGGGCTTGGCCACGAACAGCTCCGCGGCAGGGGCAAAGGCATGCAGTGCGCGGTTGTCGCCGGCACGAGGTTCAGGCTGGGACACGGCGGTGGTTTCCTTGTCGTTGGGTGACCAGGGCACAGACCAGGGCCAGGAGCACGCCGCCCGCCACATCGACCAGCGTGTGCTGCTTGAGGGTCAGGGTCGACAGGCAGATCAGCAGTCCGCCGGCGGCGCTCAGCCATGGGTAGGGGCGGCCCCGGAGCGCCCACCAGGCCAGGCAGGTCACTGCCACATGCAGACTGGGAAAGCCGTTGCAGGCCCGGTCAAGTTGCCACATGCGGCTCAGCCGCTGTTGCAGGAAGGCATTGTCCAGGGCGTCGAGCTGCGGCCTGGGCAGCACTTCCGGAAACAGCCAGAAGCACAGCAGCGCGACGCCGAAAGCCAGGCCGGTGGCGTTGCCCAGCCCGCGAAAGCGCTCCGGGCTGGCGTAGGCCGCCGCCAGCAGGACAAAGGGAAAGAACAGCACATACAGGAACCACGACTCGGCCACGAACGGGATCCATTGGTCCAGCGGCGTGACCCAGTTGTAGCGAGGCGTGACCAGGCGCTGCAGGCCGATGAACAGCGCCAGCCCCAGCAGCAGGGCAAACGCCGCCGCCAGGGCCTGCCCGGGGTGGGCGGCCAAGATCAGGCGACGCACGGGGCTGGCCATGGCCACTGGCTGGACGGCTGCGCTGGAGCGCTGGCGCTTCAAGGCGAGCACCTCACAAGCCGAGCAAACGGCTGACCCAGGCATCGGTCCGCGCCCGGGCACGCTGGTTGCCCGCGGCCACGTCGGGCGCCGGCGCCGCCGCGCTCAACTGCCGCGCCGCCTGCGCCACCTGGCGGCGAAAATCGTCGGCGTCGCCGCGCCAGGTCACCACCTCGTGCAGCACCTGCAGCTGGGCTGCGCGCACGGCATTGCTGGTCTGTTCGGGCTGGTCGCTGAGGACCAGGATGATCGGCCGCTGATAGACCCGGGCAATGGCCAGGGCGGCCATGCCGGGGGCCGACACCATCAGCCGGGCCCGGGCCGCGCGACTGGCCCAGTGCGGGTCGACCCCAAGCCAGCCATCGTGCCCGGCATAGCCCTCGCCCACCCGATGCCCGCGCAGCCCGGCATCCTCCAGCCCGGCGCTCAGGGCGTCGGCCAGCAAGGGCTGGCGAAAATGCGGATTGAGGTACACCGCCGCGTCCGTCCCGAGCGCGTCCGGCAGGGCTTCGGCCAGGGCCACCGGCGTCGGCAGGCGATACAGCGCCGGGGCATGGGCATCATCGACGTCATGGGCGAAGTCGTGTTCGATGCGCGCCCGCGCCGCATCGATCTGGCGGCTGACGATCCAGCCGAACAGGCGCCCGAACTGCCGCGGCCACAGGCCCTCGAAATTGTTCAGCAGCGCCCGCTTGAGACTGGCGCCATAGACATGCACCACCTTGCGCCGCCACCCCGGCAGCATGCCCATGTACAGCAACGCCGGGTGGAAGGAGTCGTTGATCACCAGGTCGACGCCGCGCCAACGGCGCCGCAGCTGCAAGATGTCCCGCAGCATGCGGCCGGGACGGAACAGGTAATGGGCGACATTGCGGTTGGTGGCCTGGCGCTGCATGTTCTGCTCGCGGTCGAACTGCACCGCGTAGTGCAGCGAAAGGATTTGCGCCTGGATGCCAAAGCGCTGCAGAAACGCCTGCCCCGGCACCGAGGTGGTCAGCACCTCGACTCGGGCCCCGGCCGCACGCAGGGCATGCACCAGCAGTTGCGCGCGCATCAGGTGGCCGCGAGCGTCGGCGGTGGCCAGGTAGAGAATCCGCGTACTCATCGGCGTCGGCCCACGCCACCCAGCGCCCAGCCGGCGCCCAGCATGGCCAGGGCCCCGCTGACGCCGAAGCTGGCATCCACGGCGCGAATCTCCTTGAGCAAGGCCGCCAGCCGGCCCGCTTCCCCGGGCGCCACGATGCGCCGCAAGGTGTTCTGGCACAGCCGCACATGGGCTTGCTCATCGGCCAGCACCCGCGCCAACAGCGGATACAGGCGATGCCCGGGATCCAGCACGGCGCAGTGGCGACGCAACACCCGCTCGGCCATCTGCTCGGCGCAGAGCCCGGTGGCATAGGCCGGCACCAGCAGGCCCTGCTCGAAAGACCCGGCATAACGATGGGCCAGGCGCTGCCAGCGCTGGATCTTGCGCCGACTCAGCCAGTCCGGTTCCAGGCGTACCGAACCTTCGTCGCCCAGCGCCCGCAGGGCCTCGGCGAACAGGTTCACATGGCGCTGCTCATCGGCCAGATGCTGCTGCACCTGACGTTCGAGCCAAGGCGGCGACTGCGGCAGCAACTCGTACAGCAGCGTGCGCTCGGTGGCGTCTTCGCCGGCCAGGTACATGCGCAACAACAGGCGCTCACCCCTGCTGCTCAGGTGCAGACGCCGCAGCGCGGCGCGCTTGATGCGATCTACCAGGCGCGCCCGCAGCGCCCCCAGGCCCCGCGCCCGGGGCGGGTTCAGGCAGCTGAAATCGGCCGTATCCACCCTCCCTTGCTCCGCGCTCATTGCCCGGGCTGCGCCGTGGCGGCGATGCTGGCCTGCTGGCTGTGGTGCCAGGCCAGAATCAGGCCGATGAAGCTGTCGCGCATAAAGGCCGAACCGCTGGCAGCGGCACCGGGAAAGGCTTGCTCCTGGCCGTTGTAGCGCAGGTAGCCGCGGCCGTTGACCGCGCCCAGTTGCAGGTTGTCGTGCTTGCTCAGGCCGCGGCGGCGCACCTCCTGGAGCAACGGGCTGTCCTCCAGGCCGAACACGAACAGCTGGCGCTGCACCACCCATTGCGGAATCTGCCCGCTGAGGGCCCGCAGGTCGAGGTTCCAGGTGCCCTGTTCCAGCACCTGCTGCAGGGCCTGGGTGTCCGCCTGCCTGGCGTTGAAGCTGGCGCGCATCAGCGACTTGGACACCCGGCCAAGCCCCAGGCCAATGGTGATGTCGTCGGCCGCCGGGTGCTGCGGGTCACTGGGGCGCACCACCACCAGATAGCTGGCCAGCCGCGCGGCGAGCGATGGCTGGGCCAGTACCTTGCGCGCCTGCTCGGCGCTCAGCAGCAGGCGCTCGCCCGCCCCTTCGCGGACGCTGATGCGATAGGGATCCAGAGCAATGTCGCGAAACGCGCCGCGCACCGGTGCATGCACGTAGGTGTCGGTCTTCCAGGTCGGACCGGAGCGGCGCAACAGCACCTGCAGGCTCAGGGGCACGCGCTGGCCATCACCGGCGACGCCGCTGCCGTGCAGCAGAATGTCGCCGATCACGGTCTTGTCGTCATGGTCGCCGGCGGCATCGATCACGATGGCCCGGGCTTGCCGGTCGACGCTGGCGCGGGCGTCGGCCACGTCCAGGGCCACCCGGTTGCACTCGATGTCGCTGGAGACGGACGTGGCACAGCCACTGTCCGAGGCGAAGTGATACACCCCGCGACCGGCGAACTCGCTGGGCGCGGCCTGGGCCTGGGCCGCCAGGGCCAGCACCGCCAGGCATAGCAGGGAGCGGCCGAATGAAGCCAGTGAAGGTTGGGGCATGAAAGTTTCCTCTAGGCACGCCGGCGGCGTGCGACGATGCGGCGCGCCGCGGATCAATCCAGGTGGCGGTGGTAGGACAGTGCTTCACTGTGGCGGGCACTGGCGCGGCCGATCTGCAGTCCGCAACCACGGACCACGGCACCGGCGGTATCGAGCAGGGAAATGGCCGTGACCATGGCCATCGCCCCCAGGCGCCGCAACCCACGCACGGGCGGCAGGTCCTGATGATTGAGGGCCCGCAGGCTGTAGCCCAGGCGTCCGAGCATCACGCACAAGGGGCCGAGCGGCCCGCTGCGAGCAAGCCATTGCAGCCAGCCCGGCAAGTAGGCGCGAACCAGATAAGGGGTCAGGTCGACACTGTCGCCGCCACGGAGCCAGCGCAGCTTGAGCACTTCGCCCTGGCTGTCGGGCAGACGATGCTCGGTGTGCGCCGCGGGGGCATAGAGCACCGCCACCCCGGCCGCTTGCAGGCGCAGGCCCATGACCTGGCAATGGGCCCGGTACACCCCATCCAGCGGCTCGTAGCGGTAGTGCTCGAAGGTGTCGCAACGAAACGCCACGTTGTTGGCATAGAAGTTACGCGTGGCGCCCTGGCGCAAGGGGCTGGGGAAGTACATGAAGTCGATGGCGGTCAGGGCGCTGCCGGCGACGCTGGGCGCATAGCTGGTGCGCCCGGCCACCGCCAGCGGCGCATCGGGCCCGGCCAGGGGGGCAAGCAACTGTTCCAGCCAGACGGCGCAGGGAATGCAGTCGGCGTCGGCAAACACCACGTACTGGCAGCGCTGCCGATCGACCGCGTCAAAGCCGACATTCTTGGCGTCGTAGTAGCCGGTGCCGCCATCGATCTCGACAAAATCCACGGGCCGACCCGCCAGGGCGCACAAGGCCTGGCGCGCCGCCAGGTCGAGGCCATCGTGGGTGATGATCCACTGGGCAAAGGACTGGGGCGCCAGGCTCTGCAGGGCCAGCCGGGCGATCAGCCGCTCAAGGCTGTGCAGGGCCTCCAGCGCATCCTTGCCGCCGCGCAGGTTGTTGGTTTCCAGCACCAGGGCGGAGCTGGCGGCGATCGCCTCCAGGCGCTCGCGCCCCTGGCTGCCGGGAGGCAACGGCGACATCCCGGTTGTCGTCTCTTGGCTATCCATTTCGTCGTGTCTCTGTAAAAGCGCGGTCGCCCCAGGGGCGGGGGCGCAATCACAGCATTATTCCCGGGATTATTCAAACACCGGCTGCGTGCGGCGCAGGCCGACGCAGCCACGGGACCCGGTCCCTTCCCTTGCACAGACAGCGCAGACAGCATCGGGCGCAGCAGCCACCTGCGCCGCCAGGGCCGGTCGCCCCTTGAGCCTGCCGGGCCTACTTGCCCGAGAACGACACGGGCGGGGCAAATTCGGCCTTGCGCCGCTTGAGCCCATAGTTGCCCATGTGCAAGTAGCGCTCGTTCATGTTCATGAACGGCTTGATCATCGGCGCAATGATCAGGAGAAAGGCAATGGTGCCGATGCCGAAAGGTCCACCCAGGGCCCAGCCGACGAGGAAGATGCTGATCTCCAGCACCATCTTGGCCAGGGTGAAGGACCAGCCGAGCTTGTTCATCATGCTGATCACCAGCAGATCGATGACCCGGATGCCGATGCCGCTCATGATGATCAGCGCCGAGGCATAGGCACACAGGGCCAGGCCGATGCTCAGCAGCACATAGGGGCCCATGATCGCCGCCAGCGCCCGGTCAAGCTCAAGCCACAGCCAAAGGTCGATGAACAGGCCGGTCAGGGTGGTGGTAATGAACGGACTCAGCGGCGGCCACTGGCGGTTCCACAACGCCCACCACAGCAGCAGGCCCACCGAGAACAGCGCCGAACAGGCTCCCAGCCCGACCTGCAGCTGGTTGTTCAGGGCAATCACAAACACATCCAGCGGATCGGTGCCCAACTGGCTGACGATGAAAAACAGCGCCCCCAGGGAAAAGATCATCACCCCTATCAAGTACATCGCCAGCCGGTCCGGCGAACGCCAGGCGCGAACGGAGGCCGCCAGTGCCTGTTTGATGCCCTTGGGCCCGACGTGTTGTTCCTGGGTCATAGCGCTTCCCTCTTCTAATGATTGATACGTCCGTGCAGGTCTGCCATGGCGCGCTCACTTGGCCCCCATGGAGATGAAACTCATGCCGCTGCTGACATGGCGGATGGTGACTCTGGAATTGTCGAGGCCGCCCTCGCAGATCTCGTTCTGCACCTCATGGCTGGCCTGGGCCAGATACAGGCCGCCCATCACCGTGGCTTCGGTGCCCTGGGGCGAATGCATGACCAGCGGCGGTGTCAGTGACGGCTTCAGGTAGCCCGGCTCGCGCAGCAGCATGCCCACTTGCTGGGGAATCTCCGGAAAGCGCCCGAGCATGCCGCCGCCCAGGCAGATCACCTCGACCCGGAACAGCTCCACCAGATTGGCCGTAGCCAGGGCCAGGGCCTGTACCGCCCGCAAGCGCCAGTGATTGAGCGTGGCCTCATCGGAAAAGCCCATCGACGCGACGAACTTGTCCAGCGAGCGGAACGAGGCATAGGCCTGCAGACAGCCCGCCCGGCCACAGGAGCAGGGAGCGCCGCCGGGCCAGACCAGCAGGTGCCCCAGCTCCCGATTGGGCAACATGCGCCCCTGATAGACCACGCCGCCACCGACCCCGGTGCCCAGGGAAAAATGCACCAGGTTGGAGGCGCGCATCACCGTGGCGTCGCCAAAGGTCGCGGCGGTGCCGTCATCGCACCAGATCACCCGCTCGACCCCTTCGATGCGCAGCGCCGGGCCGATGGCCAGGCCTTCCCAGTCCGGCCGGTTGGGCCAGCGGATGATGGTGCCGTCGGCGTTGAGGGTTGGGGCGCTGGCAATCACCAGGCAATTGATCGGGCCGTACAGGGCGATCTGCTGATACAGCAGGACCACCGCCTGCTCGATGATGCTCTGTGGATTGCAACCGGCCGCAATCTCGATGCGCTCACGCTGCACCACGCGGCCGCCGACACTGCAATGGATGGCCATCTTGCTGCCACCCAGATCGACACTGGCGCAATGCATCAGAAACGCCCCCCGCCATCGACCGCGATCACCGCGCCGTTGACATAGGACGCCTGGGGCGAAAGCAGAAAGCCGACCACCGCCGCCACTTCCTCGGGACGCCCCAGGCGCCGCAGGCCGATGCGCTGGCAGACCTGCTGCTGGTCCTCGGCGCTGTAGTGGCTCGACGCCGCGGCGATGGCGCCGGGGGCCACCACATTGACGGTGATGCCCATCTCGCCGACCTCGAACGCCAGGGAGCGGGCATAGCCATGCAGGG
Organism: Pseudomonas sp. TKO26; assembly: GCF_003225665.1. NCBI lineage: Bacteria > Pseudomonadati > Pseudomonadota > Gammaproteobacteria > Pseudomonadales > Pseudomonadaceae > Pseudomonas > Pseudomonas sp. TKO26. Next base: position 25,606 of record NZ_QKLN01000043.1, read on the forward strand.
CCGCCTTGGACGCGGCGTACAGGCTCTGCCCCGGCATGCCGCTTTCACCGGCCAGCGAGCCCAGGAGCACCACCCGCCCCTCGCGCTGGCCGATCATCGGCCGCACCAGCTGGCGCACCAGGCGTATCGTGGCTTGCACATTGAGGTCGAACAGCTGCTCGCCCTCATGTTGCTGGCTGAGCAAGGCGGACTTGCGCAGCATCCTGGCGGCGCAACAGACCAGGGCGTAGACCGGTCGCGAATCCTCGGCCAGGGTGGCCAGCAGGCGCGTGGTATCTGGCGCGGATGTCAGGTCGCAGGCGACCGGAAGCAGTGTGCCGGGCAGCTCCTCGGTACTGGCGACCAGGGCTTGCATACGCTCGATGTTGTGCTGGTAGACCCCGTAGACCCAAGCGCCTTCGGCGACCAACGCTTCACATATCGCGGCGCCCAGCACACCGGAGGCCCCTGTGACCAGGCACACTCGTCCATTCAGTTTCAGCATGATTTTCCCTATCTGCGATCGATTTAGGCGGGCAGCTGAACCGCTACCCTGTAAGACACCCGGTACTGCGTGGTTCCTGCCGTCGCCACGGGAAGCTGGCGAAAATACTTGTCATCGAAACAGCCCAGGCATGGCGCTCCGTCCTGGTCATAGGCATCGACCACGGACAGCCGCAACAGGGCGCCCAGCGGCGACCGGTGCAGCGGCCACAGGTCACGGCAAAGCCCCGCCTGTTCGGACAACAGGCGGATCATCAGGGGGTCCACGGCTACCCACTCGCCACAGATCTGCAGCTCGGCCCAGTAATGGCCGGTGGCATAGGGAGAACTGAGCAACAGGCCGAACACCTGCCTGGCCGCCAGGCCACGAGCCTGTGCCTGTTCGACCAACAATTTCGAAAATCCACCGCATTCGGCCAACCGGTGCCGGCGCATGAAGTCGAGGTCCCAACGTATGCCGTCATGCAGCATGTAGAACTGCATGTCGGCGCAGACCTCTTCGACCAACTCCCGAAAGGGGCTCGGCAGGAGCAGTCTTCGGCCGGGTATGACTAGGCATTGGCGATAGAAGTCACCGCCCGCGGCAGCCTCCAGGGAACACTGGCGCTGATCGCCGATCAGCACCTGGATCGGTCCCCGGGGCGGGGTTTTCTCGTCGAGGGTGTAGACCAGTTCCACCCGCCGATCGCGCTCGGAATGACGAAACGCCGCGGCCCAGCCGCGCATGGCCAGCTTGTGCAACGACGGCAGGCGCAGATGCAGCGATAGGTTGTACAGATCGTCGGGATCGAAGCAGCGCTCCTCGCCCTGCTGCCGCGCGGCCAGGCCGATGGCCTCCAGCGCCGGTAACTCGTCAGCGGCGAAGCCATACAGCCCGGCCTGCGCCGCAGTCACGCTGAAGCGCCGATGCCGGTCATCGACCTTGGCCAGGTTGTGCACAATGCCCTCGGCCAGGGACAGCCGCTGCAGGGCCGGATTCAGCATGCGAAACCCGGCATTTCGCACTGGGCCGAGGCCTGGCAGCCGCTCAATCCGGCGATGGTCGGGGCGATCTGCTGCAACTGCAACGGCCCCGGCGCGGCGTCGATCCAGGCCCCGTCCAGCAGCACGAAGCCGCCCTCGCGGTGCCATCCCGACTGGGCGGTGCGGCGCACATGGCTGGCCCAGCGCGGGTCGCCCAGGGGCGGGCGCCGGGCATCTGCCGGGGTCACGATCAGGCTCGGCGCGAGGTGGGTATAGGGGCCCTGGTAGACCGCCTCCCGCGGCCGCACGGCAGCCAGCACCGGCTGGCCATCGGCAAAACGCATCGCCTCCAGGCACTGCATCACCGCCTGGCGCTCGGCATCACTGGCCCGCCCTTCATTGCACAGGTCGCGGCACAGCATCACCCCGTGGGAGCCCTGCACCGTCTCCAGGGCCACGCTGCGCTGCAGGTCGACCTGGCCCTGCGGGTCGAGCACCTGCAGGCCGGCGGCCTGCAGCTGCTGGTTGATGGAAAAGAAGCCCTGCAGTTCGCCGAAGCCCATCTCGGAAAACACCAGCATCGACTCCGGCGCCAGGGACTGCAGGCGGGCACAGGCGCGATCGATGAAGTCATAGGCCTGCAGAATCTGCGGGCGCCGGGCCGGTTCGGGGTCGAGCATTTCGTACCACATGAAATGCGACAGGCGATCGGCCAGGGTCAGGTTGACGATCATCACGTCCGCCTCCGCCCCCAGGGCCATGGCGCTGTCGAGCTGGTGCTCGGCGATGCGCATGGCCTGGGCGGCGAATTCCTCGAAGGGCTGGCCGGTGTAGAACAGCGAAACATCGTGGGCATAGCGCACCCCCTGAGCGTTCAGGTCGCGCAACAGGCTGCGCGGGTGGCTGGTGTTCATCGAATTCTGCATCGGGTAGGTGATCAGCGTGCCGTTGAGCGGCCGCGGCGGATGGGTCAGTTGCACGTTGACCACGGCGAAACGCTGGTCGGCCATTTCCGGCCATTCCCAGAGCCGGGACGCCATGACATCGGTGGTTTCCAGAATCCGCGGGATCTCTCCCGAACTGTGGGCACTCCAGTAGGAAAAACAGCCGTGCCGACCGGGGTTGACCCCCGAGAACGCGGTGGCCAGGTTGCTCGGTTCATAAGGCACCGGACCACAGTCCAGATGCCGGTACGCCTTGGCTCCCAGGCGTTGCGAAAACCAGGGCAGCCGTCCTTTGGCAACTTCGGACTCCAAGACCTGCGGGTCCATTCCTTCGGCAATGACAATCAGCGTTTTCATAATAGCGGTTCGCCCTTTATCGTCCTTGATTGCGACACACTTAACGAGCGCCGAACCAACACTTAAACATGACCACACAATGACAATCACCTTGCAACAAGGCGAACATCAACACATATAAAAAACAAATAAACGGCAGCCGCTCACAAACAACTCTTTTAATTAAAAGAGTCGCCACAGAGAATCTCTTATATACAAAACGCCACTTCCTTGACGTCAGCAATACTTGGAAAGTCAGGCCAGAGCCAGCTGAATAAACAGGGGAACCCCATAGAAATCGGGACTTTTCGCCCCTTCAAGTTGTTTGCGATTTTTTAACACAGGAATTAATTCCCGCACGATAACTGCAACTTCGAGTTTATTTCATAATATTACAAAGCATTGCTAAAAATAACCTTGCATTGAGTTTTGAAGTCCGTGATATCTTCGACACCTGGCTGAAATTGATTCACCAACAGCCTTCAATCGAAACTAAAAAAGTAATAACGCAAGCCAGTCCGACAAACGGATAAAACTTAAGGCACAACACTTCACCACCCCCCTGAGATTTCCCGCGGATATCTCGGTCGGATGCTGTTTGCCTGTCGCTTGCTCAACCTTTCCAAGGGAATGGACCTATGACCCTGGCTATTCATGGCGGCACCCCGGTACGACAAACGCCTTATCCCGACTGGCCGCAGTTTGGCGTCGAGGAAGAAAACGCCCTGCTGCGCAGCCTGCATCAGGGCCAGTGGTGGCGCATGCAGGGCCGCGAGAACCTCGACTTCGAGCAGGCCTTTGCCCAATTGCATGGGGGCCATTCGGCCTTTGCCGTGAGCAACGGCACGGTGGCCCTGGAAATCGCCCTGCAAGCGGCCGGTATCGGCCCCGGCGACGAGGTGATAGTGCCGGCCTTCACCTTCATCTCCACCTCCATGGCCTGCCAGCGCATCGGCGCCACGGCGATCGCCGTGGATGTGCTGGCCGATACCCTGTGCATCGACCCGGCCGCGGTGCTGGCCAACATCGGTCCGCGTACCCGGGCAATCATTGCCGTGCACATGGCCGGCCATCTGTGCGACATGCACAGCCTGGCGCGCATCGCCGACCAGCACCGCCTGGTGATAATCCAGGACGCCGCCCACGCCCACGGCGCACGCGGCCTGGGCGATACCGGGATCGGTGAATACGGCTCCCTGGCCTGCTTCAGCTTTCAGAACTTCAAGCTGATGACCGCCGGCGAAGGCGGCCTGGTGCTGTGCCCCAACGAAGAACTGCGGGAAAAGGTCTTCCTCTACGGCAACGTCGGGCGGCCCCTGGGGGATCGCAGCTACCAGCACACCGTGGTCGGCACCAATGCCCGCTTGAGCGAGTTCAGCGCCGCCGTGCTCAGTGCCCAGCTCGGGCGCCTGGAACAGCAGACCCGGGTACGCCAGCACAACGCCCACCTGCTCGGCGAAACCCTGGTGCGCCAGGGGCTGGTGACGCCGCAGGTGCGTACCGCGGATGCCCACACCCACCCCTACTACATGTTCCTGTTCACCCTCGACGACCTCCCGGGACAGCCACAGCTGGACCGCAACCAGGTGGTGGACTGCCTGGTGGCCGAGGGTATTCCGGCCTTTCGCGCCTACCAGGCGCTGTACCGCATACCGAGCTACTGGCAGGCACCGGCGCCAACGCGGCAGAACCTGGAGCAGTGCATCGCCGCCTGCCCGGTGAGCGAGCGCATGGCCCAGCGCGGTATCTGGATCCACCACCGGGCCCTGCTCGGCACCGAGCAGGACACCCTGGACATTGCCGCGGCCATCGCCAAGGTCCACCAGCATCTGGTCGGCGCGCAATGATCGAGCCCCGTGTCGCCCTGGTCGGAGCCGGTTGGGTGGTGCGCCAGGTCTGGGCGCCGCTGCTGGTGCAACAGCAGGCGCAGATCGTCTCGGTGATCGACCCCCAGGCCGACGCCGCCGGGGCCTTCCCGGACCTGGCGCCGGCGCCGCGCTGGCACCGCTGCATGAGCGACCAGGCCTTGCGCGGCTGCAACCTGGCGCTGATCTGTTCACCCAACGTGCATCACGTGCACCAGGCCTTGCGGGCCATGGACCAGGGCCTGCACGTGATCCTGGAAAAACCCGCCTGCCTGTCCCTGGCCGAGGCCGAATGCCTGATCCAGCGCAGCCGGGCCAGTGCCACCGAGCTGCTGGTCAGCGCTGCGGCCTCGCATCGCAGCGACGTCCGCGCCCTGGTCGCGGCGGTGGCCGGCGGCGCGATCGGCACCCTGCATTGCCTGGATATCAGCTGGCGGCGCCAGCGCGGCATACCACGCCCCGGCTCCTGGTTCACCCAGGCCGGCCAGGCCCTGGCCGGCTCCGGCGCCGACCTGGGCTGGCATCTGCTGGAGGTGGCGCTGCAGGTGCTGGACTACCCCTTGGTCGAGGCCGCGCTGTACCACCACGTGGCCGCGCCAGGCGACGCCGGAGAGCACCAGGCCAGCTGGCGCGCCGACCAGGCCGCGGCCGCCGAGGCCCGCATCGAGGTCGAATCCCAGTCCTTCAGTTGCCTCAAGGTCGAGGGCGGCCCGCTGATCCGCATGAGCACGGCCTGGGCCTCGCACCAGGAACGGGACGCGACCCGGATTACCCTGTACGGCAGCGCCGGGGAACTGCAGCTGCACACCACCTTCGGCTTCAGCCAGAACCGGGTGGCGCAACCCAGCCTGACCCTGACGGTGGACGGCCGGACAACCCCGCTGGCCTTTGCCGCCGAGGACAACGTCGCCCCCTACCGGGCCTTTCTGCGCCAGCACCTGGCCACCCTGGGCAGCAGCCCCCAGGCCCGCGAAGGTGAATACCGCAAGCTGCGCTCGCTGGCCTCGGCCATGTCCGCCCTGTACCCCCACTTATCGTCATCCGGCGCCGCACCTTCGGTTCAATGACCGCGCGCCGCAGCCAGGAGCCCATCCCATGGCCGATTCAAGCCTTTTCAAAGACAAGTTGCTGCAACTCTCCCGACTCTCCGGCCCGATCGTGGTATCGCGTATCGGCTTCCTCCTGCTGTCGCTGGTGGACACCATGATGGTCGGGCGCTACGCCACCGAGTCGCTGGCGGCGATCTCCATCACCCACGCCATCGCCGACACCTACATGCTGATCGCCGCCGGGCTGCTGCTGGGGATCCTGGTCATGGGCTCGATCGCCATCGGCCAGCAAGACCCGCGCGCCGCCGGCCTGGCCGCCCAGCGCGGCGTGGTCCAGGCCCTGGGCCTGGGCCTGCTGTGTGCCCTGGCCAGCGTCGCCAGCCTGCCCCTGCTGAGCCGCTTCGGGGTCCAGGCGGACCTGGCCGCGGCCATCGCGCAACTGATGGGGGTGGTGGCCCTGGGGTTGCCGGCGATCCTGATCTACATCGCCTATTCGTTCTTCCTCGAAGGCATCTCCCGCCCCATGCCCGCCACCCTGGTGATCCTGGGCGGCAACCTGATCAACGGGGTGCTGTGCTACGCCATGGTCTACGGCGCCTTCGGCCTGCCGGAAATGGGCGCCCTGGGCTCGGCCTGGTGCACCACCCTGGTCAGGCTGCTGATGGCGCTGGCGATCGTGCTCTATGTGCACCGCTTCATGGCCGACCGGGCCGACTTCGGCATCAACCGGCGCTTCGCCTGGGGCTGGTCGCAATGGCAGATGCAACGGCGCATCGGCTACGGCGGCGGCTTGAGCTTCGGCATCGAGGCCGGCGCCTTCATGCTGATCGCGGTCATGGCCGGGGTGGCCTCGCCGCTGATCGCCGCCGCCTGCGCGGTGCTGGTCAACATCCGTTCGATCCTGTTCATGATTCCCATGGGCGTGGGCTTTGCCACCTCGATCCTGGTCGGCATGGCCCACGGCAACCGCGACCTGCCGGACATCCGCCGCTCGACCCAGGCCGGCCTGTGGCTGGGGGTGACGCTGAGCACCCTCTGCGCCCTGCTCCTGGCCGCCCTGCCCGGGCCGCTGCTGGCGCAGTACAGCCATGACGCGCAACTGCTGGCGGCGGCGCTGTCGAGCATGCTGCTACTGGCCCTGGCCATGCCCTTCGACGCTTGGCAGGGCGTCATGTCCAATGCCCTGCGCGGACGCGAGGATGCCCTGGCGCCGACCCTGATCCACGGCATTGCCTACCTGCTGCTGATGGTGCCCCTGGGCTGGCTGCTGACCCTGCACTGGCAACGCGGCCTCAACGGTCTGGTGGAAGCCATGCTGATCGGCAACCTGGTGGCGGCGGCGCTGATGACCCAGCGCCACTACCAGCTCAACCGCCGCGGCAGCGAGGCCCCTGCGGCCGCCGCCCTGCCGGATGAGGGGGTCTGATGCAGCTTTCGGTGATCATCCCGGTGCACGCCAAGGCCGAGCGCCTGCGCTTGACCCTGGCCAGCCTGCGCCGCCAGCAGCAGCGTTGCCAATTCGAAACCCTGATCGTCGCCGACGCCGCGCAACCGGCGGTCATGGCCCAGCTCGCCGCCTTGAGCGATGTGCGCATACTCCACTCGCCGGGCCTGGGGCGCGCGGCGGCGCGCAACCTCGGGGCAAGCCTGGCCCAGGGCGAGGTGCTGCTGTTTCTCGACGACGACATCCTGGTCCGGGACGGCTTCTTCGAGGCTCATCTACAGGCCCAGCGCGCCCAGGCCGGCCTGGTCCACGGCCGGCTGCGGGAGCTGATCGCCCTCAGCACCCTGAGCGATCCGGCCCTGGGCTGCCCCGGCTGCCCGCCGATCCTGCCGGAGGATCTGCTGGCCGGGCGCTGGAGCGCCGACGGCGCGCGCCTGGTCGCCAATCCCCTGGAGCAGGCCGCGGAACATCCTCGGGCCAGCCAGTGGCCGTGGCTGGGCAGCGCCGGAGCCAATATCTCGGTGTCCCGCAGCGCCTGGCAGCAGGTTGGCGGTTTCGATGCCTCCTATGGCCGACGCTGGGGCATGGAAGACCTGGACCTGGGCTACCGCCTGTGGCGGGCCGGGGTCCGGCTCAGCCTGGCCCCCGCCGCCTGCGGCTATCACATGTCCCACCACAACCCGCAGCGCTGGCAGGATCACCGGCACAACCTGGAGCTGTTCCAGGCCCAGGCGCCCATCGCCGAGGCCCTGGCCCTGGACCAGTTGCTGTCGCCCACCGGCTCGCTGCAGCGCTACATCGCCCGTGTCGACCAGATCCGGCAGAACGCCCTCTCCCCCTGCGCCCGGGAGTGACGCTTGAGCGCATCGAGAAAGCGCCCCTGGCTGCCAAACAGCATCAGCACCTGGGAGCGGTAGCACAACGCGGCCTCGCGCCAGCGTGACCAGGAGCAGGCAATGTCCCGGGGCCGCAGGCGCAGGCCCAGGGCCTGCATGTGCTCCAGTTCATGCTCTGGGGAGCACTGTTCGACGTAGGGAAAATCGCTGTAGAAGAACAGCCGGTGGTCCAGGGCACGGGCCAGACGATGGGTCAGGCAATGATCGACATGGGCGCCGATGGCCAGGGGCGCGCACAGCACATCCTGCGGCCGCAGGCAGCCGCGCAGGCGCTGCAGCAGCCCCGGGTCGGGCTCCGGCCAGGCCGCCGGGTCGGGCGTGAGAAACAGCGACTGCGGGCTGGCATGCAGGAACTCGCCATGGCCATCCAGGCGCAAGGCCGCGTCCTGCGCCCCCAGGCTGGAACAGGCGCAACCGAGGAGCGCCGCGGCGCGCTGATCCTCCTGGCGCCGCTGCCCGGGGCTGGCAAAACAGCGCCAGCGCTGTTCGCTGGCATGGGCCCGAGCGATGGCCGGACCGGCGTCGCCGGCGAACAGGCTCAGCAGCACGATCTGCCGTCCCCCGGCCCAGGGCGCCAGGCCACTGCCCAGCGACCAGACGGCGTCGTCCGGGTGTGGTGACAGCACCACCACCCGGCCGCGCGGCGCCTCAGCGAGCATTGACGGCACCGCCGGCATACAGCTGCCCCAGGCGCAGGAAGCGCGAGATCTCCCGGTCGTTGCGTTCCACCACCCGGCAACGGCCCATTTTCAGCGGCGAGAGCTGGATATCGGGGAAGTTGGCCATCTGCACCCAGGACAGTTGCTCGAACGCCCGGTACAGCCCCTGCAGCTCGACCTCGCAAGCTGCCAGGCGCATGGCCGGTGGCACTTGGGCCAGGCGCCGGGCGCTGGCGCTGAAGGCCTCTTCGAAGTCCGGACCGACATGGGTTTCCGGACAGGGCACGCAGTAGTCCAGGTACATGCCAAAGCGCAACAGCGTCTGATACAGCTCAGCCTCCTCCTGGACCCGGGCCGCCGAAGGCACCTCGTGGCTGCCGAAATTCAGGTAACCGCTGGCCATCGCCGCCGGTGCCTTGAGTGCTTGCAGGGCGCGGCCGACGAACATCAGCAGGCCCCCCAGGTCCTTGAAGCCATTGACCGCGAAGCAGTCGAAGCGGCCACGCAGGCTGGGCGGCAACGGCTCAAAGACGTCGTAGTGGACCACTTCGATATTGTCGAAGCCCTGTTGCGCCGCGACCCGGGCGATGGTCGCCAGCAGTTGCGGATCGATGTCCGCCACGACGATCTGCCGGCGGTAGCCGTGGACCGCGAGAAACAGCGAGAACAACGCGTCGTCCCCCAGCAGCAACAGCGCCTCATGGTTCAGGTCGCCCAGGCTCTGCATGATCTTGTAGCGCCGCACCAGGGTTTCGTATGTCTCGATGGATTGGCTGTAGCGGTTCTGCTTGTCGCTGACGAGGTCGGCGAGGATCTCGCGAAAATGCGGGTTCAGTTGCAGGCAGTCATCGCTGACCAGGTGCAGCCCATGCCCGGGCGCCGGCGTGTCCGGCACGCCTTGCCAGACGAAACGCGGCGCGTCCGTGCCCAGCACCTGGCCCACGCGCCCATCGGCCAGCAGTTGCGCCAGGCACCAGAGCACCTGGCGCACCGTCAGGCGCGACGAGAGCAGTTGGTAGATGCGTTGCGGGCGCCCGAGCTTGGCCAGCAGATCGTCCAGCGCCGCCGCTTGCGCGCCGCTCGCGCCGGGCAGTGTCGCCAGCGTCGCCTGAAGTTCCGAACCTGTTGCAGTCACTGTATGCATGCAGCCTCCTGTGGCGTTGCTTGAAGTGAAATGCCGTCAGAGCACGGCATGCAGAATGTTTCCGGCACAACGGCCGTGAAAGAAATTGACCCCGACTTCCAGGGTGTCGCCACGGCGGTCGGCATAGCCCAGCCCGGTGCCGAACAGCCCGGGCAGCGCCTGACCACCGACCATCAGTTCGTGGGTTTGCGGGTGTTTGCACAGATTGCCGTCACGCTCATCGAGGGTCAGGCTGACGCCCGCCGCATTCAGCAGCCCGGGCACTCTCGGGCGGTAGCCGGTGGCATTGATCAGCAGCGCGCCGCGGCTGAGCCAGGGTCGCGGATCGGCGTTGCCGATATGCAACTCGACGCAGGCCCAGGTCCCCGCCTCGATCTGCAGCAGGGTGTCGCGGGCGGCGCCGCGCAGGCCACAGAAACGGTTGACCTCGCCGCTTTGCGCGTCGATCAGGTCCTGGGCCTGCAAGGCTGGCGCAACCTTGGCCGAGGCCGCCCACAGTGCCGGACGCTGGCGGCACAGCACCTGGATCGCCGCCGCTGGCAGGCGCCCGGCAAAACGTTGCAGCAGGTAGCCGACCACGGAGAACGCGCTATGGCTGCCCCCCAGCACCAGCAGTGGTCGGCCCTGCTCCAGGGCCTGCAGCAGCAGCGGGTCGGCCTGCCCGCGCAACACCCGGTCGGAACACAGGCTCGCCGGCGCCGCGCCCTCTTGCGGCAGCAGCTCGCGCACCCGGGCGCCACAGGCCAGCACCAGGTAACGGCTGTGGCTGCTGCCCCAGTCGCCCTGGACGCTGAAGCCACTGGCGCTGCTGCGGACACTGGCCACCGGGTGGGCAAAATGAATCGCCGCCTTGGGCTGGTCCCGGCACAGATCGAGGATCACCTGGGCCAGCTGGCGCAGGAACGCCGAGACTTCGAGCAGCGACACCACCTGCTCCGGGTTCTGCAGCCAGCGCTGCACCTGGGGCTGGCCCAGGCACTGGGCGAACACCCCATCGCTGCGGATGCCGCGCAGAAAGTCGGCGATCGGCGAATTGGCCTCGATGGCGTAGGCCAGGCACTGCCACTGGCTGAAGGATGCACTGCGCTCATGCACCTGCACCCCGCCGTCGAGCAATGCCTGCAAGCGTCCATTGCGGTCCGCGGCAATGAACAGGCCCAGGGCGGCGGGCCCGAAGCCGATGATCTGTAGCAGCGTTTCCATGGCGTTACCCCTTATAGCGAGAGCATGGGATCGCCCCGGTGGTGACCGGCGCGATCAGAATGAATAGGACAGTTCCAGGGCCAGGTGGGAGTCGCTGGCCAGCGCATCCCACACCGCATCGCTGCGGGAGCTGCTGACCAGCACTGCGGAGACTCCGGCCCGCAGGGCATCGCTGAGCCCCAGGTCGAGGGACGCGCTGAGCATGTTGTTGCCCAGGTCCGAGGCCTGCGCGGTGTAGCCCAGGAACAGCGAGGACAGGTGCGCATCGTTGAGTTCCAGGCGCGCACCGAGCAGGAACTTGCGGTCGAAGATGCTCACCGGGGCCAGGCGCTGATCCTGGTCGCGGTGGTACTCGCCGATCAGGCTCAGGTCGGCGTCACGCCAGGCCCGGGTGATGGCGTATTCCAGGCCGACGGACAGCTTGCGCGAGTTGTAGGCGCTGTCCGAAACCCGCTGATCCAGGGCTTCGAGCTTGTACAGCCACTGTTCGCGGACCCAGATCGCGTCCAGCCCCCACTGCGTGACCTCGGTGTACTGGGCCACCAGGCTGTCGCCTGCGGTGCGGAACGCCGGCGCCCGGTTGGTGCCCTTGAAGTAGCTCAGGCCGATGTCCAGATCGGACACCGAAACGAAATAGCGCGCCGCCACATCCAGCCCATCCCGATCGGCGCCGTGGAGGTACTCGGCCTGCGACTGCACCCGGTAAGCGGCAAAGCGCGCCGGCTCGCGGTAGAACTGCACCGGCTCGAAACCGTCCAGCAGGTACAGGCTCAGGTGCCCGGGGCCCAGGCTGCTGCCCAGCTTGAGGGCCTTCTGCGAGAGTTTCTCCTCCGGTTGCAGGCCGTCGAGGTTGTCATAGGTGTTGATCACGTCCACCAACTGGCGGGTTTCCATGACGCCCCAGTGTTCCTTGATCCGGCCCACCTTGAGCTCGCGGCTGTCCTGCTCCAGCAGCACGAACAGTTCATCCCAGTAGAAGTCCGGGCGCGGATCCCTCTTGGCGCTTTCGAGGTAGCGCGGGTTGACCACCAGCCGCAGGCGCAGGCTGTCCCAGCTCTGCAGGTACTGATAATCCAGGCCCAGTTGCGCGGTGCCGGGCAGGTCGTCGTCGACCCCGTCGGCGGGCGACGAGGTGAAGAAATAGCGCTTGAGGGCGATCTTCGCCGACAGTTCCTGCTCCGCCGCCTGGGGCTCGGGCTGGGCCGGCGACCGAGCTTGCGCCTGGGCCTGCCCGACAGCGCCCCACAGCCCCAGCGCCAGGGCCGCAAGCCCGGGACAGCGGGTGATCATTGCGTCAGGTTTCCGAGCCGGGCCGGTTCGAAGGCGTCCTCGCCGATGCCGGTGCGAAACTGCACGTCGGAGCTGACCAGCAGGGTCTGGCGTCCGGTGATGTGGTTGACCATGGTCATGTTCAGGGCGCGCCAGTAGCGTCCCAGGAACAGCTGGTAGCCATCCAGGGTCAGGGTCTTGAACTTGCTGCCCTTGCGGTCGTAGTACTCGGTCTTCATCTGCCGGTAGTCGGCCTTGTTGTACCAGACCCAGATCGACGAATAGCCCGAGTACGGGTACAGCGGCACCTGCTTGACCACCGCGCACTGGGCATCGCCGCAGGGCTCGTCGCGCAGCCACTGGTAGTCGTAGTTGCCGACCTCCATCGAGCCGATGTCCTCATAGGAGAACTCGCTGCCGGAAAACGAGCCGGAACGGTCGGCCGCCGCCACCCGCTTGACCCGCTTGAGGGCCGGCAGGTACAGCCAGACCTGATCGCCCTCCTTGATCTTGGAGTGGATCAGCACCCGGGAATTCTTGATGTTCTCCGGGGCCTCGAAGGTCAGCAGCACCTTGTCCCCCACCGCCGTGCTGGCGGTTTCGAAACTGTTCATGCGCATGAAGCGATCGGTACGGGCGCCCTCCTTCTCCACCAGGGTCAGGCGGATGCGCGCGCTGGTGTCCTGGTAGCCCAGGTCGCTGTCGCGCCAGCGATGGGCGTATTGCTGCCCCAGTTCCTGTTCCGGGCTGGCCAGGGTCGGTGCCTGGTGCAACAGGGCGCACAGTGACAGGCAGGCGCTGAATGCGGCTTTGTGGTTCATGGTCGAGTCCTTGTCTGAATGAGGGTCGGGTCAGGCTTCGCGGGGCGCCAGCCGGGTGGCGGCGCGGCCCCACAGGAAGCGGTCGAAGGTCAGCAGCACCAGGGGCAGGCACAGGGCGTCGAAGATCAGTCCGAGGAAGATCGCGATCACCGCCAGCAGGCCGAAGTCGGCGTTCATGGAAAACGGCGAGAGGGTCATCACCATGAAGCCCGAGGCGAGGATCACCGAGTTGGCGAACACCGACGGCAGCACATGCTGGTAGGTCAGGCGCAGGGCTTCCCGGGGCGAATGCCCCTGCTCCAGGCGCAGCCCCTTGTAGTGGCTCATGATGTGGATCGTGGCCTCGACGATCAGGCCGTAGACCACCACGCAGACGTTGATCGCCGCGGTGTTGATCTCGCCGCGCCACAGGCCCCAGAGGCCGAACATGATGAAGAACGGAAAGATGTTGGGCAGCACGCTGATCAGCCCCAGCCCGGCGTTGCGCAGGAAGAACGCCACCATCAGGGTGATGGTCAGCAACTCGAACAGCAGGCCGTTGACCATGTACTCGATGCTGATGTGGGTCAGGTTGGCGAACACCACCGCCTCCCCCGTGCCCAGGCCCGGGATCAGCGCGCTGCGCCGGGCATTGGCCTGCCACCAGTCATCGGCGCGCTGCTTGATGTCGCGGATCTGCTGGGTGTCGAGCCGGGTCAGGGTCACCACCAGGCGCGTGGCCGACTTGTCGATGTTGATCTGGCTGCCCAGGTCCAGGCCGAAGGGCAACGACATCTCGTAGACCAGCAGCATCTGCGCCGCCAGCGCCGGGTCCACCGGCAAGCGGTAGTCCTCGGGTCGACCACCGTTCATGGTCTGGTTGAGCTTCTTCAGGGCATCGCCGAGGGTGGTCACCGAATCGACCTCCGGCTGGGTCCTGAGCCATTGGGCGAAGCGATCCAGCTCCTGCAGAAAGGCCGGATCGGAGATATCGCCCTTGCTGGAGGTGGCGACGTACTCCAGGCGATAGATGCCGGACAGGTTGTCCATGGCGAACTCGGTGGCATTGCGCACCGGGATGCTGGTGTCGAAGTTCTCGACGATCCGGTCATTGATCAGGTTGTGGCGCGCCGGCTCGATCGCCAGCACGAACAGCACCACGAAGCCCAGCAGGCAGAGTTTCGGGTAGCGCAGCAACGGCTCCATGTACGCCGAGTAGCGGCGGCTGGCCGCGCCTTCCAGCGGCTTGAGGCGCAGCAGCGGAATCAGCACCGCGGCCACCGAGAGGGTCACCAGCAGCGCCATCACCGCGCCGATCGCGGCCAGCACGCCGAACTCCTTGTAGGGCGGCGACGCAGCGAACACCAGGCTGTAGAAGCCCACGGCATTGGTCGCGGTGCCGATGGCGATGGGCTTGATGGTGTCCTTGATCGCCGCACAGGCCAGGTCCACCCGGCGCTCGCCGTACTGGCCGCTCATCTGCCGCGCCGCCGACAGCACGTGCATGATCTCCGCCACCGAGGTGGCCAGCACGATGGTCGGCAGCAGCCCGGTCAGCGCGGTCGCCTCGAACCCCAGCCAGCCGCTGGCGCCCAGGGTCGCGGCGGTGGCCAGGCTGATGGCGATCAACACCACCAGCAGCGCACCGAGGCTGCGCAGCATCAGCACGCTGGCCAGGAGAATGATCAGGTACATCAGCGGGGTCAGCACCGCCATGTCCTGCTGCGCGGCTTGCGGGTAGGCCGCCTCCACCGCGGCCAGCCCGGTCAGGTGCACTTGCAGCCCGGGGTTGTTACGCGCGAAGTCATCCAGCAGGCGCTGGCCTTCGGCGGTGGCGGCGAGCGCCGCGTCCAGGGTCTGGGGCGGAAACTGCAGGGTCACCAGCACGCCCACGGTCTGCCCATCACTGGACACCAGGCGCTTGACCAGTTCGATGTCATTGCGTCCCAGGCGCTCCATCAGCTGGATATGCGCCGGTGTCAGGTCCGCCGGCTCGCGCACCAGGGCCTCGACGTGCACCGTGTCGTCCTCGGCGAACACGTGCTGGAAGTTGGTCACCGAGTCGACCCGATAGGCGTGGGGAATGTGCCAGGCGCGCTGGGTCAGCTCATGCAGCTGTTCCAGGTAGGCACGGGTGAACATCGTGCCCTTGGGGTTCTTGATCACGAACAGCAGGGTGTCGGACTTGCCGAACTGGCGATGCAGCGCATCCAGTTGCTCGACGGTCTTTTCGCCCTCGGGAAAGAACGCCCGGTAGTCGGCGGCGAAGCGGATCGAGGTCATCCCCCAGGACAGCACCGCCACCAGGATCAGCGTCAGGGTGAACAGCCAGAAGCGGTAACGCTTGAGCCAGCGTTCGAAGGTTGAAGTGGCCATCAGCGGCGCCCTCCAGGACCGGTGCCGATCAGCTCAAGCAGCTGGGCGACGCCCTCCTCGACGCTGCGTCCGGCCGTCTCGATCTGGCACTCGCAGGCCGGCGGCGGCTCATAGGCGCTGTCGATCCCGGTGAACTGCGCCAGCTGGCCGCTGCGGGCCCGGGCATACAGGCCCTTGGGGTCGCGGGACTCGCACAGGGCCAGGGCGGTGGCCACGTGCACTTCAAGGAAGTGCCCGCCAGGAAACAGCGCCCGTGCCCGCTGGCGATCTTCGATAAAGGGCGAAATGGCGCTGACCAGCACGATGTAGCCACTGTCGTAGAACAGCCGGGCGACCTCCCCCAGGCGGCGGACGTTCTCCTTGCGGTCGGCGGCGGAGAACTTCAGGTCGCTGTTCAAGCCACTGCGCAGATCGTCGCCATCGAGCACCCTGACCCGCGCGCCCAGCGCTTCGAGCCGGGCCTCCAGGGCCCTGGCCAGGGTCGACTTGCCGGCACCGGACAGGCCGGTGAACCAGACGCACAGCGGCCCGTGGGCCAGCGCCGTTGCGCCACCGCGGGCCCTGCCGCCGGTGTCGCCCTTGCTCATGTCATAGCTATTCACTGTCACGTCTCTCATAGGCACATCCAATGGGGTCACTCATAGACCGAGCGAATGATTCGGCAGGGGTTGCCCGCCGCCAGCACACCGGGGGGAATCGAACGGGTGACCACGCTGCCGGCGCCGATCACGCTGTTGTCACCCACCTCCACACCTCCCAGCAGCACCGCGCCGGCACCGACCCAGACGTCGTTGCCCAGGACGATCGGCGCCGCGCGCTGCACGCATTTGCGCCGGCCATCGACCAGCACCGTGCGCGCCTCGGGCTGCAGCGGGTGGCGGGTGGTCATCAGTTGCACGTTGGGCGAGAGGTAGACCCGGTCGCCAAGGACGATCCGGTTGCCGTCGACAAAGGTGCAGTTCATGTTGATGAACACCTCGTCGCCAATCTCGATATGCACGCCATAGTCGCAATGGAAGTTGGCTTCCACCCAACTGTTGCGCCCCACTCGCTTGAGCAGCCGGGCCAGCAAGGCTTGTTGTTGCTTGATATCCAGCGGCGAACAGTTGTTGTAGAGCCGCTGCAACTCCTGGGCACGCATGCGCATCCGTGCCAGTTCCATATCAGGGGTGCAGAACCATTCACCGGCCAACATGAGTTCGCGGGCCGAAGGTTGTTTGCGGCTTGCGTTAGTTGCAACTTGCGAAACGTCCATGAGCAACTCCGAAGTTCAATAAGTTCAGGCCTGCGGCAACTTTTCATAGACGGATATATGTTTGAACGACCCCTCGACGAAGGGCGTCTTGTCCCAGCTCGACCAACGCTCCAGCAGACGCATGCCGGCCAGTTCGGCCATCAGGTCCAGCTCGGCCGGCCAGGCGTAGCGCAGCTCCACCGGAATCACCCGCATGCCCTGCGCCTGCAGGCGGATAAAGCGACAGCTGACCCGCTGGGCCACCGGGTCCAGGCGCGAGGCTTCCAGCAGTACCTCGTTGCGCTCCAGGCCACCGACGTACACCGGCTGGTCCTTGGCGTAGCGCGACAGGTCCGGGTAGAAGGTTTCGATCACCAGCCGTCCGTGTTCCTTGAGCAAGCCGCTGGTGGCCTTGAAACAGCTGACCTGGGCGGCCTGTGACGGCAGCAGGAACAACGAGCTGAAGGTGCAGAAGGCCAGGCTGAAAGGCCCGCCGCGGACCCCTTCGAGGGTGGCGAAGTCGGCCTGGGTCAGCGGCAGCTCGGCGCCGCCGGGCTTGGCCCGCAGCTTCTCCAGCATCGACGGCGAAGCATCGACGCCATGCACCTGGACCCCGCGCTCGCGCATCGGCAAGGCGAAGCGCCCGGTGCCGATGCCCAGTTCCAGGACCGGCTCGCGGGTGCCGGCCATGGCCACCAGCACTTCGATGGCATTGGCCGGCGCCTCGCCATACAGATCGTCATAGATATCGGCCAGGGTTTCGCCGTAGGTGCTGGCATCGCTCATGTGCTGTTCCACTCTGTGTTTTTTTGGGCAATAAGGTCCCGTGCGGGGGATAGAATCCCCCGCAGGAAACAACCGTTAGTTAAGTGTTCAGTTCAAGGAACTAGTGATTGAGTGCTTGCCTTATATAGTCGGCAAGATGTTTGTCTTGAACATCCGCTAGTGTCAGCAGTTTTATATGTCGGCGAAACTTTCCCGAGCCTTCCAGAACCCGATGCGGGTCTTCGAACAGATAGCCCTGGCCAAACTCCACCGACACATGTCCGGTATAGGCGTAGACCCCGCAGAACGGCGCGACACGGGAAAACAGGATGCCCCCGTACTTCACCGATTCGGCGACCGTGCCACAGCACTCCTCCACCACCTGGCGTACCCGTTGCACCACCTGCAGCAGGTGGCCGTGGGTGCTGCCGATGTCCTCGAGCAAGGTCAGAACCGCATCTTCGGTTTTACGCATGCTTGGGCACTCCCTGCCGCTGTCTTGGGTCGGACCGAGCAATCACTGGCCCACCGGGGTGCACAGCTCCACCAGGGTCCCGGCCGGGCAGCGAACATAGGAAACCACCTGCCCCCAGGGCTTTTTCTGCACTGGCGCATGTTCCGTGGCGCCGACGGCCAGGGCCTTGGCATGGGCCTTGGGCACATCGTCGGTGACCAGGGCGATCTCGATGCCCAGGGGTTGCTGCTGGGGGCTGCAGAACTGATAGCCGCCCTCGCAGTTGGAATGGGCCAGCTCGCGACTGGCAAACGCCAGGGTGGTGGCGCCACTGTCGAGTTCACCGTAATCACCGGATTCGTCGAGAAAGCGCCGGGAGAAGCCGAAGGCGTCTTCGAAGAAACGGATCGAGGCTTCGACATCGGGGACATAAACAATCGTGTATCCAAACTTCACAGTGTCACTCCTTAAATTGCTCTGTTTATGCGACTCGTGGTGCCGCAGGGCAGCCGCGAGCCGGTGTGGATTTTCCCGGTAAGGCTGTACTTGCGCCAGCACTGAATGCCCCTGCCGCCGGTGTTTCATCGGGCCGCCTGTATCAGGCACTGCACCACCTGCTCCAGGGCGGCCCCGGACAGCAGGCTGTAGTGATCTGCGGTCAGGGTCAGGCAGCGCTCGCCCACGGCTTGCTCGGCCAAGGGCCGCAGGCCGCTGGAGCGGTGTTCGACACTGGCCCGCAGGTGCCAGCTCGGGCAATTCACCGGCCGGTAGCGATAGTCCAGCAGGGCCGCGTAGTGCCGACAGAACAGGGCAAAGCGTTCCTGGGAGGCGCTTTCGGCGATGGCCGGCAGCGCCTGGCCCTCGGCCTGGATCCGTGCGGACTGCTCCAGGTCGCGCTGGAACAGTTGCTGCAACAGGCTGGGCGGCAACTCCGGCGCCGGCTCCGGCGGCGCGCCCGCGTCGAGGGTCACCAGGGCCGGCCGCCCCTGCCCCTCGGCACTCAGCAGGCGGGCCATTTCCACCGCCAGCACACCGCCGAACGACCAGCCGGCGACCACCACCGGGCGCCCCGCCAGCAGGCGCTCCTGCAGCTGTCCGAGGTATTCCCGGGCCTGGGCCTGGAGGCTGTCGAAACGCTGCCCGGCGTCGGCGCACAGGCCGATCACCTCGAAGCTCTCGCGCAGCAGGCGGATCAGCGGCCAGTAGCACGACAGCGCGCCGCCCACCGGGTGCACCAGCACCAGCAGCGGCCGCTTGTCATCGACGCGGGCGCAGAAGTCCACCCGATTGCGCGGCCGCTGTCCGCCGCCCTGCAGGTAGCCGAGCAAGGCATTGACCGAGGGGTAGGCGTAAATGTCCGCCAGACTCAGGTCCAGCCCCAGCTCGCTGTTCAGTGCCAGCAGGATGTGCACCGCGTGCAGTGACGAAGCCCCTTGGTCGAACCAGGACCCGTCGGCCTCGCGCAGCGCCGGCAGGACCCGCTGCACGCAGCCCAGCAGCAGTTCCCGGCGCGCCGAGAAGCCCGCGTCCGCGGCCGCCGCCTGTGGCCCGCAGAGCCCCGGCAGCAAGGCCCGCAGCGCCTCGCGGTCGACCTTGCCATTGGCCGTCAGCGGCAGCTGCGCCAGGGCGAACAGGCGCACCGGCACCATGTAGGGGTTGAGGTACTGGGCGGCGAAGTCCAGCACCGACTCGCCGCTGGGCAGCGGCTCGCGGGCCACGAAGAAGCCGTACAGGGCGCCGCTGCCATCAACGCAGGTGGCCGCCTGTTGCACCCCGGGGGCCCGGGCCAGCACCGCCTCGATTTCCGCCAGTTCCACACGCATGCCATTGAGCTTGACTTGCAGGTCCTCGCGGCCGAGGAACTCGATCTCCCCGTCCATGCGCAGGCGGCCCATGTCGCCGGTGCGGTAGACCCGCTGCTGCAACCCGGGCTCGATGAAGAACGCCTGATCGGTACGCTGGCGGTCGTGGATGTAACCGGCGGCCAGGCCTTCGCCGGCGATGTACAGCATGCCCTTGACCGCGGGCGGACAACGACGGCCCAGGGCGTCGAGTATGTAGAAACGCTGATTGCTCAGGGGCCGTCCGTAGGGAATGCTCGGCCATTGCCGGTCCACCTGCCGGACCTCGAAGCAATTGGACCAGATGGCCGCTTCGGTGGCCCCGCCCAGCGCCATGAAGCGCGAGCCCGGGGCCAGTTCCCGCAAACGTTCGGGCAGGCCCAGGGCGATCCAGTCGCCGCTGGCCATCCACAGCCGCACGCTGGCGAGAGCGTCCGGCCGGTCCACGGCCCTGGCGTAGCCCAGGGCCATTTCCATGATCGCCGGAACCGAGTTCCAGACACTCGCCCGGTGGCGCTGCGCGGCGTCGAGCCAGGCTTGCGGATCAGTGCTGCGCTGGCCATTGGTCGCGAGGATCAGCGCGCAGCCGCACAGGGCCGGCATGAACAGGTCGAACACCGACAGATCGAAGCTGAACTCACTGACCCCGAGCAAGCGGTCCGCAGGCTCGATGGCCAAGTGTTCGCGGCAGTCCTGCAGGGTGTTGAGCGCCGCGCGATGGCTGATCGCCACGCCCTTGGGCGTACCGGTGGTGCCCGAGGTGAACATGATGTAGGCCAGGGCCGTATCCACCGCCGGGTAGGCCGGGCTGATCGCCGGGCCCCGGGCCTCGGACGACTGCAGCCAGTGCCGGTAGTTGAGCGACCAGTTCACCGGCGAAGCGATGATCGCCGCGATGTCCCCGTCGTCATCGCCCAGGACCGTGGTGGCCGCGGCCTGATTGATGATCGAATGCACCCGGCGCGGCGGCGAAGTCTTGCTCACCGGAACATAGGTGGCACCGGCCATCAGCACCGCGTAGATCGCCACCACGTTGCCAATGTCACGACTGCCACGCACCACCACATGGTCGCTGGGCCCGACCCCGTTCTCGTTCAGGTGGCTGGCCAGACGACTGGCCAGACACAGCAACTGGGCAAAGCTCAGGCTGGCATCGTCGCTCAACACCGCCGGCGCATCCGGGCGCTGCGCCGCCTGATGCAGCAGCCCCTGATAGAGCGCCTGTCCGGACAGCGGCCGCTGCAAGTGGTTGAAACGGTCGACCCGTTCCAGCAAGGACTGCGGCAAGGGCAACTCGCTCAAGTCCCAGCTCTGCGGCTGCAGGGCCAGGCGCTCCAGGGCGCCATGAAAATGCTCGAAGGCCTGGGCAATCAGCCCGGTTTCGAACAGCCCCTCGCGCTCGTCCCAGGACAGGCACAGGCCGTCGGCGCTGGCGAAGGCCTGGGCGTCGATCCAGATCTGCGGCGTCATCATCGCGTGGTCGGTCTGCTGCAGGGGCGCGGCCGGCAGGTCCATCTCCAGCAACGAGGAGAACACATAGGGCATCGGCGGCTCGGCGCTGCTGGCCCGCTGGTCGTGCTCGCGGATCCACTGGCGAACCACCGACACGCCGTCGTAGGCGCCATGCTGCAGCGCCGCGTACAGATCCTGCTGGACCTGCCGGGCGCAGGCGGCGAACGCCAGAGGCTGGGGCGGTAGGTCGAGCAACAGGGTGTCGGCCTGGTTGCCAAGGGTCGAAGCCAGCGCCGGTTCGAGCTGTGCCCGGGTGTTGTACATGACGCTGCAGGTCACCGAAGCCTTGCCCGACCAGCGCGCCAGGGTCTGCAGGAACAGGGTCAGCAAGGTGGCGTTGAGCGACACCTGATGGCGTCTTGCTGCGGCCTCCAGGGCCTGTTGCAGCTGCGGGCCCAGGATCCGCCGGTGCTCGATGAAACGCGGCGCCGCCGACGTTCCGGGGCTGCGCCGGGCCAGGGGCAGATCGGGGCCGGCGGCCAGTTGGGGAATCTTGCGCTGCCAGTAGTGGCGGGCCTTGTACCGCGCCAGGCGCCGGTTGCGGCTCAAGGCGGCGAGCGCCGCCGGGGCATAGCCGGGGAGCGCGCCGTCGGCCTCCTGCGTCACCAGTGCCAGCAGGTCGTTGATGAAGATCTGCACCGCCGGCGCATCGAACAACGCCAGCCGGTAGACCACGTGCAGGCAGCGCTCCTCGTGGTCCTCCACCAGTACCAGGCGCAGCAGCGGCTGTTCCGCGGCCAGGGGCGCAATGGGCATGGCGCTGTCCGCCAGGGAGGCGCAATGCCGCGCCCGCGCACCGGCCACCGCGGGCTGTTGCTCGACGCTCGGCAACCCCGCGGCCAGGGGCTTGAAGCGCGGTGAATGGGCGTCCAGGGTGTAGCCCAGGACCGGGTGCCGGACCAGCATCCGCGCCAGGGCGCCCTGCAGCTGTGCCGCCGTCGGCACGGCACCGGCATACACCAGGTGCAGGTAGGCGGCGCTGCCCTGGCTGAAGGCCGAGTGCTCCCCCAGCCAGTAGGCCTGGCGCAGGCCGGCCAAGGGTGCCGCCAGCGGATCGGGCGGCGCCAGGTAATCCAGCAGACGGTGCTTTTCCTGGCCGACGCTGTGCCGGATGTCTGCGGGCAGCCCGGCCTCGTCGCAGCGATAGCGCAGGCGCCCGGCCTCTTCGTAGAGATGGACGCCGCGCTGCTCCCAATGCTCGATCAGTGTCGCCACCGCCTGGCTCATAGTTCGCCCTCCAGCATCGACGCTCGCGGCTCGCTGTGCGCCGCGCGCAGCAGCCCGGCGACGAACTCGCCGAGGCTGGCGGTGCCGACGATCAGGGTCAGGTCGATACCGTCCTCGCCCCACAGCTGCGGGTGACGTTGTTCCAGCAGCGCGCACAGCTGCAGGGCCTGCAGCGAGTTGCCACCGCAGGCGAAGAAGTTGGCCGCGCCGTCCAGCTGGTGCGGCGCCAGTTTCAGCAACTGGGCACACAGCTCCAGCACATCGTCCAGTAGCCGGGCCTGCAGCGGGCCCGTCGAGATTGCACTAGTCATGGACGGCTCCCAGCAGCGCCCGCGCCGCCAGCACATAGGCATCGCTGCCCAGGCCGGCGATGAAGCCGTGGCACAGGGGCGCCAGCACCGAGCTGTGGCGGAAGGCTTCGCGGGCGAACAGGTTGGAGATGTGCACTTCCATCCAGCGGCCCGGGTAATCCTGCAGCGCATCGCGCAGGGCCCAGCCAGACATCATCAACGCCCCCGGGTTGATGATCAGGGCTTCGGCCTGGTGCTGGCTTTCGATGAAGTCGATCAGCTCGCCTTCGTGATTGCTCTGCCGGGCCAGCAGCGTCCAGCCGCGGGCAGCGGCCAGCGCGCCGACCTCGCGGGTGATCTCGGCCAGGCTCTTGGCGCCATAGACCTGGGGCTCACGCTGCCCCAGGCGGCCCAGGTTGGGGCCATTAAGCAGGAGTAACGTCGGCATGGCTGGCCACCTCCAGCAGGGCCAGGATCTGGCGTGGGTCGGTCAATCGATAGGTGCAGGGGTAGCGCCGGATGTCCTCGGCGGGATGGTCCCAGAGCGCCAGCGCGGTCTGCATGCCCGCCGCCTCGCCGCATTGCAGGTCGGCCAGGGCGTCGCCGATGAACAGGCAGCCGGCGGCCGGCACCTGCAAGTGCTCGACGATGATCCGCGCCATGTCCGGCGCCGGCTTGGGGTTGGCCACATCGTCGCTGCCGACGATCCGCGCGAAGTACTCCAGCAGGCCCAGGTGATCGAGAATCGCCACCGTGCGCTGGTGATCCTTGCCGGTGGCGATGGCCATGGGAATGCCCCGGTCGCGCAGCCCCGCCAGCAGCGGGCGGACGCCATCGAACACGCGGATCTTCTGCATGCGCGCATTGCTTTCCTGCATGAACACCGGATGCATCTGTGGCGGCAGCCCCATGATCTTCATGATCTGCACGAAGCTGCGGCCCAGGTGCTTGCAGTATTCGCTGAAGGGTGGCGGCTCGACATCCGCCCCCAGCACCTGGGCGTGGGCCGCGTGATAGGCCTCGCGGATCACCTGCTTGCTGTCGATGAGGGTGCCGTCGAGGTCGAAGATGACCGCGTTGATCGCAGATTCAGACATGGGCCGCAGTCTCCAGCGCCGCTTGATGATCCAGGCCACGGTCCACCGTGGCCACCATGGGGGCCAGCGCCAGGGACTGCGGCGCCAGGAAGGCCGCGACCCGGGCGAACTCGCCGTGCGGGTCCTGCAGCACCCGTTGATAGTCCAGCTCCAGCAGTTGCATGTTGGGCCGCTGGCGGACCCAGGCCAGGACCTGTGCCACATGCTCGCGATACAGCCGGGCCAGGTCCTGCGCCTCGCGCGCACCCCAGGCCTGGCCGCTGTGGTGCTCGGCCATGTCGCGCTGCGAGCGGATCACCGCGTCGATCTCGCGGTGCATGAACAGCACCCGGTAGCCATGGGTCGCCGGCAGATACTGGAGAAAGCGCGACACCAGCTTGACCGCCCGCCCGCGGGCCTGATCCATCCAGGCCAGATAGTCGTCCCGAGTCTTGACCGCCTCCCATTCGAAGTAGCCATGGGGGTTGCGCGCATCGCCCTGGCGCAGGTGGTCGGTCAGCGGCGCCAGGCCGCCACTGGCCAGGGCGCGCATCATCATCGAGGTGCCGGAACGCGGCAGCCCCGACACCACGGTCACGCTGCCGCCATTGGCAGCGACACAGTCCGGCACGTTCATGCACTCATATTGCTTAAGCATCCCTGCTCCTTAGTCGTTCTGTTGCGGGCCCGGGTCCCGGGGCTCGCGCTGCACCAGCCCGAGCCGATGGCCGAAGGGGTCCTCGATCACCGCCTTGTAGCTGCCCCAGAGGGTCGCCAGCGGCGGCTCGATGATCCGCACCGCCGCCGGCAGCCGGGCGATCAGTGCATCGAGCCCGGACACCAGCAAGTCATGCATCACCGCCGCCGATGGCCAGGGGCGCTCCGGGTCCTCGATCAGGCCGAAGCCGGCACCGCCCTGCTCGTCCCCGTCCAGGCTGATCCAGCGGGTCGGGGCAAAGCGCCGGCTGACGCGGAACCCCAGGACCTCCACGTAGAAGGCTTCGGCGGCGGCCAGGTCGGGCACCGCCAGGGTGGCGAAGCACAGGGTCGAGCCACTCAGCAGGGCAGGCATTGGCGCGCCTCCTCGGGCTGTGGCCGGGCACCGACCTGGAACTCGAAGGCGACCCGGTGGCGAATCAGCGCGCAGACCACCGAGGCCTCGATGCTCGCCGCCAACTGCGCCTGCAGCCGGGAGCGTTGCGCCGCCGGCCAGCCCTCGACCTGCAGGTCCAGCTCGATGTCCTGCAGGTGCACCGGGGTCGGCGCCACCTCGCACATGCCGCGGATGTCGACCATGGCGCGGATGTCCAGGCGCACCGCCCCGGGTAATTGCTGGCGGCGGCTGAGCTGGGCCAGCACATCGGCGGCGATGGCCATCAACAGGTACTCCTGGGGATTGGGGCCCCAGTCGATGCCCGCCAGCTGCTTGGGCTGGTCGATGGGAAAACTGCGCCGATCCTCGGGCGCCTGCCCGGCGAAGTCGGCGCGCAGCTGGGTGCCGTAGAGCCACTGGCAATCCAGGCTCAGGGCCTGCCCCGGCGCCGCAGCGGCGGATGCCGGGGCGCTGTCCAGTGGCGCAAAGCGCTGCCAGTCCTCTGGGCGCCCGGCATCCACCAGCCGCGCCGCCAGCCCCAGGGGCTGGACGAAGGTCTGATGGTTGGGGCTGTGGGTCTTCACCGCCTCGATCACCTCCAGCGCCTCGCTGAGCTTCTTGTCGGTTCCCGAGCGGATCTCGTAGCGCACCTGGGGCGCGGCGGCGCCGGCCTCCTGCAGTTGCGCACGGGTGGTCATGGACAGGTGATCGACGGTGGTCCGGCGCGCGGAAAACCCTGAAACCGCCGACACCAGGAAGCACCCGGACAACGCCGCCAGGGCCAGTTCCTGGGGCCACGCCGGGTCCAGCAGGCCGTGGCACTGCAACGCCGGGCTCGGGCGGATCGGCACCTCGAAATGCCGCGGCGCGCGCAGCAGGCCGATGGTCGCCGGGGCGACCCCAGCGAGCATGCCGGCGGCAGGCGAATACTGGGCGTAGGCCCCATAGCGGAAGATCGCCTGGGCCGGCTCTTGCTGGATCTCGTGGACGATCTCGCTGAAACCCGAGATGTTCATGCCGTTTCTCATGGCTGCTCGCCTCCTTGGTAGACCTGCTGCAAGGCCTGTTCGAGGTCGGCGCACAGGTCGTCGGGATCCTCGATCCCCACCGACAGTCGCACCAGCCCGGGATTGAGGCCGATCTTGGTCTGCTGCTCGCGGGTCAAGCCGCTGTGGGAGGTGTTGAACGGCAGGCTCACCAGGGACTCCACGCCGCCCAGGCTGGTGGCGCAGGTGATCAGCCGCAGGTGCTCCAGCAGCGCCAGCGCCGCGGCGTCGCCGCCCTCCAGTTCAAAGCTGAGCATGCCGCAGGTGGCCTGGCCGGCGTACTGGTACAGATGGGGGTGGGCATAGTCCTGGGCGTACAGCGAATGCACCCGCTTGACCCGCGCGTGCCGTTCGAGAAAAGCCGTGACCTGCCGGGCGCCGGCAGCGTGGGCCTGCATACGCACCGCCAGGGTCTTCATGCCCCGCTCCAGGAGAAAGCACACGAAGGGGTCGAGGCTGCCGCCAAAGCGCAGCAGCTGGGCCCAGATCCGGTCCACCAGCTTGCGACTGCCCGCCACGGCGCCGCTGGTGGCGTCGCTGTGGCCGTTGAGGTACTTGGTGGCCGAGTGGATGACGATGTCCGCGCCCCATTCCAGGGGGCGGCAACTGATGGGGGACAGGAAAGTGTTGTCCACCACCAGCAGAATGTTCTGCTGTTTGCACAATGCGGCGATGGCGACCAGGTCGATGGCCTTCATCAGCGGGTTGGACAGCAGCTCGAAGAACATGATCTGGGTTTGCGGGCGGATGGCCCGGCGGATCTCGTCCAGGTCCAGCGGATCGACATAGCTCACCGAGCGCCCGGCCTGGCCGATATCGGCGTGCAGCAGGCTGTAGCTGCCGCCGTACAGGTCATAGGAAGAAATGATGTGGCCGTTGCGATTGGTCAGGGCGAACAGGGTCGAGGAGATCGCCGCCATGCCCGAGGACAGCACCAGGGCGCTCTGCGCGCCTTCCAGCGCGGCCACCTTCAACTGCACCGACCATTGCCCCGGGTTGCCGTAGCGGCTGTAGGTCGGGATGTCGCGGATATAGCCTTCCAGAAACGACTCGTAGGTGGTCTGGCTGAAGCGGAAGGTGGTGCTGGGAAATATCGGCGTGCCCACCGCCCCGGTCACCGGGTCCTCATAGGTGCCGGCGTGCACACAGAGTGTCGCCGCCGTCTCGCCCTGGTTCAGGCAACGATTGTTGGCCATCGCCGGACCGGCCAGGCGCTGGCGGTTCAACTGGTTGAGCCAGGGCAACTGGGCGTCGGTGCCGGGACGATTGGCAAACTCCGCCGCGGTCTTGTTTACGTCGTTCACACGCATTCCCTCGTCTTGCGAATCTTGCGGGTGATCCAGCGGATGCCGGATCACCCTGGTCGGTACGGGCCGAGAACAGCACGCCCGAGCTTGGCTAACGGGATCGGCCGCCAGCCAGGTCAGCCCACCCGGGCCTGGGTCTTGTCGGCGACGAAGGCCTCCAGGCGCTCCAGGGAATTGACCAGTTCGATGGACAGCTCGTTGTCCTCGATGGAGAAGCCGAATTCGGTTTCCACCTGGATCAGCAGTTGCAGGGCGTCGATCGAGTTCAGCCCGAGGCTGCCGATCAGGTCCCCTCCCGAGAGGTCTTCCCGGTTCAGTTCACGGCCCACGGTGCTGGAGAACACTTTGATCAAGCGGTCGGTGTCGGTCATTTTTCTAAACTCCTGGTGAATAACATCGTGCATTGGTAAATCGTCGATTCGCGGCGCCAGACTGGCTCGGCGACGAATCCATGGCGCGCCAGCGCCGTCACCACTTCGGCCTGCCGCGGGTACTGGCAGCCGCCATGGGTCAGCCAGTCCACGCCGACGGCCGCCGAAGCCGTGTCGTTGAAAAAGATCTCGTCGATGATCAGCTGGCCATCGGGCCCCAGGCGTTCGAGCAAGGCCGGCAGGGCCTGGGCCACCCCGGGCTGATGCAGGGTGTTGTCGAGCACGATCACGTCGAACCCGCGCGCGTCCAGCTGCGCCAGGTCCTCGTGGCTGTGCACCGGGATATCCGCCGCCGGCGGGTTGAGCCCGCCCAGCTGCACGATCCGACTGGCCCGGCAATCCAGGCGCCGACGGCCCAGCAAGGCCTGGGTGTACACCGCGCCGGTGGCGCAGATGTCCAGCAGGGCGATGGCCCTGGGGGCCTTGTGCAGGGCCTTGCGCCAGGTCAGCTGGGCCGCCAGTTGCTTGTCCGCCCCGGCCACCGCGCGCTGGTAACGGCGCTGCAGTTGCGGGTGCTTGGGGGTCTGTTCGAAGGCGCGCCGGTCCAGGCCGTCGTGCAGCACCGCCAGCAACGCGTCCAGGCGGTTCCAGTGGCGGCTGTTGAAGGACTCCAGGTCCAGCACCGCGGCCAGGTCCTCCAGGTCCTGCGGCGTCTCGGCCTCCGCGGCCTCGTGCAGCAGGCCGTTGGCCTGGGCCGTGTCGAAGGCCACCGCCAGGGTGTGGGCATGCAGGCCGGTGCGCTGGGCGACCTGATCGACGCTCAGGCCCTGGGCACTGAGCTGCAAGGCCCCGCTCTCCCACAGCGCCAGCAGCAACTGCGAACGCTTGTAGGCATGGGCGGCCTCCAGCAGCACCTGATTGTTCGCCGGACGATAGCGCCGGCTGAGCAGCGGCTTGCCGTTGCCGCTGCGGGCGATCAGCGGCGTGCGCTCGAAGCGGTCGGGAACCTTGGCCGGCGCCAGGTGGGCCTGGCAATGCTCGCGCAGCAGACGCGGGTCCCAGGGGCGTTGCGGGTTCCAGACCACGAAGGCAAAGACATGGTCGTTGCCCGCCTGGGCCGACTTGACCGCACGCACCGCGCAATCCTGCACATCCGGGTGGCTGCCCAGCACCGACTCGATCTCGAACGGCGAGATCCAGCGCTCGCCACGGCGGATCGCCGTGCTTTCGCGGCCGACGATGCTGTAGCCGGCGGCGCTCTGTTCGGCGATGTCGCCGGTGTCGTAGAGGCGCCCGTCTTCGAGTCGCACCTTGAGGGCGAAGGGCTGGCCCGGCGCGCCCGGCTGCAGCACCTCGATCCCCGGCATGGGAAAGCCGATGGACAGCGGCGGCAACGGCGCGACGCCGGCAAACACCGCACCGCTTTCGGTACTGCCATAGTTGCGCGACAGGCCGATGCCGAAGGCCTGCTGGAACTGCTGGTCGAGCTGGCCGTCCACCGGGCCGGCGCCGGACATCACGCCCTTGAGCCCTTCGGGACGGGTTCCCGGTCCGCCGCGCTGGGCCAGCAGACCGGCCAACAGTGGCGTTACCACGGCATGGCTGGCCCAGTGGCGCAACGCCTGCAACCCGGCCCCCAGCTCCGTGGGCTTGCAGACCCGCACCTGGCTCCCGGCCAGCAGCGCGCCCCATAACCAGCCCAGGGCATAAGCGTGATACACCGGAGCGATGAACAGCACCCGGTCCTCGGGGCCCAGTTGCAGCAGGCGGCAGTAGCGCAGGCCTTCGTCACGCCAGCTTTGCAGATCGCGAAAGATCAGCGACGGCTCGCCGGTGGTGCCCGAGGTCAGCAGATACAGGCCACGCCGCTGCGGCAACTGCGCCGGCTCGCCGCTGCCCGGCTCCAGGCGGGTCACCTGCAATTGCCCCTGATCCAGCGCCAGGCAGTGGCTGATGGCGGCCTGGGCCGCGTAGCGCTGCAATTCCCCGGGCCGGGCATCGCTGGCCACCAGCAGCGGCGACAGGCCGTGCTGCAGCAGCATCAGCAGCAGAGCGACATGCTCCAGGGAACTGTCGAACACCAGCAGCAGGCGCTGCGGGCCAGCGGCGGCCAGCACCGCCAGCGGCTCTGCCCAGCGCTCGCGCACGGCGGCAGGCAAGGCGGCCAGCACCGGGCCGGCGGTCACTTCGTTGAACCAGCGCTCGTCGTCAGGCCACTCATGCACCATGGCGATAGGCCTCCTTGGCGTGTTCGAGCAGGCTCCTGACCGCTGCCGGAGCGTAGGACGGCGCGCGGCACAGTTCGTCGAGGCTGATGGCGTCCTCGAAGTACAGGCTCAGGGTGTCCCAGGGGGTGAAGCAACCCTTGCAGGCATCCAGGCGCGGCCGCTCGGCCAGCAGCAATTGATAGAAAGGTGAACGGTTGACCGGGGCCAGGGCCTTGTTCCAGTCGTCCTCCAGCAGATTGCCCATGTTGTGGAACCAGATGTTCGGGCACGGCGTGGCCACGCCGTCGCTGAAGGTCGACAGCACCAGTCGCGGCAGGTGGCAGCGCCAGGTGCGCCGGCCCTGGTGGTAGAACGAGCTGAGGCGGTCCAGGTAGGCCTTGGGCGGCAGGATCTGCGGGTAGCGCTCGCGCAGCTCGAACAGCTCATCGATCAGCGGATACTGCTCGGGCCGGACCTTGAAGCTGTCGCTGTCCGGGCCGCGCACGGGGAAGGGAAACAGCTGCGGCGGGTTGTCTTCAAACTGGGCGCACCATTCGACGAACTCCCGCAGGTAAGGCGCGCTGCGATCATTCAGCACGCCGTAGATTTCCAGCGGCAGGCCGGCCTCCAGGACCATGGCGATGCGCTCCATGATCATCTCGTGGATGCGCGGCGACAGGACCCGGTAGCTGTTGCCCTCATAGTGGCTGCTGTCCAGGGAAATCTGCACCACGACATTGCCCAGCTCGGCCAGGCGCCGCACTTTGTCCCGGGTCAGCGGCAGGCCGTTGGTCTGGACGATCAGCACCTCGTGCAGCGGCGCCATGCGCTCGATGAAGCTCATGATGCCCTTGATGATGAAGATCTCGCCGCCGGTGAGTTTCAGCAGCGGTGGCCTGAAGGTGCGGTTGACCCGTTCGACGATGGTCTGCAGGCGCTGGCCCAGCTCGCTGTCTTCGCTGTAGACGTCATGCACTGGTGGTTGGAAGATCAACTTGCCCTCGTGGGACGACTTCATGTTGCTCTGCCCGGTCAGGCAGTAGGTGCAGCCCAGGTTGCAGGAGTCCTCGTTGATCACCAGGTCGTTGCCCAGCAAGCGGCTGTGGCCGAGGAAGTTCACCGGTTCGGCTTTGCTCATGGCTCAGGACTCCTTGCTGAACTGGATGTCGCGCAGGCTCAGGCCCGCGCGGTGCAGCTGCATGCTGATGCCCAGCTGCACCTGGCGCAGCTCGCCGAGCTTGCCCCGGTAGAACTGCTCGACCTGGGGCCGCCGTTCGTGGGCATAGGCCTCGGTGAGGGTTCCCTCTTCGGCCAGGTCGGTCATCTGGGAAATCAGCTCGTAGTTGAAGTCGCTCATCTGCCGGCGCAGGTCGGCGGCCTTGGCCTCCCCCGCCTGGAGGATCGCCAGGCCCCGGGGGTCATCCAGCACCGCCCGGCGCAGGCGCGACATGAAGGTGTGCATGACGATGTCGTATGTCTCGAACTCGAACACCGCCGGTTCCTTTTCGATGACCATTTCCGAGGCGTACTTCTCGCCGTAGAGCAAGGCACTGATGGACGACAGCTGGCGCACCCGCGGGTCTTCGAAGTCGTAGCTCAGGGCGTTGAGCGAGACGTCGAAGTCGTCATGCAGCTTGCCTTCGGCGCGCAGGGTTTCCACGGCTTCGGCGCCGGGATAGAGCTCCAGGCGCACGGTGTAGCGGCGCAGGTTGTAGCCCATGTACTGGCGCAGGAAGAGGTTGTTGTCGCGGATCTCCTGGAAGGTCGACCAGGGGTGGTAGGCGATGAAGCCGAAGGCCACGTAGATGCCGGCGCCGCGCACCAGTTCGATGGCGCGCTTGTTGTCCTCGACCGTGGATTTCTTCTTCCAGCGGTCCAGGCCGATCTGCGAACCCGACTCGATGCCGATCAGCACCTTTTCCAGGCCCGAGCGGTACAGCAGGTCCAGCAGCGGCTGGTCCTCGGCGTGCCAGTTCTTGGCCTGCATGCAGCAGTTGTAATAAATCTTCAGGCCGCGATCGAGTACGCCCTGGGCGATGTCGGCGATGCGCTGCTTGGCGAACGGCGCGCCACCCGGGTCTTCGAAGGTGGAGTCGACGAAGTCGAAGGTGTTGAAGTTGTACTTGTGATACAGGCGCTCGATTTCGTCGACGATGTTGTCCGGGGTCCTGGCCCGCCACAGCTTGCCGGGGTTGATCTTGTTGCCGGCGTGGGGGGCGTTGCAGAAGGTGCAGCGAGCGGTGCAGCCGCGGGTGGTGGCCAGGCGCAGGTAAGGCAGCTTGCCATGGTTGAGTTCGAACTGATCCCGGGCCGGTTCGGGCAGCATGTCCAGTTCCGGCAGCGGTTTGCCGATGGGGTTGTCGATGACGAACCCGCCCTCCTCGCGCCAGCTCAGGCTAGGCACCGAGGCGTAGTCGCCGTGATCCCAGAAGGCTTCCACGTAGCGCACCAGCGGCACATCGCCCTCGCCCCGCACCAGGGCGTCGAGGAAGCTCCAGTTGGGGTTGCTCAACAGCTTGGAGCCGAGGAAGGTGGCCAGCGGACCGCCGGCCAGAAAGGCCACCCGCGGCTCCAGCGCCGCACGCAACGCCGCACCGAACGCGGTGGCGTGGCTGACGGTGACCGTGGTCAGGGAGAACCCGATCAGGTCGGGCTTGAAAGCCACCACCTCGGCGATGGCGATCTCGTCGCCGTGCTGGATCGACTTGACCTCGACCACCAGGCACTCGGCCCCCAGGTCCCGCAGGATCGACACCAGGTAACTGACGCCCAGGTGCTCGGAGCTCATCACCAGGTCGCCGTCGAGCAGCACCGGGAAGCACACCCGCATGGGCTGCGGCTTGCGGAAGTCGACACTGGAATGCAGTGGATTGGCCGCCGGCGCATCGAGCGACTCGGCCAGATTGGTCAGGGGAATCAGCCCTTCGGCGGCGTTGGTGAACGGCACGGTTTCCATTAAAAGTACCCAATTTGCTGTAATTGGCTGTCCATGAAGCGCTGCTCTTCTTCACTCATGCGGGGCCCGCCGCTGCCTTTGCGCCCGGGCTCGCGCCGGGGCTCCTGGGGCGGTTCCAGCAGCCAGTGGCCTTCGAGCCCTTCCGGCACCGGCAGCCCCAGGTGGGCGAGGATCGTCGGGTAGATGTCTTCGATCCGCGCTTGCAGCGCGGCGTCTTGCGCAAAGTTCGAACCGCGAATGAAGACGATGCCGTCGGGGCGATGCACCCCGCGCTGGGTCGGCGTGCTCCAGACCTGCCCGGTGAGGCTCGGGGTCGGCATGACGCTGAAGTCCCTGGGGATCAGCAGGTAGTCCGGGGCATCCGTCAGCCGCGCACCGGCATAGACCTGGTCGGCGCGGACCAGCCTGAACCAGGGCTGGCCCTGATCGTCGAGCACCTGGGCCAGGGCGCGCTTGAGGCGCTCTTCGGCGGCCGGCAACTGCTCGTCGGTCAGGCGGCCCTGGGCCTCGCGCCCCACCCGGTTGGCGTTAAGGCCGAAGCAGCCGGGAGTGGGCATGTAGAAGTCGGTGCGCGACCAGTCGATCAGCCGCCGGTAGCTGGCGGGGTCATCGAACCAGGAGCCCGCGCCCGGATCGTCGTGCGCCGTCTCGGCGCCGTCCTGTTGCCGTTCGAAACGGGTGGCCAGCAGGCCATGCTGCTGGAGGAATTCGTGCACGCTGAAGTCGGCCTCGCACAGGCCGAAACCGTGATCGGAAGCCACCACCACCAGGGTCTGGTCGTCGGTCAGGGTCAGCAAGGTGCCCAGCGCCCGGTCGATGTCGACGTAGCACTGTTCCACCGCCGCGCTGGGGGCCTGGGCATCGCCCCAATAGTAATGACTGACCCGGTCGACTTCGGTAAAGACCACGAAGAGTGCATCGACCGGCCGGTTCTTTTGCAGAAAACAGCAAGTTTCGGCGCGACCATCGATAAACTTTCGCGCCTGTTCGCAATAATCTTCCTGGCCGCGATACATGGTGACCAGATCGGAGTGATAGTGCAGCCCCGCCTGCATCAGTTCATGCATCAAGTTGCCGGGAGCGGTATATCTCAAAGTCTTGGCCAGGGGCCAGCTGATCATGTACCCGCCCTGCAAGTCGGCCGGTGGATGAGTCATGGGAATGTTATAAGCGCCGACTTTCAGGCCATGGCGCTGCAAGGTCAGCCAGCAGGGTTCGCGCCCGTAATCGGCGGCATTCATGGCGCGGAAACGATAGTC
This sequence comes from Pseudomonas sp. TKO26, assembly GCF_003225665.1. Classification (NCBI taxonomy): domain Bacteria; kingdom Pseudomonadati; phylum Pseudomonadota; class Gammaproteobacteria; order Pseudomonadales; family Pseudomonadaceae; genus Pseudomonas; species Pseudomonas sp. TKO26. The sequence goes on from NZ_QKLN01000043.1 coordinate 59,675, forward strand.
GGCGCTGTGGGTCGACCAGAACTGGTAGATCCCGTGCTCACCCGGGGAAACCCCAGTAAACATGGAGGCCCAGCCCGGTGCGGTATGGGGTGGAAAGGTCGATTGCAGCACCCCGTGGGCGGCGCGCCGACGCAACGCGCTGAAGTTGGGCAACAGGCCCCGCGCCATCAATTGCTGGAGCACGGCATGGGAGGCGCCATCGACACCGAAGACCAGCAACTTCAACTTTTGATCTTCCATGATCACTCACTCCCAAGAGACAAACATAATGAACAGCAGGTTACGAACAGGCACCGGCCGACCACTGGCCTATAACCACTTATAAAAACAATCAATCAAGGTTCTGCTCTTTCAAACTTGAAAGATGCAGTGCAACTTGCAAATGGACAGTTCAATCAATGGCAATGGCACAACCAACCGACATGGCCTGGATGAACAAGCTCCCCTGTAACAAACATCAACTTGCAACAAACTTGCTCAGCGTATTCACCGGCTGTTCATCAGCCGCCGAACCTGCGAGCGTCTTGCCTTCCCCTGGGGGCCCGCTCAGTGACTGTGCAGCCCCTGGCTGGCCAGCGCCGGCCGGGCCGCTCGACTGTCGCCGCCCAGCGCTCCGCGCTCGACGATCTTCATCGCTCGCACATCGCACTTGAGGCTGGCGCAGATGTAGTCGAAGGCCTTGACCGGATCGCAGGTGGTTCCGCAGGTGAAGATGTCGAGAAACAGCGCACCGTGCTCGGGATAGGTGTGAAAGGAAGCATGGGACTCCGCCAGCATCACCAGCACCGTCGCCCCCTGGGGCTCGAAGCGCTTGGTCATGGTGCCGCACACGGTGGCTCCCGCTTCGACGGATGCTGCGCACAGCAACCGGGTCAGGGCCTCTAGGTCGTTGAGCTTTTCGGGAGAGATCTGATAGAGCTCGCCCAGGGTGTGCCTTCCAAAAAAAGCATTGGCATCCGGGTTCATATGACATCCCTGTATCGACACGGGCGGGTAGCGATGGTCGGTGAATAAATGGCTGCTGGAGCCCCACTGCACTGCTTGCAGGGCTCCGATGATGGGGCAGCCAGCGCCCGCGAATCCACAATTGCGTTCGTGGGGTTATTTGAGTTTGTGAGCAAATTATTCCAATTGTTTCCGAGCCGTCTTGCACAACTCATCGCCGGCGCCAGACCGTTCGCCGGTCTTCTGCCCCACTGCTCCCCCCAGGGTTGATGCCGAATCGCCGCCAGGGCGCCCGGTGCCTGTTTGCAGTGAGCGGCGGCGCATGAGGCGGCCGCCGGAGCGGCTCATTGCGCTGGCGGCGCCTGCAATGGAGCACGCCGTTGCGCCCAGAACGGGCGCTCGCGGTAACGCTCGGGCCGGGCGTAAGTGGCGGCCAGGTGCTGGCTATAGCGGGCCTGCACCTCGCGCATCTGCACAAAGTAGTGCTGACCGGCGCGCGGGTCGCCGGCCAATTCCCCCTCGATCGCCGTGGCCGCGCTTTCCGCCGAGGCTAGGGCATGGAACAACCCCTGGGATGACAGCGGGTCGAAAGCCAGCATTGAATCGCCAACGGCGTAGAAGCCCGGCCCCGGCACCCCGTCGGCGGTATTCAAGAGCACGCTGCCGGCCGGTCGCACCCGGGTTGCCAGGGACGCAACAGCCTCGGGCAGCACCGGCGCCAACAGCGGCAGGCGCCTGGCGTGGCGCAGCAGCGCCGGCCCGTTGCGCAACGCTTGCAGGGCCGGATCCCGCCCATCCAGATGGTAGGCCAGCACCCGATCGCCCGAGGGCAGGCGCACGCTGTACCACCAGCCATCCACATCCGCGCAGGTCCGCGTGCAACGGTCCTGGTCCTGTGCCAACGCCGGAAGCCGGGCATGGACGCAGAGCAGGCGGTCCTGCGTCTGCTGGCGCAGGCCCAGAGCTCGACACAGGACCGCGCTGCGGCCCGTGGCGTCCACCAGGGCCCGGGCGCTGTAGCACTGCCCTGTGCGTTCATCTTGCACCTGCCAGCGCCCACCTTCGCGCCGCACCTGAACACCTCCGGCTACCGCCGAGAAGACCGCCCCCGCTGCGCCTGCGGCGTTGCGCAGCATCGCGTCGAACCGCACACGGTCCAGGTGCCAGCCAGGGCCGTTGGGGTCACGCAGGGCATCGAACCACACCGCTTGCGAGGTTTCCCACACTGAAACACTGGCACCGCGTGGTGCATGGCCGTCCGCCAGAAAACGCTCCAGCAGCCCCTGTCGGCGCAACAGCACCGCCGCCGCGCCGGGCAATGACTCGCCGATGCGCCAGGCCTGTGCAGCGGGCGAGGACTGGCTCGGCAGGCTGCGCTCCAGCACTCGCACGCGGTGCCTTGGCGCCAGCCTGTGGGCCAGCGCCGAGCCCGCTGGCCCGGCGCCGAACACGATGACATCGCAATGGCTCTCCAGCGCGGGCCGAGCCGTTGCGCTCACGGTTTCAACGTCCCGCTCATGAAGGCCCTGCGCATGCCGCTGTCGGTGAGTTTGCGCTCCTCGCGACTCAGGTCGTCACCGCCACGATCCTCGACCTGCATCACCGGCGGGAAGTCCGGATCGTCGGCGACGCCCTCGCGCACCTCGACGATCCCCTGCCGATCAAAGTGCTCCACCATCACCTGCAATTGGTGCTGGGCCCCGGCACCCAGCGTGCGGTCCCACTCGGAACGCTGCCAAAAGGCCGCCAGGCGTTCTTCACGATCCAGCGTGGTATCCCTGACCTTGCGATAGTTCTCCTCGCTCAAGACCTGATTCGGCACCCGGGCCGGCCAGAAGGTCGGCAAATAGGGATCGTATTGCTTGTCGTAGCCGGAGCGACAACTGGCGGTGTCGGTCTGCCAGGGAATCGCCATCCAGCGGGTGATCGCTCCAGGAAACTGGGCATACAAGGGGCCGTCATAGGACAGGGCCTCCGCCACGGTCAGCGTCTTGCCGTAGTCCGGCTCGGGATTGTCGGCAGCGCGGTGGCGCCAGCGATAAGGCTCCATGTACATCGATGCATGCCGTACCGGCCAGGTCATTTCGCAGCCGGGATGGAAGGCGTCGGCCAGGCAGAACTCCAGGGCGGCGCGGTCGAGCATCGCCGGTTGTGCCGTTACGGACACTTGGTCGAGGCTGTGCACCGGCTCGTGGACAGGGTAGTAGTCGGCGCGGAAATCGCCCCTGGCCCACAGCTCCAGCATCCTCAGCTGGGTGGCGGTCAAGGCGTTCATCGCCCGTGGCGAGGCCGGCATGGGGATGTCCATCGCGTCGCCGTATACCCAAGGCCAGGGCTTGAGCGAAATATCCTGGTCCGCCGGATTGCGGAAAGCGTTGGCCACCGTGCGCCGCATTTCGGCGTAGAGACTGCCTGGCTGCGCGAGCTTGTGCAGGTAATCCGGGTCCAGGAAATGCTGCGCCATGCCATGGCCGAAACCGGCGGCGAAGCCGGCGTTCATCCACTGCAGGTCACACATGGCCTTGAGGATGGGCAAGATGTCATCTCGAAACGAAGGCCGGGTCGGGGTGGGCAGGAGTCCGGCCTGGATCGCCACGTCGGTCATCAACGCATACAGGGTCCGCACCGATTTCTGCTGCGGGCCGTAGTTGGGCGGCGCCACCACCACCCAGGCCGGAGCCACCTGCAACTCCCGCTCGCCGAGGCGGACCCGGGCGGTCACCGGACCGTCGCTGGTGTCGTCGTACCATCCGTCGTTGTTGGCGAAATCCGTAGGCGCCTGGCCGTCGCACGAGGCAGATTTCCCATGGCCGCCGAATACCCTCAAGCGCCCGCAATCATCGGTGCGCAACTCGCCCAGGGGGACCTCGATGCCAAAACAGGTGCCACCGTCAAATCGCAAGTGGGCGCCCTGGGCATTGGGGGCATCGACGCTGCGTATTCCGGGGAGTATCGCCAGGGTACTGCGCTCGCTCACCGCGGCATTGCGGCGCGTCGACGGCGGCGCCGTGAGCGCCTCGGGAATATCCATCGCCAGTTCAAAGCGGTACCAGGCAGCCTTGCGGTTGGCCAGTTCCACCGACCAGCTGATCTGCACGCCCTCTTCCATCAGCAACTCGCGAACCACCTTGCCATGGGCGTCATAGCCGTAGAGGCGAAATTCCGCGACTTCGCGCTTCAAGGCTCCAGTGGCGTCCCGGTAGAACCCTGGCGGCTTCGGTGCCGGTTCCACGACCTGTGGCCCGATATAGAAGCCATCCTCTTGCATGGAGTTTCCGACCCGCGCGATCCCTATCGACGGGTGAATTTTTGCGTAGACGATGTCCGCATTTCCAAGCTTCTTGCTCATAGCTCTTCCCTTCCCGTGGAAAAACACAATCCGCTGTTCGTATCGGCCTAGCAGATCAAGCATAGCGAAGGACAAAATCCACGTTGTTCCTGCGGACAGAATCCGAGATAACGCCGGGGAAGATCGCGACATTGACGACGCACAGGCCCGGCAGAGCCGCCGGGCGCATCAGCATGAGCGGTGATCGGGACTGGCCTCTCCCCCTGCCGCTCGGAGCAGCGCAGGCAGGACCACGCCAGCACTTCCTTTGAGCATTATTTCGTCCGCGCCAACCAAGCCAACCTCTTCAAGGTTGGCATGGATCACCGCGGCCCCGGCTGCGAGCGCCATTCCCGGAATGCCTGCTGCCGGCATGACTACGCCGGAAGTCCCCACGGAAATCAACAAATCACACTCTCTCACACGCCGTACTGCAGACCGCCACGCGTCCTCGGGCAGCTTCTCCCTGAACCAGACCACCCCCGGCCGAAGCCTTGCGTTGCAATGGTCACACCGCGGAGGCTCGATCAACTGCCCTTCCTCAGCAACCCTCAGCTGGTCAGGTGTCAATTCGCCTGGCCGGTGACATGCAAAGCATTTCGCGTCCATCAAGCTGCCGTGAACGTGAACCACGTCCAATGAACCAGCCCGCTCGTGCAGGTCATCGATATTTTGGGTAATGACGGACACCTCCCAGCCGGCATCTTGAAACCGGGGAATGCACAGGTGGGCTGGGTTTGGCTTCGCCCCGCTCACCTGATGCCGCCTCCACAGGTACCAACCCCATACGAGAGCTGGGTTCTCCTCAAAGGCGTCGGCTGTTTCCAGGCGTTGAGGGTCGTGCTTGGCCCATAACCCGGTTAGTTTGTCGCGAAACGTCGGTATTCCGCTCTCGGCCGAGATGCCAGCGCCCGAGAAAAAAACGATTTTCTTGGACCTGCGTAGAACATCGGCAGCTCTTTGCATTTGGCTCACGAGACACTCCTTGGCTCTGCAGCGACGACTGTTCAGTAAACATGGGAAATCCCCATGGTCCCAGCTTAGGCACTCATGGTTGATCGAGTTGTGGCGATCATTGACTTGGGATCGTGGAAAGGAACTATCGGATCTCGCTCGATTTGCCATCGAATCCGAAGTGAAGGTCTTCTTTGCTGATCCGCATAGTCCTTGGCAGCGCGGCACGAACGAGAAAAGGTACAGACCTGTCTCGCTGGAGTGCCCAGGAGATCCAAGCGGTAGTCCATGGGTTTCTTTGGCAGTTTGAAATCGGGGAGATCAGCCCAGCGCCGGAAAACCTCGTCGGCCACGACTTCACTCTCAGCCAACGACTCCAGAATCAAACCCCGTTCGTGCGTTGCTCGGATTCCAGGTCAGTGAATTCGGATTGTGGATAGCGCATTTCAAGCGTCGAAAGATACGAGCTGCAAAATTGCGGGCTGCTGGATTTCTTCGACGGCTACTCGCCCTGTTTTTCGACTGCGTCATTGGCCTTATAACGCTTGATACTGCGGGTCTTTTTCCGGTTGGCCGGAAACGCAACTACCGTAAGTGACGGATCGGGCACCAGCCTGATCAAGAAACGGCTTGGCGTAGTAGATCGGGATGACGTAAGAGACCAGCTGGCTGGATCTTTTATAGGCGACCGAGATTCCGATGACCGTGCCATTGCTGCCAAATACAGGGCCGCCACTATGCCCTTCATTCAAGGCCAAGTTGGTTTGCCACCACGGTTTGTAGCCGCCATCGACCTCGGCCAATTCTGCCGTTTTCATACCGGAGGGTATTAGCGAAAGCCCCCCCCCGCCGTACCCCAGGGCCATCAATGGCGCCGCGACCGGCGTCGGCACTGCCGTACCGATCGCAACAGTCTGCCAGCCCTTGCCGTTGTCGCGCGGCGCCAGTTGCAGCAAGGCAATATCCCTGACCTTGTCACGCGCGACCACGGTGGCCGAGACGTTGCCAGCCCCGCGGCTGCCGACCTTGACTTGGATCGTTTCGGATTCGACCGTTACATTTCCCACCGGGCTGATTACGTGATTGTTGGTGATGACCAGTCCCGATTCGGACACGATGAAACCCGAGCCACTGCTTTCACACTTGCCATCGCCATTGGTCAGAATGCAGGTGTAATCGATGCGCGTCATGGCTTCCTTATTGCGCTGGAACAGACAGCTGGCGTCCATGGCGTGCGCCATACCCAGAGGCATGGCCGTCAACAGCAGCGTGATCGCGAGTTGATTCATGCCGGTCATGCGTCGATTCCTTCAGAGATTGAGGTTCAGCCGAGACAGAGGCTTATAGCCATCCCGCATCAGTTCAGCTTCGGTGTAGGAGCGGCGACAAACACCGCCGCAGGACGTTTTGGTGGTTGACTCGATGACGACATGGAAGCGTCCGTTGGGACCGTTCGCGGTGCTTTCGAGCAGTCGAACATGAGATCCGGCCTTGTTCACGATGTCGCCAGGTTGCACCGCGTCCCAACGCACCGCGGTACTGACTTTGGCATTCGGCAGGCTGCTTGTGGTGTAGTAGGCCCCTGTTTGCCAGGCATAGGAAACGAAGCCAGAACAGTCGAGCCCCGTCGCACCGGAATAAACGCAATCGGCATTGCGGCATGTGCAATCCGAACCCGCCAGCTTGCCGTCATCGAGGTGTTTGCGGAAAGTCTCGAGTGAGCTGGCATAACCGCCCCATCGGTAGGGAATCGCGGTGACTTCCTTCTCCAGGAACGCGTCCAGCCGGCTTGGCCGGTGCCAGATATTAGCCGTGGGGTTACACAGGTTGGGAACCCCGTCGCGGCTGTAGTTCCTGGTATGCATCATCCACTTGAGCTCCAGTGCCTCAAGCGCTTTTTTCAAAATGCTCTGGCGACTGACTTGCTGCAGAGCCACCAGGCCGACAGTGCTGGTTCCGTTCAACTGCTCCAGTTGCTTGAGGGTGTCTGTCTGCGAGGCAATCAGTTGAACATCGGAGGACCGGGCAATGGCCACCGGCTCGGCAGTGCCGACTTTGGAAAACTCCATGGGTTCAACTGTGACCAGTCCATCCTTGGCGAATAACAGGCTGACGACCACACCGTTGGTCAATCGCGCGAACGGGCGACGGATATTGCACGCATAGGCGTCGGGTGCCACGTACGCCTCGGTGGTGGGCGTGCCTTGGGCATCGGTGTTGATCAGGCGCACAAAACTCTGTTCTTCTGGTGCTTTCACGGTCTCCTGCGTTGCAATCAGGGCGCCGTCCATGGCGCTCGCCCAGAGCATGCGCACATCGACCAGGCGTCTCTGCGAAGCAATGCTCGTCTGCTTGAACCCGGTACTGGATTGGGTGTTGTTCCCCACGGCAAGCGTGGGCTTTTCCATTTTGAAATTAAAGGACGTCGCAGCCAGCAGGCCAGGGTCCGTAAGCTTGCCCAGCCGATTGCTGTCGATATCGACGGGCACTTGTTTGCCGGTGAGGTTCTCAAGCGTGAACCTGCTGTCCGAAAGCACCACGAAACGGGGTGTGCCCGACTCGGGGTCGTAGCCGGTGGATGTACGTGCAATGACCTTGGCCGCATTTGAAACCAGCACCACGTCGCCCAGCGCCCCGGCCACCAGATAGCCTGATGTTGTCGAGAGCAGATCAACTGGCTCAAGCAGGTCGGAGGGCAACTGGATCTCTGTGGCGGCTTTTTCACCGACAACCAGAATCTTATGGTTGACACTATCCAGAATGGCCAGCTGGCCATCGGGGCCAGAAGCGATCGTGGTCGGTCCCCTGCATTCTTCATTGGGAATGCGCTCGACACCGACCTGGCCGACGCCACTGCCTATCGGCAAGTCAAGCGAACCGGTGATTTGAGCCTGGGCGGTAATCGAGGAAATCAGGGTCGTCAGCAATACAAACCCGCAGTAAAACCTGGCGCGCATATGAGCCTCCCACTGGAGATAGCGTAGGTGCCATTTACTGCTGGCATTGAGTACTGTCAGTACGCTAGCAGTGGTCCGGTTTTTCACAAGGTGCGTTCGCTAAAACTGCCCACTACGTGCCGAACGGTGCTCGACCGTCTGCCCGCAGCCGCGATCATTCAGGGTGCTGCAGACCCTGTAAACGTCTTCTACCCATAGCGCCCTCTCATCCGGTAGCCCTTTCAAGGGAGCCACATGAGCTGAATCGCCCCAGTTTTGGTAACACCTCTTGGCGGATAAAGCGCTACAGCAATCCTCAAGAAGAATTGCAGCAGGACGATGATCAACACGCCGAGCTGGGTCATCTGCGAGCGGAACTCAAGCGGGTCACTGAAGAGCGGCGGTGTTTATGGCTATCGCAAGGTCCACGACGATCTGCGTGAGGTCGGTAAAGATTGTGGTCGGAATCGTGTGGCGAGGCTGATGCGCCTTGAAGGTCTGCGCTCTCAGACAGGATATCGACAACGCCCTGCAAAGTGCGGAGGAAAACCATCTGTGTCGCCGAGGGAGTCATCATTGCCGGTAACACTGGTATCCGAGAATGCCGTTGCGAGTGTCTGAGCAGAGTCAGGGCTAAATGCTCATATCGCTATCCAAGCGACTCCAGCAACAAACCGATTCAATGCACGTTCGAATTCAAGACTCTTATTCGGGACTCAGTTCAGGAATTGAAAGCGCTGGAGGGTGCTGGATTTCAGTGAAACCCGCCAGAACGAAAAAAGGACCCGAAGGTCCTTTTTGCGATCGCTGCAGAACTCGTGGAACTCTGCAGCGCTATGTTTGGAGCGGGAAACGAGACTCGAACTCGCGACCCCGACCTTGGCAAGGTCGTGCTCTACCAACTGAGCTATTCCCGCAATGTCTTGGTGTTGCGCATTCTATAGAAATCCGAATGCGCGTCAAGCCTTTGATTCAAAAAAACTTATTTTTTCTCGTTGTCAGTTTTCAGGTGCGGCCAGGCAGCCCGCAGGTACTGCAGCATGGACCACAAGGTCAGGCCCGCCGCCGCCAGCAGCAAGGCGTAACCCACCAGCACCCAGAAGCTGAAATCCGAAGGGTTGGCCAGGAGAATCACCAACGCCAGCATCTGTGCCGCGGTTTTCCATTTGCCCATGTTGGACACCGCCACCTGGGCCCGGGCGCCGAGTTCGGCCATCCACTCGCGCAGCGCCGAAATGACAATTTCACGGCCGATGATCACCGCGGCGGGCAAGGTCAGCCACAGGTTGTGATGCTCTTGCACCAGCAACACCAGGGCCACCGCCACCATCAACTTGTCGGCCACGGGGTCGAGGAACGCGCCGAATGGCGTGCTCTGCTGCAGGCGTCGCGCCAGATACCCGTCGAGCCAGTCCGTGGCGGCCGCGAAGGCAAACACTGAACTGGCTGCCATGTAGCTCCAGCTATAGGGCAAATAGAACAGCAATATGAAAATCGGGATGAGCAGGACGCGTAGAACGGTGATCAGATTCGGGATATTCATCGGCACAACTGGCTACGAGGTGATGGGGCATTCTACTCGCTGTGCAGGTTTGCATAAATCAACTCTGCGAGCTTTTTACTGATCCCCGGTGCTTTGGCAATCTCGTCGATGCTGGCACGGGACAGTTCCTGCAACCCACCAAAATGTTTAAGGAGATCACGTCGACGCTTGGGTCCGACGCCCGCCACCCCTTCCAGGGTCGAGGTGCGCCGGGTCTTGCCGCGTCGGGCACGGTGACCGGTGATCGCGAAGCGGTGAGCCTCATCGCGGATTTGCTGGATCAGATGCAAGGCTGGGGAGTCGCCCTTGAGGGTGAACTCATGGGCCGCATCATTGAGGTACAGGGTTTCGAAACCGGCCTTGCGCGTGGCGCCCTTGGCCACGCCAAGGAGAATCAGATCCGGCACCGCCAGCTCGTTGAGCACGTCACGGGCCATGGACAGCTGCCCCTTGCCGCCGTCCACCAGGAGAATGTCCGGCAGCTTGCCCTCGCCTTCCTTGAGCTTGCTGAAGCGTCGGGTCAGGGCCTGGTGCATGGCCGCATAATCGTCGCCGGCGGTGACGCCTTCGATGTTGTAGCGCCGGTAATCGGATTTCAGCGGCCCTTCCGGGCCGAACACCACGCAGGACGCCACAGTGGCCTCGCCGCTGGAGTGACTGATGTCGTAGCACTCCAGGCGCTGCGGTGGCTCATCCAGGTTCAGCACTTCGGCCAGGGCTTCGAATCGCGCCGCGACATGCTGACGGTTGGCCAGGCGCGCGCTCAGGGCCTGTTCGGCGTTGGTCACCGCCAATTGCTGCCAGCGCGCCCGGGTGCCGCGGACCCGATGGCTGATGGTCAGCTCGCGCCCGCGCAACTCATCAATGGCAGCGATCAGGGTCGGGAAGTCGTCATGCACCACGTTGACGATCAGCTCGGAAGGCAGGTCGCGCTCCGGACTGCTGACAAAATACTGGCCGAGGAAGGCCGACATGACTTCCGCCACGTCTTCCTCGATGCCCACCTGGGGGAAGAAGTTCTT